>NZ_JBFUKP010000008.1:0-207452 GCF_056400765.1 Ramlibacter sp. P4_H7
GGCCGGCCCGCCGGCCAGCGRCAGGCGGCTCTCCGCCTTGACCTCCTTCAGCACGACACTGGAGCGCACGTGCGTCACGCCCGGCAGCTTGAACGCGGTCTCGTGCAGGAAGGTCTCGTAGCTCTTGATGTCCGGCACCAGCACCTTGATCACGTAGTCGGCCTGGCCGGTGGTGGCATAGCAGCTGACGATCTGCGGGCTGCCCGCCACCGCCTGCTCGAAGCGGCGCACGTCGTCCTCGTTGTGGCGCGTGAGGTTCACCTCGGCCAGCACGCACAGCGACAGGCCCACCTTTTCGCGGTCCACCAGCGCGGTGTAGCCGCGGATGATGCCCGCCGCTTCCATCTCCTTCACCCGCTTCCAGCAAGGCGTGCTGGACAGGCCCACCGCGTCGGCGAGCTGCTGCACGGTCTGGCGGGAGTCGCGCTGCAATTCGGCAAGCAGCAGCACGTCGTGGCGGTCGAGCTGGTTCATTCCTGTTTTCCGGCGAATGGAAGAACAGCATTCTCCAAGATCCGCCGAACGAGAGGAAATAGGAAGCCCATTCGCCGGCTCTGCGCCTAAGCTTTGCTTTCCCCAAGAAGCGAGTCAAGCCATGGAGACCAGCAGCACCATCGTCCGCCCCGGGTACCGGTTGAGCGACAGCCTCTGGGCCCCGGATGGCGCCATCTTCCTCACCGGCACGCAGGCGCTGGTCCGCCTGATGCTGATGCAGCGCCAGCGCGATGCGGCCGCCGGCCTGGACACGCGCGGCTTCATCAGCGGCTACCGCGGCTCGCCCCTGGGCATGGTGGACCAGGCGGTGTGGAAGTCCGGCAAGAAGTTCGAGGAAGCGGGACTGCGCTTCCTGCCCGCGATCAACGAGGAGCTGGGCGCCACCGCCGTGCTCGGCACGCAGCGCGTCGAAGCCGACCCCGAGCGCACCTGCGCCGGCGTGTTCGCGCTCTGGTACGGCAAAGGCCCGGGCGTGGACCGCGCCGGCGATGCCTTGAAGCACGGCAACGCCTATGGCGCCTCGCCGCACGGCGGCGTGCTGATGGTGGCGGGCGACGACCACGGCTGCGTGTCCTCGTCCATGCCGCACCAGAGCGACCAGGCCTTCCAGTCGTGGCACGCGCCGATCGTGGCGCCGGCCAACGTGGCCGAGTACCTGGAGTTCGGCCTGTACGGCTGGGCACTGTCGCGCTTCTCGGGCAACTGGGTGGGCTTCACGGCCTTGTCCGAGGTGGTGGAAAGCGGATCGACCGTGGACCTCGACCTGGTGAACGCGCGCGTGGCCACCTGGCAGGACGCAGCCACCGTGCGCAGCCTCACCGGCCATGAGCCGCCGCACGGCGGACTGCATTACCGCTGGCCCGACCTGCCCTCGCTCACCATCGAGCAGCGCCTGCATGCCAAGCTGGACGCCGTGCGCGCGTTCGCACGCATCAACAGCATCGATCGCCACGTCGTTCGCAGCGAGCGCGCGACGGTGGGCATCGTCACCGCGGGCAAGGCGCACGCCGACTTCATGGAAGTGTTGCGCCGCCTGGACATCTCGCCCGAGACACTGGCGGCACACGGCGTGCGCATCGACAAGCTGGGCCTCACCTACCCGATCGAGCCGACGCGCATGCGGGAGTTCATGCGCGGACTCAAGGAAGTGCTGGTGATCGAGGAAAAGGGGCCGGTGGTCGAGGAACAGCTGCGCTCCATGTTCTACAACGCGGCCGAGCGGCCGGTGATCGTTGGCAAGCGCGATGCGATGGAACGACCGCTGGTGTCCGCGCTGGGCGAGCTGCGGCCCTCCCGCCTGATCGAGATCGTCGCCAACTGGCTGGTCGGCCACTTCCCCGACCTGGACCGCCGCCACCTGGTGCGCGACTTCACGCTGCCCGAGCTGCTCTCGAACGACAGCGACAGCGTCAAGCGGGTGCCCTACTTCTGCGCCGGCTGCCCGCACAACACGTCGACCAAGGTGCCCGAGGGCTCGCATGCGCAGGCCGGCATCGGCTGCCACTTCATGGCGAGCTGGATGGACCGCGACACGGAGGGCCTGATCCAGATGGGCGGCGAGGGCGTCGACTGGGTCTCGCACGCGATGTTCACCAAGGTGCCGAACGTGTTCCAGAACCTCGGTGACGGCACCTACTACCACTCCGGCTATCTCGCGATCCGCCAGGCCGTGGCGGCGAAGGCCACGCTGACCTACAAGATCCTGTTCAACGACGCGGTGGCGATGACCGGCGGGCAACCCGTGGACGGCATCATCAGCGTGGACGGCATCGCGCGGCAGGTGGAGGCCGAGGGCGTGAAGCAGGTGATGGTGCTGTCCGACGACATCGCCAAGTACGACGCGATCCGCAACCGCTTCCCGGCGGGCACCGAGTTCCACGACCGCGACGCACTCGACGCCGTGCAGCGGCGCCTGCGCGAAATGCCTGGCGTCACGGTCCTGATCTACGAGCAGACCTGCGCCGCGGAAAAGCGCCGACGCCGCAAGAAGGGCGAGCTGGTCGACCCCGCACGCCGCGTCTTCATCAACGACCGCGTGTGCGAAGGCTGCGGCGACTGCTCGGTGCAGAGCAACTGCGTCGCCGTGCAGCCGCTGGAGACCCCGCTGGGCCGCAAGCGCAAGATCGACCAGAGCAGCTGCAACAAGGACTACTCCTGCGCCAAGGGCTTCTGTCCCAGCTTCGTGGGCGTGCTCGGCGGGCAGCCGCGCAAGCGCACGGGGGCACTGGCCGGCGGCGCGCAGGACTTCCTGCAACGCGTCGAGGCCCTGCCGCGTCCGGCGCCGCACGCCTGGTCCGCACCCTACGACCTGCTGGTCACCGGCGTGGGCGGCACCGGCGTCGTCACGGTCGGCGCGCTGGTCGCGATGGCCGCGCACCTGGAAGGCAAGAGCGCCAGCGTGCTGGACTTCATGGGCTTCGCGCAGAAGGGCGGCTCGGTCCTGAGCTTCGTGCGCTTCGCCGACATCGCAGCGCGGCTGAACCAGGTCCGCATCGACACGCAGCAGGCCGACGCGATCCTCGCCTGCGACCTGGTGGTCGGCGCCTCCGCCGACGCGCTGGTCACCGTGCGCCACGGCCGCACCCGCATCCTGGCCAACACCCACGAGGTGCCGGTGGCCGAGAGCCTGCACAACCCGGATGCCAGCCTGCGCGTCCCGCTGCTGCTGGAAAAGCTGCGCTTTGCCGCCGGCGTCGACCGCGTGGAGACGCTGGATGCGCAGGCGCTGGCCGAAGCCTTCCTCGGCGATTCGATCTTCTCCAACATCTTGGCGCTGGGTTCGGGCTGGCAGCGCGGGCTGGTGCCGGTCAGCCTCGAAGCATTGCTGCGGGCCATCGAGCTCAATGGCGTCGCGGTGGACAACAACAAGCTCGCGTTCTCGCTGGGCCGGCTCGCTGCCGCCGATGCCGGTGCGATCCAGGCGCTGCTGCGCGGCGACACGCTGGCCGCACCGGCGCCGGACACGCTGGACGCGATCATCGCCCGCGGCGTCGCGCACCTCACCGGCTACCAGGACGCCGACTATGCGCGACGCTACGCGGACTTCGTCGCGCGGGTGCGTGAACGCGAGGAGGCGCTGCACGCAGACGCGGGCCTCCCCTTCACGCGCACCGTCGCGCAGGGCCTGCTCAAGCTGATGGCCTACAAGGACGAATACGAGGTCGCGCGGCTCTACACGGACGGCGAATTCACGCGCACGCTGCAGCAGCAGTTCGAAGGCGACGTCGCGCTGGAGTTCTACATGGCGCCGCCCGTGCTCAGCCGGGCGAAGAATGGGCAGGCGCCGCGCAAGCTGCGGCTGGGCGGCTGGATGATGCCGCTCATGAAGCTGCTGGCGCAGGGACGGCGCCTGCGCGGAAGCGTGCTGGATGTGTTCGGTCGCACCGCGGAGCGGCGCATGGAGCGCGGGCTGGTCGACAGCTATCGCGCGCGGATCGAAGCCCTGCTGCCGGCGCTCGATGCGCAGCGCCTGAAGGTCGCGACGGAGATCGCCGCGCTGCCGCTGCAGATGCGCGGCTTCGGGCACGTGAAGCTGGCGAACGTGGCGCTGGCGCGCGCGCGGGAGGCGGAGCTGCTGCACCGGTTCGATCCGGCGACGTATCCGCGGCCGGCGGCGTCGCGGGAGCCGGGGCAGCTTCGCGGGATTCGCGTCACGACGGCGGCGTGAGCTCTGTAGGCTGGCAGTGAGCCGTAGGCTGGCGGTGAGCGGCGAAGCCCGAACCCCAGCGATTGCGCGCACCGCTGTGGTTCGCCTGCGGGCTCACCCCAGCCTACGAGTCACCACCAGCCCCCAGCAGTCACCACCCCCCGGTCAGAAGTGCCGCAGCTTGTCCTGCCAGAAAGCAGGCTCCGGGATCACCCCGCAACCCGCCAGCACGTTCTGCGCCATGTGTTCCGGCGAACCGCTGCCGGGAATGGCGCAAGTGACCGCGGGATGGCTCAGCACGAATTTCAGCAGGACCTGCGGCCAACGCGTGCACCCGATCTCCGCGGCCCACGCCGGCAGCGGCTTCGCATGCAGGCGCCGCAGCAGTGCGCCGCCGCCGAAGGGCCGGTTGACCAGCACGGCGACGCCGCGTTCCGCCGCCAGGGGCAGCAGGCGTTGCGCCGACTCGCTCTCCTCGACCGAGTAGTTGATCTGCAGGAAGTCGAGCGCTTCGCTGCGCAGCACCTCCTCGACCTCCGCGTACGCGGACGAGGTGTAGTGCGAGATGCCGACGTAGCGCACGCGCTCCTCCGCCTTCCATTCGCGCAGCGTCGCGAGGTGGACGCGCCAGTCGACCAGGTTGTGGACCTGCAGCAGGTCGATCTGGTCGGTGCGCAGCAGGCGGAACGAATCTTCCATCTGCCGGATGCCCGCTTCGCGGCCGGTGGTCCACACCTTGGTGGCGAGGAAGGCCTCTTCGCGCGTGTCCGCCTCGTCCAGCACCTGGCCGACCGCCGCTTCCGCCTTGCCGTACATGGGCGAACTGTCGACCACGCTGCCCTCGGCCGCGAACAACGCGGCGAGCACGCGCGGCAGCTGCGCGAACTCCGCGCTGCCGGGCGAGCGGTCGAAGCCGAGCCAGGTGCCGCAGCCGATCACGGGAAGCGGCTCGGCGGAGGACGGAATGGGGCGGGTGCGCAGCTGCACGGGCGTCATGGACTCTCCTGCTGGACCCGCACAGTATGGAGGAGCTTGCAGGCCCCGCCCCTGCAGGTTCGCCCGCCCTCGCTTAGGATCGTTGCGTGCGCGACGAAGAACAACAGACCACCGTGGCCGAGCATGCGGCGGCCGCACGCGACGGCGGCGGCCTCGCTTCGGAGGGCAGCCTGCCCTCCTCCACGACCGGCACGGAGGAAGCGCACGCGAGCCCGGCCGAGCCGGCCCCGCATCCCACCGCGTCCTTCGGTGCGCTGTTCAGTGCCGTCATGCTGCCGATGTTCATGGGCGCGGCGGACCAGACCCTGCTGGTCACCGCGACGCCACGCATCGCGCAGGAGCTCGGCGGGCTGGCGCAGACCTCTTGGATCGCAGCGGGTTACCTGCTGGCCGCCACCGTCATGGCGCCGCTGTACGGCCGGATGGGCGACCGCTTCGGCCGGCGCAACGTGATGCTGGTGGCGCTGAGCGTGTTCGCGCTCGGGTCGCTGGCCTGCGCGCTCGCGCCGGACATGCGGCTGCTGATCGCCGCGCGCGTGCTGCAGGGCATGGGCGGCGGCGGCCTGATGGTGCTGTCGCAGGCGCTGATCGGCGAGCTGGTGCCGCCTTGGGAGCGGCCGCGCTACCAGGGCTACTTCGCGATGATCTTCACCACGTCCAGCGTGGGCGGTCCCCTCATCGGCGGCTTCGTCGTGCACCATGGCGACTGGCGCTGGCTGTTTCTCGCCAACCTGCCGCTGGCGGTGCTGGCGTTCTGGCGCATGTCACTGCTGCCGCGCCCGCATCCGTCGGCGGCGCGGCATGCGCCCTACGACCCGGCAGGCTTCATGTTGTTCCTGCTGTGCGCGGCCAGCGCGCTGCTGTGGTTCGGGCAGGTGGGCCACGGCTTCGAGCTGCTGTCGGCGACGAGCGCGGCCTTCGTCGCAGTCGCGCTGGCCTGCGGTTTTGCACTGGCGCGCCAGCAGCGCCGCCATCCCAACGCCTTCCTGCCGCTGGGCATCCTGCGCCTGCCCGGCGTGCCCTGGATCTGCGTCTCGGTGCTGGGATTCGCGGCGACGATGTTCGCGCTGCTGTTCCTGCTGCCGATCTACCTGCAGGTGGCGCGCCACTCCTCCGCGCTGGACGCCGGCCTGCAATTGCTGCCGCTGACGGCCGGCATCGTGGTCGGTTCCACGCTGAACAGCCGCTACAGCGCCCGCACGGGCACCAGCGGCAAGCTGCCGCCCTGGGGTCTCGGAGCGGCTGCGCTGGCGATCGTCTCGCTGGCGCTGCTGCCGCCGCTTCCTTGGCTGATCACCGTCGCCGCGGCGGTGTGCGGCCTGGGCTTCGGCACCGTGATGCCCAGTGCGCAGCTCGCCACCCAGATCCTGGCGGGACGCGAGCGGCTGGGCGCGGCCGCGGCCCTGCTGTCGCTGGTCCGCTCCACCGGTGCCACGCTCGGCACCGCGGCCTTCGGTGGGCTCGCATTCATCCTGCTGAGGCCGCCGGATGGCCGCAGTGACTCGCTGCAACTGCAGGGCCTGGACCCGGCGCGGGTGGAGCATTCCTTCCACATCGTGCTGGGCGTGCTGGCGGTCTTCGCGGCGCTGGCGGCGTTCGCGGCAGCGCGCGCGCCCTGCATGGACCTGCGCCAGCGTGCGGCGCAGGCCCGTCGCTGAAACAGAAAGGAAGATTCGAACCGATGCAACAGACGCAGACCCTGCCTGCCGCCACACCCTGGCGTTACTCCACGCCCGCCATCGTCCTGCACTGGGTGCTCGCGGCACTGATCGTGTTCATGGCCGCGCTCGGCTGGTTCATGATGACCGTCGAGAAACAGCCGGGCGGCGAGCGCTTCTTCGACCTGCACAAGTCCATCGGACTGATCGTCGCCACGCTCGTGCTGCTGCGCATGTTGTGGCGCTTTTTCCATCGGCCGGAACCGCTGCCAGCGGGCGTGCCGCTATGGCAGGCACGGCTGGCGCACCTCGTCCAATGGCTGCTTTACGCCGCCATGGTGCTGTTGCCGGTCACCGGCATCATCGGCGCGAACTACAGCCGCGCGGGGCTCGCCTTCTTCGGGACCGCCCTGCCCCGCTGGGGCGAACCGGCGCGCGCGACCGCGCACCAGTTCTTC
Organism: Ramlibacter sp. P4_H7; assembly: GCF_056400765.1. Lineage (NCBI taxonomy): Bacteria > Pseudomonadati > Pseudomonadota > Betaproteobacteria > Burkholderiales > Comamonadaceae > Ramlibacter > Ramlibacter sp. P4_H7. Next base: position 7,254 of record NZ_JBFUKP010000008.1, read on the forward strand.
CAGTTCCACGAAGCGCTGGTGTGGACCACGGTGGCGCTGGTGGTGCTGCACGTCCTGGCCGGACTGAAGCACCTGCTGGTCGACCGCGACCGAGTGTTCTCGCGCATGTGGCCGGCGCGGCGCTGAGGCGCCGGACTCAGGTCTTGGGCACGCGGCCCTTCACCTCCGGTGCGGCGAGGAAGTCGAAGTCCACGCCCTTGTCCGCCTGCGTGACGGTGGCCAGGAACAGCTTGCGGTAGCCGCGCTCGGCGCTCGGCACCTGCACGGGATTCTGCTGCGCACGCCGGGCCATCTCGGCGTCGGGCACCAGCAGGCTGATCTCGCGCTGCTCCACCGAGAGGCGAATGCGGTCGCCGTTGCGCACGTGCGCCAGCGGGCCGCCGATCGCCGACTCCGGCGTCACGTGCAGCACGATGGTGCCGAAGGCGGTGCCGCTCATGCGGCCGTCGGAGATGCGCACCATGTCCTTCACGCCCTGCCTGGCGAGCTTGCGCGGCAGCGGGATGTAGCCCGCTTCCGGCATGCCCGGCGCGCCCTTGGGGCCGATGTTCTTCAGCACCAGGATGTCCTCGGGCTTCACGTCCAGCTCCTCGCTGTCGATGCGCTCGGCCAGGTCCTGCAACCCCTCGAACACCACGGCGCGGCCCTCGTGCTCCATCAGCTTGGGGTCCGCAGCGGACTGCTTGATGATCGCGCCGCCCGGAGCGAGGTTGCCCTGCAGCACCGCGATGCCGCCTTGCGGATAGATCGGGTTGTCGCGCGGCCGGATGACGTCCTGCTTGAAGGGCGGCGGCGCGCGCTCGAGTTCCTCGCCCAGCGTGCGGCCGGTGACGGTGAGCGCGTCCAGGTGCAGCAGCGGCTTCAGTTCGCGCAGCAGCGCGGGCATGCCGCCGGCCGCATCGAAGTGCTCCATGTAGTGCTGTCCCGATGGCTTCAGGTCCACCAGCACCGGCGTCTCGCGGCCCATGCGGTCCAGCGCCTTGAGGTCCACCTCGAAGCCCAGGCGGCCGGCGATGGCGGTCAGGTGCACGATCGCATTGGTGGAGCCGCCGATGGCCAGCAGCACGCGCATCGCGTTCTCGAAGGCCTTCTCGGTCAGCACCTGGTCGATGGTCAGGCGACTCTTGGCGATCTGCACCGCCACCGCGCCGGTGTGCTCCGCCACCCGCATGCGCGCGGACGTCACCGCCGGCGGCGAGGCGCCGCCCGGCACCGTCATGCCCAGCGCTTCGGCGACGCAGGCCATCGTGCTGGCCGTGCCCATCACCGAGCAGGTGCCGATGCTGGGCACCAGCTGGTTGTTCACGTCGTCGATTTCGCGCTGGTCGATTTCTTCCGCGCGGAACTTGCCCCAGTAGCGGCGGCAGTCCGTGCAGGCCCCGACGGTTTCGCCGCGGTGCGAGCCGGTCAGCATGGAGCCGGTGATCAGCTGGATGGCGGGGAGGCCGGCCGAGGCCGCGCCCATCAGCTGCGCCGGCACGGTCTTGTCGCAGCCGCCGATCAGCACCACCGCATCCATCGGCTGCGCCCGCAGCATTTCCTCGGTGTCCATGGACATGAGGTTGCGCAGGTACATGCTGGTCGGCGCAGCGAAGCTCTCGCCGATGGAGATGGTCGGGAACTTCACCGGCAGGCCGCCCGCCAGCATCACGCCGCGCTGCACCGCCTCGATGAGCTGCGGCATGTTGCCGTGGCAGGGGTTGTAGCCGCTGCCGGTGTCGGCGATGCCGATCACGGGCCGCTCCAGCGCGTTGTCGGTCAGGCCCGCGCCCTTGATGAAGGCCTTGCGCAGGAACAGCGAGAAGCCGGCGTCACCGTAGTTGGTGAGCCCCTTGCGCATGCCGGTGGGGTCCTTGGATTGCGTCATGGATTCATTCGTCGGCCTTCACGCCGGTCTCGTCGATCACCTTGGACCATTTGGCCATCTCGGCCTTCAGGCGGCCGGCCGCTTCGGCGGGCGTCTGTGGCGGCAGCGCATACACGCCTTGCTGCAGGAACTGCTCCTTCGCGGCCGGGTCCTGCATGATTTTGCCGATTTCGGCGTTCAGGCGCGCCAGCACGTCGGCGGGGGTGCCCGCCGGCGCCAGCACGCCGAAGGTGGACACCACGTCGAAGTCCTTCCAGCCCGACTCGTTCACCGTCGGCACTTCCGGCAGCATGGAGATGCGCTGCGGCGTGGTGACCGCCAGCGCGCGCAGCTTGCCGGCCTTGATCTGCTGCAGGGCCGCCGGCACCGTCTCGGCCGCCATGAGGACCTGGCCGCCGACCAGGTCGGTCATCGCCGGGCCGCTGCCCTTGTACGGCACGTGGATCATGTCGGCGCCGGCCTGGACGCGGAACATCTCCACCGCCATGCGCTGCGGCGCACCGGCGCCGGAGGACGCGTAGGTCAGTTTCTTGGGGTTGGACTTGGCATAGCTCACCAGCTGCTGGAAGCTGGTCGCGGGCACCGAAGGGTGCACCACGAACACCAGCGGCACGTAGCCCACCACCTGCACCGCGGTGAGGTCCTTCTGCAGGTCGTAGGCCAGCTTGCCGCGCTCCAGCCGCGCCATGGTCGAATGCGAGGTCATCGCGCCCATCAGCAGCGTGTAGCCGTCGGGCTTGGCCTTGGCGACCAGGTCCGCGCCGATGTTGCCGCCGGCGCCGCCGCGGTTGTCGACGATCACCTGCTGGCCCAGCGCGGTGGACAGGCGCTGCGCGACGATGCGGCCGATCACGTCGGTGGCGCCGCCGGGCGGGTAAGGCACCACCAGCTTGATCGGATGCTCCGGCCAGGCCGCGAAGGCGGCGGCGGGCAGCAGGGCGGCGGCAGCGAAGGCGGCGAGCAGGCCGCGGCGAAGTCTGGGGTGCATGGTGTCTCCTGGGTTCTTGTCGGAATGCTCCAGCTGCGAGTGTCGCGGGGCGCGCGTCGAGGGGAAACCCGCTTCCGCTATCTTCAAACACAAAATACTTTGGATTCCCGATCCGCACAATCGCCCCATGACCGCCACTCCCCGCATGCAGGGCGTCCTTTCGCCCGTCCTCACCCCCTTCAACGCCGACTACACCCCGGATGCGGATCGCTTCATCCGGCACTGCCGCTGGCTGCTGGACCAGGAGGTGGGGCTGGCGATCTTCGGCACCAATTCGGAAGCCAACTCGATGTCGGTGGCGGAAAAGCGCAAGCTGTTCGATGCCCTGCTGGAAGCAGGCATCCCGCCCGCGCGGCTGATGCCGGGGACCGGCTGCTGCGCCATCCCGGATTCCATCGAGTTGACCCGGCGCGCGGTGCAGGCGGGCGTGGGCGGCGTGCTGATGCTGCCGCCGTTCTATTACAAGGGCGTCAGTGACGAAGGGCTGTACCGCAGCTTCGCCAGCATCATCGACGGCGTGGCCGACGAGCGCCTGCGCATCTACCTGTACCACATCCCCCCGGTGTCGCAGACGCCGATCCCGCGCGCGGTGGTCGCGCGCCTGCTCAAGTCCTATCCGGGCATCGTCGCCGGCATGAAGGACAGCGGCGGCGACTGGAAGCACACGCAGGGAATGATCGAGGAGTTCGGCCCCCAGGGTTTCGACGTGTTCGCCGGCAGCGAGAACTTCCTGCTGGCCGACCTGCGCGCCGGCGGCCCGGGCTGCATCACGGCCACGGCCAACGTGAATCCCACGGCGATCGTCCAGCTCTACAAGACCTGGCAGCAGGCCGATGCCGACAGCCAGCAGCAGAAGCTGGACGCAACGCGCGCGGCCTTCGCCCAGTTCCCCCTGATCGCGGCGATGAAGGCGGCGATCGCCTGGAAGACCGGCCGCGCCGACTGGGCGCACGTGCGCCCGCCGCTGGTGGATCTGAGCGCCGAGCAGCAGCAGACGCTGCAGGCGTCGCTGGACAAGGTGGGCTTCACCATGCCCAACGCCGGCGCGCTCGCCTGACTCGCTGGCGAGGCTTACGCCGTTTTGCGCTGGATCAAGCGGCGCGCGCCGGACGTTCGCCGGGAGCCCCGGACCGGTGATCTGCATCAACAACCGCCGGGGGCGCGCGTCGTCTACTTGCGGCCATGATGCCCAGGCCCTTGCAGATGTCCCCCGACCAGCGCGCCGTGCTGTCGGAGTTCGAGCGCCTGCACGCGCAGTGGCGGCAGGCCAGCGAGGCGGCCGACGCGATCGAATGCACCGTGTATGCGGATGGCCCGCAGGACGGCCGACTGCTGCAGCAGCGCCTGGCCGCCGACCGCCTGCACCAGCAGGCGATGCAGTTGCTGCGCGACGCGCCGCTCTGACGCGGCCTAAAGGCGGAAGCGGTCCCGCTGGGCCCGCGCGCATTCCCCCATCACCTGCAGCCCGCGATCGACGTCCTTCGGCCCCGTGACGAAGGGATGCGGCGCGCCCGGCGCGCGGCTGCGCAGCGCGGCCATCTTCTGGATCGTGCCGTCCCAGCCCGTGTGGTTGGACAGCAGCACGTCCACCGGCAGCTGCGCCGTCAGCTTGCGCATGCGCTCCGTGGCTTCCGCGTAGCTTTCCAGCCGGCCCAGGTCCTTGCCGAAGTTGAAGGCGGTGCCGCCCCACAGCAGGGCCTTGTGGCTGCGCCCGCCGGTCTTCACGTCGAACACGGGCGTGATCGTTCCCAGCGTGTGGCCCGGCGTGACGTAGAAGGTCATCGTGGTGTCGCCCAGGGTCAGCTGCTCGCCGTCGCGCACGGCGACGTCGCGTTTGGGCGGGGCGCCCCACTGCGTCGAGTTGAATTCCAGGCCCGTCTCCATCATCCGCCAGTCGATCTCGCTGGCCACCACGCGCGGACGGTAACGCTCGACCAGGTAGTTGGCGCCGCCGTAGTGGTCGCCGTGTCCGTGCGTGACGATCACGTACTTGATGTCGCGGGGATCCAGGCCCAGCTTGGCCATGCCGCCGTCGATGAGCCCGCGCGCCTCCAGCGCGTTGTTCAGCGCGTCGCCACGGCGGGCCCGCTGGCGCGCGTGGCGGGCTGCGGTTCGCACAGCGGCATCAGCATCGTGAGGTCCTCGCCCGCCACGCGCCGAGCCTCGGCGACGTGGGCATCGACGCCGGCCTGGGACGCCGGCCGTTCGGCGACGCTTGCGCAGCCGGCCAGCAGCAGGGCGGCGGCCAGCAGCGGGCGGTGCCAGCGGGAGGGAAGCTCGTTCATCGTCGTCTCCTGTTGTGGGGGTCGGTCGAGGCCATTCTGGCCGAGAAGAGGGCAAAAGCCCCCTCTGTTCAGCGCATTGCCGTCGCAATTGCAACCCGACAATGAACGCCAGGTGCCGGCCCACGGCCCGCGCCGCCGATTCATCAAAAAGGGACGAGAGCAACATGAACCGCAAGCAAGCAATCAAATTGGCCGTCGGCCTGTGCGCCGTGGCCGTCGGCGCGGCCACCTGGGCGAGCAACGACGCCGCCACCGACAAGGAAGCCGTGGCCATGGTCAAGAAGGGCATCTCCTACATCAAGGCCAACGGCAAGGACAAGGGCTTTGCCGCGATCACGGACAGGAACAACAAGGAGTTCCACGACCGCGACCTCTACCTGGCGGCGCACCAACTCGACGGCACCTGCGTCGCGCACGGCACCAACGAGAAGATGGTGGGCAAGAACTTCATCGAGATGAAGGACATGGACGGCAAGGAGTACATCAAGGAGCGCGTGAGCCTCGCCCAGTCCAAGCAGACCTTCTGGACCGATTACAAGTTCAACAACCCCACCACCAGGAAGATCGAGCCGAAGACGGCGTACTGCGAGCGCCTGGACGACGTCGTCGTCTGCGGCGGGGTCTACAAGAAGTAAGCGGCGGAGGCGGGGTGGCCAGGCTCGACAAGCTCCCTGCCCTGTACGCCGAGCTCGCCTCGACGGTGGCGCGCATGGTGCAACTGGCCCGCGCGCACCGCTGGGAGGCGCTCCCCGCCCTCGACGCCCGCTGCACCGACCTGGTGGCGGAACTGCGCGGGCTGGACGCGGGCGGCCTGTCCCCCACGGAATGCACGCGCTTGCTGGCCCTCACCGGCCGGATCCGCGCCGACCAGCACGAACTCAAGCGGCTCGTCCAGCCGCAATTCATCCGGCTCACGCACCGCATTGCACAACTGCAACAGGCATCCTGACCCGTTGCCCGTACCATAGCCGCCGATGGCGAGTACGACGGGAAAGAGTGTTCTGCAGGAGGCGCGGGAGGTCCAGCTGGCGGTCACGCTGATCGAACTGGGCGCGCGGCTGCAATTCATCGAATCGGAAGTCCAGCTCAGTCGCGAGCGGCTGCTGCGCCTGTACAAGGAGATCAAGGGCGCTTCGCCGCCCAAGGGGCTGCTGCCCTTCTCCGTGGACTGGTACATGACGTGGATGGCCAACATCCACGCTTCCATGTTCTACAACATCTACCTGCACATGCTGGAGCATGCCGAAGGCGGGCGGATCGGTGCGCTGGCGCAGGCTTTCCGCATGTACCAGGAGCAGGTGAAGACCCACGGCGACCAGCCGGTGCTGGACTTCACGCGGGCCGCCACGCTGGTGAAATTCTTCGAGGGCGACCTGCTGCAGCTGACGGCCTGCACGCGGTGCACGGGCCGGTTCGTGACCCACCGGTACGAAAACGCGTCCGGCTATGTGTGCGTTCTGTGCCGGCCGCCATCGCGCGCCGGCAAGAAGAAGCGCCCGAGCGACCCGGCGGGGCCCGCGACCGCCGCGGACGCCTGAGTCGCGGTCCCGCGCCGCCCATCCCCGAAGCAGTCCCGCCGGTCCGGCCCCAGCCGCGCCCGCGAGAGATCCTTCACGGAGCCTCTCCAGCCAGGGATGACTTGTGCCGCGCGTCCCGTAACATGATGTGACATTTCAGCGCCCGCCCCCAGGAGTTTCGATTGAATGCCCCCGCCACCGCGTCCCAGGAAATCGCCGACCTCAACCTGACCTACATGCTGCTCGCGCAGAAGCTGCTGCGTGAGGACAAGGCGTCGGCGATGCTGCGCCTGGGCATCAGCGCGGAGATGGCGGACCTGCTGATCGGCATGTCCTTGGCGGAAACCCTCAAGATCGCCGCGAGCAACTTCGTGCTGTGCGCCTTCCGGCTGGACGAACTGCCGATCGTGCAGACCGTCATGCAGGGCGACCGCCAACCCGCGCTGCAGCAAGCCCACATTTCCATCCTGCTGGCCGCGGCGCAGCGGCAGCCGGTGTCCGCACTCGCCGCTCCCCCGGCCTGAACGTGCGGCCCGCCGGATTGCCCGGCGGGTGTCTTCCTCGCTCAGGGCTCCTGGCGAATCACGTCCTGCACCGTGAAGCGCACTTCGCGCAGCAGCGCCGCGCCGCTGGCGGTGGTGCCGTAGCCCGTATGCTGGGCCACCGAAGCCCAGCGCTGCTGCTCGCCATCGTTCAGCAACTTCTCGATCGCCGCGCGGATCGTGTAGACGAAGCGCTTGGACGCGGCATCCTGCGCGCAACTCACCTCGGCGCGGATCGCCATGTCCTTGGGCAGGTCCAGTCCGGTGTTGGCGCCGGCCTTCTGGATCGCCTGCGACAGCTCGCCGGCGGTGATCAGTCGGCAATCGTTGTCCTGCAGCACCGAGTACGTGCCCGCGTGGGCCGCACCGGCGGCGACCAAGGCCAGGGGCAGCAGCATTGATTTCCTCATACGACGCTCCTTCTCCGTTTTCTGGTGAAGGGATCGTAGGGGAGCCGCTTAAGAATCAATCAGCGAAACAACCGGGCCTTTCCGTCCGGTCTTGGATGGACGGTCGCCTGCCGCGATGAGCGGCGCGCAGCCGCCAAGCGGGTCGCGAAAGCGGCCCGAACCTCGCGGGGCGTCAGCCTTCAGCTCACCACGCCGATGTTCCAGGGCACGAACTCGTGGTCGCCCAGGCCCAGCAGTTCGCTCTTGCTGCGTTCGCCGGAAGCAACCTCCAGCACCAGCTGGAAGATCTCTTCCGCGGTCTCGGGCATGGTCTTGGTGCCGTCGAGGATCTCGCCGCAGTTGTAGTCCATGTCTTCGGTCAAGCGGCTGTACATCGGCGTGTTGGTCGCCAGCTTGATCGAGGGCACGGGCTTGGCGCCGAACATGGAGCCGCGGCCGGTGGTGAACAGGATCATGTTGGCGCCGCCTGCGATCTGGCCGGTGGCGGAACACGGGTCGAAGCCCGGCGTGTCCATGAAGACGAAGCCGTTCTGCTTCACCGGCTCCGCGTAGCGGTAGACCTCCATCAGGCCGGTGGTTCCGCCCTTCATGGAAGAACCCAGCGATTTCTCGAAGATGTTGGCCAGCCCGCCGACCTGGTTGCCCGGGCTCACCGCGCCGTTGATCTGCACGTCGCGGCCGGGCGAGTACTCCTGCTTCCACCAGCGGATGCGGTCGATCAGCTTCTCGCCCACTGCGCGGCTGACCGCGCGCCGCGTCAGGGTGTGCTCGACGCCATAGATCTCGGGCGTTTCCGAGAGGATGGCGGTGCCGCCGTGGCGCACCAGGATGTCCATCGCCGCGCCCAGCGCCGGGTTGGCGGTGATCGACGAGAAGCCGTCCGAACCGCCGCACTGCAGGCCGATCTTCAGGTGCTTCGCGGACACCGGGACGCGAACGACGTCGTTCGCCTTCGGCAGCATCTTCTTCACCGCTTCGACCGCCGCCTCGATGGTCTTGCGGGTGCCGCCGGACTCCTGCATCACGAAGGTCTGCAGGCGCGAGTTCACGTCCAGCTTCTCCTGCGCCATCAACCCGGAGAGCTGGTTGCGCTCGCAGCCCAGGCCGATGATCAGCACGCCCGCGAAGTTGGGGTGCTTCGCATAACCGCCGAGCGTGCGCCGCAGCAGGTCCATGGGCTCGCCGCTCATCTCCATCCCGCAACCGAGGCCATGCGACAGCGCCACCACGCCGTCGATGTGCGGAAACTCGGCGAGCCGTTCTTCGGTGAACCATTCGGCCACCTTGTGCACCACCGTCGCCGAGCAGTTGACGGTCGACAGGATGCCGATGTAATTGCGCGTGCCGACCTGGCCGTCGGCGCGCACGTAGCCCATGAACTTCGCCTGCTCGGCGTCAGGCAGCACGGGCGTGGGCACGTACTCCTGGCCGTAGGCGTAGTCCCGGTCGAACTCGCGGAACGTGACGTTGTGCGAGTGCACGTAGGTGCCGGCGGCAATGTCGACGGCCGCGAAGCCGATGCACACGTTGTACTTGAGGATGGGCTCGCCGGCCGCGATGGCGCGGGCCGCGATCTTATGGCCGGCGGGCACCTGGCTGCGGCTGGTGAAGCCCTCGCTGGGCACCGCGGTGCCGATGCCCACGTCCACTCGCGCCACCACCACGTTGTCGCTCGGGTGCAGGCGAATGATGGGACCGGCGACCTTCTTTCCGGAGAGTTCGATCATGGTGGTGCTCAATCGGCGCGAATGTTGGCGTCCTTCACCAGCCTGGCCCAGCGGGGAACCTGCGCCTTCATCAGCTCGGTGAATTGCTGGCTCGTGCTGCCCACGATGGTGAAGCCCTGGCCGGCCACCTTGCCGGAAAGCTCCTTCGACTTCAAGGCCGCGATCGCCTCGTCCTGCAGTTTCTTCACGACCTCGGCCGGCGTGCCGGCCGGCGCGAACAGGCCGTACCAGGTCAGCACCTCGAAGTCCGGCAGCTTCGCGCCCTCGGCGACGGTGGGCAGGTCGGGCCAGGACGGATGGCGCTTCGCACTGGTGATGGCGATCGCACGCAACTTGCCGGACTGGATGTAGGGCGTCACGGCCGGCAGGTTGGCGAACAGCACCGGCACCTGGCCGCCCACCGCGTCGGTGAGCGCGGGCGCCTCGCCCTTGTAGGGGATGTGGGTCATCTTCACCCCGGCCAGGGTGTTGAACAGCTCGCCCGCGACGTGCTGCGGCCCGCCGGCGCCGGCGGACGCATACGAAAGCTCGCCCTTCTTCGCCAACGCGATCAGTTCCTGCAGGTTCTTCGCCGGCACGCTGGGGTGCACCGCCAGGATCATGGGCATGGACACCAGCATGGAGACCGGCGTGAAGTCCTTGACCGGATCGAACGCCAGCTTGGGATAGATGGCGGGCGCCACCAGCATGGTGGACTGCGAACCGAGGAACAGCGTGTAGCCGTCGGCCGGCGACTTGGCCACGAAGGCGGCGGCGATCGTGCCTGTGGCCCCCGGCTTGTTGTCGACGATGAAGGACTGGCCCACCTGGGCGCCCATCTGCGCGCCCACCTGGCGGGCGATGATGTCGGCGCCGCCGCCGGCCGCAAAGCCCACGGTGACCTTCACGGGCTTGTCGGGAAAGCCGGCGGCATGGACGGGAAGCGCGGCGGCAGCCAGCACGGCGATGGAAGCGCACAAGAGGGTGCGGCGGTCACGGTTCATTTCGGTCTCCTCGGAATCAACGGCGCATCATCGACCGCCCCGGCTTCGCGATAAACCGGGCGGCGGCACATTCAATCGATAATGAAGTTTTGTTCCGGATGGACACGCAGTTCCTGCAAAGCTTCGTGATGGTGCTCGATTGCGGCTCGATGGCCGAGGCCGCCCGCCGCCTCGACCTGACGCCGGCGGCCGTCGCCGCCCGGGTGAAGTCCCTGGAAGAAGCGATGGGAACGCCACTGGTGCGCCGAGCCGGCCGCACCGTGAAGGCCACCGAGGCAGGCCTGCGCATCCTGAGCAACGCACGCAGCCTGCTGCGGGACGTGCGCAATCTCCAGGCCCTGGCGACCGACGATGCGCCCCTGGGTGAATGGCGCCTCGGTGTCTCCGCCTCCGCCTTGACCGGCGTGCTGCCGCCGCTGCTGCGCGGGCTCTACCGCAAGCATCCCAAGCTCGCCGTCTACATGGAGCCGGGCAACTCCGGCACGCTGTACCAGCGCGTGACGGCCGGCGTGCTGGATGCCGCGATCATCGTCGAGCCGCAGTTCACGCTGCCCAAGTCCTGCGGCTGGCAGGTGCTGGTCGAGGAGCCGCTGTGCGTGCTCGCCCCCGCGGCGATGGCCGGGCGCGATCCGCTGGACCTGCTGGCCAGCGAGCCGTTCCTGCGCTACGACCGCACCATGTGGGGCGGGCGCATGGCCGACGCCTGGCTGCGCGAGCACCAGATCCAGCCGCAGGAGCGCATCGAGATCGATGCGCTCAATGCGATCGCGGTGTTCGTGCACCAGGGGCTCGGCGTGGCGCTGGTGCCGGACTGGACGCCGCCCTGGCCCGAAGGCCTGGAGGTCGTGCGCATCGCCCTGCCACCGCCGGTGCCGGTGCGGCGCATGGGCCTGGTGTGGAGCGAAGGCCCGAAGGCGGCGCTGGCGCGCGCGCTGCTCGAGCACGCGGCACCGCCGCGCTGATGTCGCGACCTTCCGGAATATTCCCTCGGCCGTTCGCGCGCCGAAGAAATTCTCCTGCGCGACCGCAGGCACGCGCCGGAACCTCGTGACGTCTAACCCATCACCGCAACCCTCGCGGTGTCCCTGGGAGGCTTCATGCAGAACCGCGCGTTATCCATTCTTTCTTCCGCCTCGCTGCTGGCCGTGCTGGCAGCCGGGGCGACGCTTGCCAGCTGCGGCGGCGGCGGCGGCGGCGGCGACAACAACACCACCAACAACGCCGCCCTGCAGGCCACCGGCCGCCAGATCTTCCGCCACGACACCTTCGGCGACGAGATCCTCTGGACCGACAAGCTGCGCATGAACGAAGTGATCGAACAGGCGGTGAGCCCCAAGGTCGCGCTCAGCGTCGGCCTGAAGGTCGATGCGGACGCCCTGCCGCAAGCGGTGAAGGACGGCATCGCCAACGGGACCGTCAACCTCGACAGCCCCGCGACCACCGTCACGCTGATCAAGCTCGATGCCGTCGTCGGGGTCAAGGGCCAGGTGGACACCGTGAATGGCGTCGATCGCCTGACCCGTGTCGGCATCACCTGCGCACTGTGCCACTCCACCGTGGACAACAGTTTCAGCGCCGGGATCGGCAAGCGCCTGGACGCCTGGCCGAACCGCACCCTGAACCCGGGCGCGATCATCGCGCTGTCGCCCGCGCTCACGGCGGCGCAGAAGGCGGTCTACAACTCCTGGGGGCCGGGCAAGTACGACCCGCGCTTCAACATCGACGGCCTCAACAAGCCGGCGGTCATCCCGCCCGCCTTCGGACTCGAAGGCGTCCACAAGGTCACCTTCACCGGCGACGGCGACGAGCTCGCCTACTGGAACCGCTACGTCGCCGTGACGCAGATGGGTGGCCAGGGCAGCTTCAGCGAGCCACGCCTGAACATCAACATCACCAACGGCACGCAGGACCTGGTGTCGTCCAAGCTGCCGGCGCTGCAGGCCTACCAGCTGTCGATCGCGGCGCCGACGCCGCCCGCCGGTTCGTTCGACGCGAACGCCGCCGGACGCGGCCGCGTGCTGTTCGAAGGCAAGGCGCGCTGCGCGAGCTGCCACACCGGGGACCTGTTCACCGACGCCAACGCGCGCCTGCACCCGCCCGTCGATTCGATGGCCGAACCGGAAACGCCCAGCTACGCCGCGCGCTCGGCCACCAAGCAGTACCGCACAAGCCCGCTGCGTGGCGTGTGGCAGCACGCGCCGTACTTCCACGATGGCTCGGCGGCGACGCTGGACCAGGTGGTCACGGTCTACAACACGCGCATGGCCCTGGGCCTGACGCCGCAGGAGATCGCGGACGTCGCGCAATACCTGAAGTCGCTCTAGCGCAGCCAAGGAAATCCCGCAGCCGGATCGCGCGGGCGACAGGCTGCGGGAAAACACCATGCGGGGCGGGCCGCTTTGCATGAAAGCATGCTGACCTCTTTGGCAAGGCCGAGGTCCAGCGGGTGCACGAACTCCAGGAACAGCGCGCGGTCCACACTCCAGCTGCCGGTGGGCCGCTGCTGTCGGTGCGCGACCTGTGCGTGCGCTTCCGCGGCATCACCGCGCTCGACGGCGTGTCCTTCGAGGTGCAGCGCGGCCAGATCGCGGGGCTGATCGGCCCCAACGGCGCCGGCAAGACCACGCTGTTCAATTGCCTGTCGCGCCTGTACGGCTACTCCGAAGGCCGCATCACCTTCGACGGCCAGCCGCTGGAAGCCGTCCCCCGCCACAAGGTGGCCGGGCTGGGCATCGGCCGCACCTTCCAGAACCTGGCCCTGTTCGCCAGCATGACCGTGCTCGACAACATCAAGGTCGGTCGCCACTGCCGCACGCGCAAGGGCTTCCTGGCCAACGCGCTGCGCCTGCCCGGCGTCGCGCAGGAAGAAGCGGACAGCACCCGCCGCGCCACCGAGCTCGTGCGTTTCCTCGGGCTGGAGCAGGTGGCGCAACAGCGCGTTTCCGAACTGCCTTTCGGCACGCGCAAGCGCGTGGAGCTGGGCCGCGCCCTGGCGAGCGAACCCAGCCTGCTGCTGCTGGACGAGCCCGCGGCCGGCCTCAACCATGAAGAGGTGGGCGCGCTGGGCAGCCTGATCCGGGGCATCCGCGACCAGTACCACCTGACCGTGCTCCTGGTGGAGCACCACATGGGCCTGGTGATGAGCGTGTCCGACCACGTGGTGGCACTCAACTTCGGCCGCAAGATCGCCGAAGGCACGCCCGCGCAGGTGCGCAAGGATCCCGAAGTCGTGCAGGCCTACCTGGGGACCGACAACTGATGGCCCAGCCGCTGCTCGAAGTGCGCAACCTGCATGCGGGCTATGGACCGACGGAGGTGCTGCACGGCCTGAGCTTCAGCATTGCCGAGGGCAGCATCACGGCCTTGCTGGGCGCCAACGGCGCCGGCAAGACCACCACGCTGCGCGCCCTGTGCAGCATGGTGCGCGCGAGCGGCGAAGTGCTGTTCGACGGGCAGCGCATCGACGGCAAGTCCACGGAAGACATCGTGCGGCTGGGCGTGGCGCACGTGCCGGACGGGCGCGGCACCTTCACCGACCTCACGACCGAAGAAAACCTGCGCCTGGGCGCCTATGCGCGCCGCGACCATCGCTCGCTGGCCGAGGACTACGAGCGCATGTACCGCCTGTTCCCCATCCTGGCCGAGCGCCGCCACCAGCAGGCGGGCACGCTGTCGGGGGGACAGCAGCAGATGCTGGCGGTGGCCCGTGCGCTGATGCTGAGGCCGCGCCTGCTGCTGCTGGACGAGCCCTCCTTCGGTCTGGCACCCATGGTGGTGAAGGAGATCTTCGAGGTGATGCGCGACATCAACCGCACGCAGAAGGTGACGATCCTGCTGGTGGAGCAGAACGCCGCCATGGCCCTGAAGCTGGCCGACGAGGCCCACCTGCTGGAGACCGGCACCATCCTCATGTCCGGCAGCAGCAAGGACCTGATGAACGACGACGCGGTGCGCCGCGCGTATCTCGGTTACTGACGGACCCTGAAGGAGCCGCATGGAAGCCTTCCTGCACCAGGTGATCGCCGGCCTCGCGACCGGCGGCATCTACGCGAGCCTCGCGCTCGCGCTGGTGATGATCCACAACGCCACGCGCCTGGTGAACTTCGCGCAGGGCGAGATGGCGATGTTCGCCACCTACCTCTGCTGGACCATGATCCAGGCGGGCTGGCCGTACTGGATCGCCTTCGCCGCCACCATCGTGCTGTCGTTCGTGCTGGGCGCCGCCATCGAACGCATCATCATCCGGCCGGTGGAGCGGGCCCCGGTGCTCACGGCGGTGGTGGTGTTCATCGGCCTGCTGCTGATCCTCAACAGCATCGCCGGCTGGATCTTCAGCTACACGATCAAGTCCTTCCCCAGCCCCTTCCCCAGCGCGGCACCCTTCGGGCTGCACATCGTGTCCTCGCACGAACTGGGCGCGATCAGCGTGACGCTGGTGGTGCTGCTGCTGGTCTACCTGTTCTTCCGCTTCACGCCGCTGGGCCTGGCGATGCGCGCGGCGGCGCAGAACCCGGATTCCAGCCGGCTGGTGGGCATTCGCGTGGGCTGGATGCTGGCGCTCGGCTGGGGCCTGGCGGCGGCGATCGGCGCGACGGCGGGCATGATGGTGGCGCCCATCGTGTTCCTCGACCCGAACATGATGACGGGCGTCATCCTCTATGCCTTCGCCGCTGCGCTGATGGGCGGCATCGACAGTCCCGGCGGCGCGGTGGTCGGCGGCTTCATCGTCGGCGTGCTGGAGAACATCGTCGGCGCCTACCTGATCGGCACCGAACTGAAGCTGACGGTGGCGCTGGTGCTGATCGTCGGCGTGCTGGTGGTGAAACCGGCCGGCCTGTTTGGCCGGGTCATCGTGCAGCGGGTCTGAGCATGAACGCCGTCACCCCCACTTCCGACATCGCACCGCTGGCGCCCGCGCAGGCCAGCGGCGGCGTGCGCGGCTGGTCGCCGCGCTGGACGGTGATGGCCATCGTGCTCATCCTCGCCGCGGCGGCCCTGCCCTTCCTGGTCAGCAACTACCGGGTGTTCCAGTTCTCGATGGTGCTGATCTACGCCATAGCGCTGCTGGGCCTGAACATCCTGACCGGCTACAACGGCCAGATCTCGCTGGGACACGGCGCGTTCTACGCGATCGGCGCCTACGTGACGGCCGTGCTGATGGACAAGTTCAACGTGCCCTACTGGCTGTGCATTCCCGCAGCGGGGGCGGTGTGCCTGGTCGCGGGCTTCCTGTTCGGGCTGCCGGCCTTGCGGCTGGAAGGCGTGTACCTCGCGCTGGCCACCTTCGCATTGGGCGTCGCCTTGCCGCAGCTGCTGAAGTACAAGCACCTGGAGGAGTGGACCGGGGGCGTGCAGGGCATCACACTGATCAAGCCGGATCCGCCTTTCGAGTCCCTGCTGGGACTCAAGCTCAACCCCGACCGCTGGCTGTACCTGTTCATCCTCGCCGTGACCGTGCTGATGTTCGTGCTCGCCTGGAACCTGCTGCGCGGCCGCGTCGGGCGCGCACTGATCGCGATCCGCGACCAGCCCATCGCCGCGGCCACCATGGGCATCGACAACGCCCTGTACAAGTCGCTCGCGTTCGGGGTCAGCGCGATGTTCACCGGCGTCGCCGGCGCGCTGGGCGCGATCGCCGTGGCCTTCGTCGCGCCCGACAGCTTCACGATCTTCCTGTCGATCTCGCTGCTGGTCGGCATGGTGGTCGGCGGGCTGGCCTCCATCACGGGCGCGATCTGGGGCGCGATCTTCATCCAGTTCGTGCCCAACCTGGCCGACCAGATTTCCAAGGCCGCGCCGTGGGCGATCTACGGCGCGCTGATGATCCTCTTCATGTACGTGATGCCCACCGGCATCGCGGGCGCCTTGCGCCTGGGGTGGCTGCGCTTCCAGCGCAGGACACGCCGGGCTCCTCCAGCGGCGTGATCGCCGTATTCCCTCCCTGAAAGGAACCTCCATGTCGATCAAGAACCGCATCGCGCTGGCTGCGCTGGGACTGGCGATGGCCGCGACGCCGGCACTCGCCCAGAAGAAGTACGGCCCCGGGGCCAGCGACACCGAGATCAAGATCGGGAACACCATCCCGTACAGCGGGCCCGCGTCGGCCTACGGGATCATCGGCAAGGTCGAGGCCGCGTACTTCAAGATGCTCAACGAGTCGGGCGGCATCGGCGGACGCAAGATCAACTACATCAGCCTGGACGACGGCTACAGCCCGCCCAAGGCGGTGGAGATGGCGCGCCGGCTGGTGGAGCAGGACGAGGTGCTGTTCATGGTCAGCACGCTGGGCACGCCGTCGAACTCGGCGATCCACAAGTACATGAATTCCAAGAAGGTGCCGCACCTGTTCCTGGCCACCGGCGCGTCCAAGTGGAACGACCCGAAGGACTTCCCCTGGACCATGGGCTTCAATCCCAACTACCAGAGCGAAGGCAAGCTGTACGCGCAGCACATCCTGGCGACCAAGCCGAACGCGAAGATCGCGGTCCTGTACCAGAACGACGACTACGGCAAGGACTACCTCAAGGGCTTCATGGACGGCCTGGGCGAAAAGGGCAAGGGCATGGTCGTGAAGACCGCGACCTACGAGGTGACGGACCCGACCGTCGACTCGCAGATCGTCACCCTGCAGGGGTCGGGCGCCGACACCTTCTTCAACATCACCACGCCCAAGTTCGCCGCGCAGGCGATCCGCAAGGTGGCCGACGTCGGCTGGAAGCCGGTGCACTACCTGAACCAGGTGTCCGCCAGCGTGGGCTCGGTGCTCAAGCCCGCGGGCCTGGACAAGTCGGTGGGCCTGATCTCCATGCAGTACATCAAGGACCCGACCGATCCGGCCTGGGCCAACGACACGGCCATGAAGGACTACTTCGCGTTCATGAAGAAGTACCTGCCGGGCGAAGACCCCATGGACGGCAGCGCCACCTACGGCCTGGCCGCGGCCCAGCTGACGGTGCAGGTGCTCAAGCAATGCGGCGACGACCTCACGCGCGAGAACGTCATGAAGCAGGCGGCGAACATCAAGAACTTCCAGGTGCCGATGGCGCTGCCCGGCGTGCTGGCCGCGACGGGTCCGACCGACTTCGCCCCCTTCCAGACCATGCAGCTCGTGAAGTTCGACGGCAAGACCTGGGTGGGGTTCGGCGAGCCGATGGCCGTCAAGTGACGTCGACGGCGAGCGCGTCGTAGGCGAAGAGCCAGTGGTAGCGCTCGCGCACCCGCTCTTCGCTCCACTCCCGGTCCACGTAGGCCTGGGCGCCCTCGGCATCGGCCAGCGCCGGATTGTGGAAACGGCGGCCGGCTTCGATGGCGCCCCGGACGATGCGCCCGGTGCGCTCGACCCTTAGCAATTCATAGCGGCGCAGCGCCTGGGCGGGCTGCGCCGCATGCGCCTGCAGGCAGCGCGCCAGCACCACCCCGTCCTCGATCGCCATGCACGCGCCCTGCGCCAGGAAGGGCAGCGTGGGATGGCAGGCATCGCCCGCCATCGTCACCCGGCCCTCGGCCCAGCGCGCGAGTGGTTCGCGCCCCATCAGCGCCCAGCGATGCGGCGCATGTAGCTGCGCGATCAGTGCCTGCACGTCCTCGTGCCAGCCGCGGAAGTCTGCGGCGCAGTCCGCGCGCGTGCCGCGTTCGGTCCACGACTCCCGCAGCCAGGCCACACCTTCGCGGATGCCCACGAAGTTGAGCAGCGCGCCGCCACGCACGGGATAGGTGATCACGTGGCCGCCCGGGCCGATCCAGTTGGTGCCGACCGGCTCGCGCAGGTGCTCGGGCAGCGCGGCCATGGGGATCAGCCCGCGCCAGGCGGCGCAGCCGGTGAACTCGGGCCGGTCGGCATGACCGAGTTGGGCACGCAGCAGCGAGTGCACGCCGTCGGCGGCGACGAGCGCCTCGCAGGGGACCACTCGGTCGTCGGCCAGCTGCAAGGTCACGCCGTCGGCATCCTGGGTGAACCCGTTGCAGGGCGTGCCCAGATGGATGCAGGCAGGATCCAGCGCACGCACCGCATCGACGAGCACGGCATGCAGGTCCGCGCGGTGCAGCATCAGGTAGGGAAAGCCGTATTCGGCCACCGCGGCAGCGCCCAGGTCGAACAGCTTCCAGCGCTGGCCGGTGCTCCACAGGCGCACCTGCTTGCCGCGCGGAACGCTCGCCACGCGCGCCAGTGCGGGCTCCAGTCCCAGGGCATACAGGCAGCGGGTGGCGTTGGGACTGAGCTGGAGGCCGGCACCCACGTCGCCCAGCACCTTCGCCTGCTCGAACACCTGCACGGCGAAGCCGCGGCGCAACAGCGCGAGGGCCAGCGTGAGTCCCGCCAAGCCCGCGCCGGCGATGGCAACGCGGGGCAGCGACGCGGTCATTCAGCGCGACATCAGGCGGCGCGCCGCGTAGCTGGCGATGTCCACCAGCGCCACCAGCACGATCATGGCCGCGAGCACCGTGCCGGTCTCGGCCATCTGGAACAGCCCCATGTGGAAGGCGAGCATCTGCCCGAGGCCACCGGCGCCGACGACGCCCAGCACCGCCGCCGCGCGGATGTTGTTCTCCCAGCGATAGAGCGTGTAGCTCATGAGCTGGGGCAATACTTGCGGCAGCGTCGCGTACAGGAACACGCGGCCTTCGGCGATGCCGCGCACGCGCAGGGCGAACGCCGGGCCGGGGCCGGCGTTCTCGATCGCCTCCGCGAACAGCCGCCCCAGCACGCCGGTGGTGTGCAGCGCGAGCGCGAGCGTTCCGGCCAGCGGGCCCAGGCCGGCGGCGATCAGCAGCAGCGCGGCCCACATCAGTTCGGGGATGCTACGCAACACGTTCAGCAGTAGCCGCGCCAGCATGCGCCAGCGCGCGGGATCGTCGGCGTGCAGCTTGCTCGCCGGCAGCGCGAGCAGCAGGCCGCCGGCCAGCGCGAGCAGCGTGCCGACCACGGACATGGCCATGGTCTCCAGGGCAGCGGGCAGGAGCTTGCGCAGGAAGGCCGGCTCCAGGTTGGGCGACAGCAGTTCGCCGAGGAAGCGGCCCATGCGCCCCAGCGCCCCAGCGGACAGGAACTTCGCCCACTGCAGGTCCAGCGACCAGAAGCTGGCAGCCACCAGGGCGATGGCCGCGGCGACGAACCAGCAGGCACGGCAGCGCGCGTCGAACAGCTTGGGCGGCAGGCGGTAGACCTCGTTGGCGGCGGCTTGGCGCGGGATGCGGGACATGGCGTTCTCAGGCCAGCACGCGCCGCAGGAAGGCGCTCAGGCGGTCGGTGCCCGCGACCAGCAGCACGAACACGATCAGCATGGTGCTGACTTCGCCGCCGTTGAACATCTTCATCGACGAGTCCATCTGCTGTCCCAGTCCGCCGG
The DNA here is from genome assembly GCF_056400765.1 of Ramlibacter sp. P4_H7. Lineage (NCBI taxonomy): Bacteria > Pseudomonadati > Pseudomonadota > Betaproteobacteria > Burkholderiales > Comamonadaceae > Ramlibacter > Ramlibacter sp. P4_H7. The sequence goes on from NZ_JBFUKP010000008.1 coordinate 26,920, forward strand.
CACCGACGAAACCGAGCACCGCGGAAGAGCGGATCGCGCATTCCCAGCGGTACACCGTGTAGCTGGTGAGCTCCGCCGCGTTCTGCGGCAGCAAGCCGTAGAAGAAGGCCTGCAGGCGTCCCGCGCCGTTGCGCAGCAGCGAGGTCGTGGCGTGGGTCTCGCCGCTTTCCAGGATCTCGCCATACACCTTGCCCAGCATGCCGCCGTAGGTCAGCGCGATCGCCAGCACGCCCGCGGTGGGACCCAGCCCCACCACCCGCACGAACACCAGCGCCCACACCAGTTCGGGCACGCTTCGCAGCACCACCATCAGCGCGCGCAGCAGGAAGCGCGCCGCCGCCGGCAGCGTCGCCATCCGGCCGGCGAGCCCGGACACCGACAGCGTGCGCGCCGACAGCAGCGTGAGCGGCAGCGCGATGACCAGGGCCAGCGCCAGCCCCGCGGTGGCGATGGCCACGGTGCGCCAGGTCTCGCGCGCGACCAGCCACAGGAATTCCGCATCCACCCGGGGCGGCACGAAGCCGGCGATGAAGTTCAGCGTCGGCTTCAGGCTCTCCGGCGCGAACAGGGTCCAGGGCTTGAACTCGGTCCACACCAGCATGGGCCACAGCAGCACGCAGCCCGCGAGCAGCCAGCCGACGCGGCGGATCCACGCCGGGTCGCGCATGGCGGGATCGCGGGTCAGGACGGCGGCCATCTCAGCGGCAGGTCATCGCCACGGTACGCGCTTGCTTGGACGGCTCTTCCAGCGGCAGGGTCGGTTCGGACTGCGCTTCCTGCGCATAGAGCTCGCGCAGCAGGTCGGGCGTGACCTGCGCCGCCGGCAGGTCGAACACCAGCTGGCCGGCGCGCAGGCCGATGATCCGGGGAAAGTTCTGCAGGGCGACGGGCACGTCGTGCAGCGTGGTCACCAGCGTGGCGCGCCGTTCGCGCGCCGCCTGCGTGAGCGTGGCGATCGCCTGGCCGGCGCGCGTGGGGTCCAGTGCCGACAGGGGTTCGTCCACGAGCAGCAGGCGCGCCTGCGACAGCAGCGCGCGCGCCAGCCCGACGCGCTGGCGCTCGCCGCCGGAAAGCCGGTCCACGCGGGCGAACAGCTTGTCGGCGACGTCGAAGCGCGCGAGCGCCGCATCGGCCTCGGGGATGCCGGTCGGATAGAACAGGCTGCGCAGGCTGTGCCACAGGCCCTGGTGCGGCAGGCGGCCCGCCAGGACCGCGGTGACGACGCGCTGGCGCGGCGGCAGCGGCGGCACCTGCGGCGCGAGGAACAGCATGCCGCGCAGTTGCTGCAGCTTGCGCGTCGGCATCTTCCACGGGTTGTGCTGGTCCAGCAGGATGCTGCCGCCCGCGGGGCGCAGCGCGCAGGCCAGCAGTTGCAGCAGGGTCGTCTTGCCGGCGCCGGACGGGCCGATCACCGCGACCTGCTCGCCCGCCGCGATGTTCAGCGTCAGGCGCTGCAGGGCGAGGGCCCCGGTGTGGGGCGCCGCCGGATGGCGACCGGAAATGGCGTGCAGTGCGATCTTCATGCGTTCACTTCAGCAGGCCCGCGTTGCGCGCGGCCGCCTCGATGCCCTTGTAGTTCTCGACCTGGGTCGGAATGAAGCGGGTGGCGCGCTGCAGCTCGAGGATCTCCTTGCCCTCGGGCGTGGCCGGCGTGAGTTCGGTGAAGGCCTGCGCCAGCTTCTGGCGCGTGGCGGCCGGCATGTCGGCGTGCACGCTCCAGTTGTAGTCGAAATAGGCCGGCGTGGTGTAGAACACGCGCACCTTGGCCGGGTCGACCTTCTTGTCGGCCACCAGCTTGTCCCACACCGAGATGTTCAGCGCCCCGGCGTCGACCTTGCCCGAGGCGACCGCGGCGACGGTGGCGTCGTGCGCGCCGGAGTAGGCGACGCGCTTGAGGTCCTTGTCGGGATCGATGCCGGCGGCCAGCAGGTAGCTGCGCGGCATCAGGTGGCCGGAGGTGCTGGATTGCGAACCGAAGCTGAGGTTGTGACCCTTCAGGTCGGCCAGGGTCTTGAACGCCGGATCGGTGGCGATGAAGACCGAGCGGAATTTCTCGTCCTCTTCCCGCTGCACCAGCGGAATGATCTTGCCGCCGGAACGCTGGTTGGCCTGCACGAAGGTGAAGCCGCCGAACCAGGCGAGGTCCACCTGCTTGTTCACCAGCGCCTCCACGGCGGCGGCGTAGTCGGTCACCGGCGTGAATTCGACCTTGATCCCCAGCTTGCGCTCCAGGTACTTGGCCAGTGGCGCCGCCTTGCGGGCCAGTTCCGTCGGCGATTCGTCGGGGATGGCGGTGATGCGGAACACCTGCTGGGCCTGGGCGGCGAAGGCGCCGGCCAGGAGGACGCAGGAAAGCAGGACGCGGGACAGGATCTTGGTGTGCACGGAGACTCCGGGAGCGAAAGTGGATTAGACCGCAGTCGGCCTGGGCGCGTGGTCCGTACGGACACTGCGGAAGCCGGCGAAGATGTCGCGGCGGTGCGGTTCGTAGAAGTTGCGGTAGCGCGGATGGGCCAGGGCCGGCGCCGTCGCCGGCGACGCCCCGCGCAGCACGCGCCGCGTGCCGAACCAGGGCTGCGAATAGTCGCGGTAGGGATGCGGCTGGAAACCGGGATAGGGCTCGAAGCGGCTGGCGGTCCACTCCCAGGCGTGGCCCCAGCGAAAGCCCGGGTGCGTGATCGCCGCGCACTCCCATTCCGCTTCCGTCGGCAGGCGCCGGCCGGCCCAGCGGCACCACGCATCCGCCTCGTGGGCGCTCAGGTGCTGCGCCACCTGCTCCTCGCGCACCGGCTCCCATCGACCGTCGCGCATCTGCTCCCACCCGGTGGGGGTGCGGCGCAGCGCCTGCGGACGGCGGTGCGGCAACTTCGCGAGCCACAGCCGGCCTTCCGGTGTCCACCATTGGGGCTCCTCGTAGCCGCCCTGCTCCAGGAACGGCAGGTAGGCGCCCCAGGTCACCGGCTCCGCGTCGATGGCCAGGGCGGCCACGTCCACCGGATGCGCCTGCAGTTCGTTGTCGAATGCAAAGCCGCCCGCCGGCGATCCCAACCGGAAACGAGTCGCCGGCACCGCCAGCTCCGCCCGGTTCGAGGCGGTCACCGGCAGGCTGCTCTCGCGCAGTGCGATGCCCAGGCCCTGCCCCATGTAGGCAGCCGCCTCCGCGTGCATCAGTTCGTGCACCGCCGCCAGCCGGAAGAAATAGAGCTCGGCATCGCTGGCATCCGGCGGCAAGGCGTCGAGCAGCGCCAGCGTCTGCGCCAGGGTGCGCTCGAGGTAGCGCGTCGTCGCGGCGGCGTCCGGCAGCGGCAAGTCCCATCGGCTGGCGTGCGCGACGCGGCTGGAGTCGTACCAGGCATCGGCCTGGGGCAGCAGCGAGGGGGGCCGGCTCACGAAAGGGTCGGCCTGGCTGCCGAGGTCGCGCTGCGGATTGCGGCCCAGCCACCATTCCTGGAACCAGCCCACGTGGCCCAGCTCCCAGAGCGGGGGATTCAGTTCTTCCGCGTACGGCACCTGCGGCCGTGGACCCAGCGCCGCGCGGAAGTCCTCCGCCAGACGGAGCGTGCGCTCACGTGCCCGCAACAGGACCGAGCGCACGGCGGCGGGCGGCCCCCTGCGCAGCGCGTCCGCCTCATCGGTCCCGGCCGCGCTATAAACAGCTGATGTCGAATTCCCCATCGGTGGTGATCGTAAGCCCCGCCCTGGTCGACGCCAACAACGGCAACTGGCGCACCGCGCGGCGCTGGCAGGAACTGCTGTCAGGCCGCCATCCGGTGCGCATCACCAAGGCCTGGCCCGATGCGCAGGCGGACGGCGACACGCTGATGCTCGCGCTGCACGCGCGGCGCTCCGCGGCGCCTATCGCTGCCTGGGCGCAACGTCACCCCGGCCGCGGTCTGGCCGTGGTACTGACCGGCACCGACCTCTACCAGGACATCGCGACCGATGCGGACGCCCGGCGTTCGCTGGACCTGGCCCAGCGCCTGGTGGTGCTGCAGGAACTCGGGCCGCAGGCCCTGCCGCCCGAGCATCGCGGCAAGGCGCGCGTGATCTTCCAGTCCACACCGGCCCTGCCCGCCCTGCCCAAGCCCGCGGACCGGCTGCAGGCCGTGATGGTCGGCCACCTGCGTCAGGTGAAGTCGCCGCAGACCCTGTGGGCCGGGGCCCGGCTGCTGCGCGATCGCCCCGACTTGCGCATCACGCACATCGGCGACAGCGCCGGTGAGCCGTCCCTGGCCGAGGAGGCCCGGGCCACCGCGCGCGACTGCCCGGGGTACGAATGGCTGGGCGGGCTGCCCCATGACGAGACCGTGCGGCACATCCGTTCGGCGCACGTCCTCGTCCACACCAGCGCCCTGGAAGGCGGCGCGCACGTGGTCATGGAGGCGGTGCGCTGCGGAACGCCGGTGCTGGCGAGCCGGGTTCCCGGCAACGTCGGCATGCTCGGCGGCGACTACGCCGGCTACTTCCCCCACGGCGACGCGGCGACCCTGGCGCGGCTGCTGGCGGACTGCCGCGACAGCCGCGCGGCCGAAAACCCCGCGGACCGCCTGCTCGCACGGCTCGGCGCACAATGCGCCCTGCGCGCGCCGCTGTTCGATGCGGGCGCCGAGCGCCAGGCGCTCCTGAACCTGCTGCAAGAACTGGAATCCGCCCCATGAACGCACCGCTGCCCAAAGCCGCCGCCGAACCCCGCCTCACCTCGCTGTCGCATGGCGGCGGTTGCGGCTGCAAGATCGCTCCCGGCGTGCTGTCGGAAATCCTCAAGGGAACGGCCCGGCTGCCGGTGCCGCCCGAACTGCTGGTGGGCATCGAGACCGCGGACGACGCGGCCGTCTACCAGCTCAACGACGAGCAGGCCCTGATCGCCACGACGGACTTCTTCATGCCGATCGTGGACGATCCGTACGACTTCGGCCGCATCGCCGCCACCAACGCCATCTCCGACGTGTACGCCATGGGTGGCAAGCCGATCCTGGCGCTGGCCCTGGTCGGGATGCCGATCAGCGTGCTGTCCACCGCCACCATCGGCCGCATCCTGGAGGGCGGCGAGTCCGTGTGCAAGGCGGCGGGCATCCCGATCGCCGGCGGCCACACCATCGATTCGGTCGAGCCGATCTATGGCCTGGTGGCGCTGGGCCTGGTGCATCCCAAGCGCGTCAAGCGCAATGCCGATGCCAAGGCGGGCGACCTGCTGGTGCTCGGAAAGCCGCTGGGCGTGGGCGTGCTGTCGGCCGCGCTGAAGAAGGAACAGCTCGACGCTGCCGGCTACGACCGGATGATTTCCACGACCACCCGCCTGAACACGCCCGGCCCCGAACTGGCCGCGCTGGAGGGCGTGCATGCGCTCACCGACGTCACCGGCTTCGGCCTTGCCGGCCACGCCCTGGAGCTTGCGCGCGGCGCCGGCCTGTCCCTGGAGATCGAGTGGAGCAAGGTGCCGGTGCTGGAAGGCGTGCGTGAACTCGCCCGCGCCGGCTTCGTCACCGGCGCGTCCGACCGCAACTGGGCCGGCTACGGCGGCGAGATCAGCCTGCCCGGCAGCTTCGACGCAGCGGAGCGCGCGCTGTTGACCGATCCGCAGACCAGCGGCGGCCTGCTGGTGACCTGCACGCCGGACAGCGTGCAGCAGGTGCTGGAGGTGTTCCGCCGCCATGGCTTCGGCCAGGCGGCCGTGATCGGCCACGCCGGTCCCGCCGGCACCGGCGCACGCCTGAACGTTCGCTGAGTCCGTCGTCAGCGGAACGTCGGCGGGCGGTTTTCCATTCCCGCCTGCACGGCCTCGCGCTGGTTCGCGCTGCCGATCAGCCGCTGCTGTTCGAAGGCTTCCGCCAGCAGGACGCGCCCCGCATCGACCGGGGAAGCGGTGTTCAGCAGGCGCTTGGCCCCGCGGATCGCGTCCGGGCTGCTGCCCGCGATCTGGCGCGCCATCGCCCGCGCATCCGCCAGCGGGTCCAGCGTCTCCCGTGTGGCCAGCCCTATCCCGACCGCTTCCTGGCCGCTGACGATGCGGCCGGTGAAGGTCAGCTCGCGCGCCACGTCGGCGCGCGTGAGTTCGGTCAGCAGCACGCAGCCCGCCATGTCGGGCACCAGCCCCCACTTCACTTCCATCACCGACAACCGGGCCTCGGGATGCACCAGCCGCACGTCCGCCCCCAGGGCGATCTGCAGGCCGCCGCCGAACGCGACGCCCTGCACGGCGGCGATCACCGGCACGGGCAGTTCGCGCCAGCCCCACGCCACCTGCTGCCAGGCGTTGGCCAGTCCGTGGGTGCGCGGCACCAGGTCGCCGACCGACGAGGCACCGTCCTGGCCGGCGATGCCCTGCAGGCTGGACTTGTCGAGTCCGGCGCAGAAGGCACGGCCTTCACCGTGCAACACCACGGCACGCACCCGCGCATCGGCACGCAGCTGCGCGATGGCGTCGGTCAGCGCCCGGAACATCTGCGGGTCGAGCGCGTTCATCTTGTCCGCGCGCACCATCGCGACCTCGGCCACGCCCTGCTCGTCCACCGTGACGCGGACCCGTTCCTCGTTCATCGTCGTCTCCTGTTGACCAGTGCGCATTCTGCGCGAGTCAGGCTTTTGAAAGCTTGAACCGCGCCCGAGCGAGGGCACCACCACCGTGCACGGCCGCATGGTCCAGCAAGCAGAACTACTTAGGGTCTACCCCCCTTTCTGCGCTGCAGCATGCCTTGCACCATTGGCGCCTTCGACGGGGCCGATGGTCCCGCTGTCTTGCTACGCCCCACGGAGGAGTGATTTGTCCGCTGAGACCATCCTGGAAACCCAGGGCCTGACCAAGGAGTTCAAGGGCTTCGTCGCCGTGAACAACGTGGATCTGAAGGTCAGGCGCGGCGACATCCATGCGCTGATCGGTCCGAACGGGGCCGGCAAGACCACCTTCTTCAACCTGCTCACCAAGTTCCTGCCGCCCACGCGCGGCAGGATCACCTACCGCGGCACCGACATCACGAACGAGCGGCCGGCACAGACGGCGCGGCGCGGCATCGTGCGCTCCTTCCAGATCTCGGCGGTGTTCCCGCACCTGACCGCGATGGAGAACGTGCGCGCGGCGCTGCAGCGCAACCAGGGCACTTCCTTCCACTTCTGGAAGCCGGAGAAGTCGCTGTACCCGCTGCACGAGCGCGCGCTGCAACTGCTCGCCTCGGTGGACCTGCAGGACTTCGCCCACGAGCTCACCGTCAACCTGCCGTACGGCCGCAAGCGCGCGCTGGAACTCGCCACCACCATGGCGCTGGAGCCGGAACTGATGCTGCTCGACGAGCCCACGCAGGGCATGGGACACGAGGACGTGCACCGCGTGACCCAGCTGATCAAGAAGGTGTCCCAGGGTCGCACCATCCTGATGGTGGAACACAACATGAACGTCGTGTCCTCCATCGCCGACCGCATCACGGTGCTGCAGCGCGGCGCCGTCATCGCCGACGGCCCGTACGCGGAGGTGTCGAAGAATCCGCAGGTGATCGAGGCCTACATGGGCTCGGCCGACACCGAACTGCAAGGGGCGCATTGAATGTTGACCCCCACGATTGCGGCTGCGCCGCTGCACTGCCCCCCGAGGGGGCCCATGCCTCCTTCGGGCGGCCGGGCGGAGGCATGATGCCCGCCAACGAGTTGCTGCACATCGAAGAGCTGCACGCCTGGTACGGCGAATCGCACGTCCTGCACGGCGTGAACATGAACGTCAACGAGGGCGAGGTGGTGTCGCTGCTGGGACGCAACGGCGCCGGCCGCACGACCACCATGCGCGCGATCATGGGGCTGACCGGCGCGCGCAAGGGCTCCATCCGCATCCGCGGCGAAGAGACGATCAAGCTGCCGCCGCACCGCATCGCGCGCCTGGGCCTGGGCTACTGCCCGGAAGAGCGCGGCATCTTCGCGAGCCTCTCCGCCGAGGAAAACCTGATGCTTCCGCCCGCCATCGCCCAGGGCGGCATGAGCGTGGCCGAGATCTACGACATGTTCCCCAACCTGAAGGAGCGCGCCGCGAGTCCCGGCACGCGCCTGTCCGGCGGCGAACAGCAGATGCTGGCGGTCGCTCGCATCCTGCGCACCGGCGCGCGCCTGCTGCTGCTGGACGAGATTTCCGAAGGCCTGGCACCGGTGATCGTGCAGAAGCTCGCCGAGACCATCCGCACGCTCAAGGCCAAGGGCTACACGATCGTGCTGGTGGAACAGAACTTCCGGTTCGCCGCGCCGCTGGCGGACCGCTTCTACGTGATGGAACACGGCCGGATCGTGCGCGAGTTCGCGCAGTCCGAGCTCGCCGCCAACACGGAGATGCTCAAGGAATACCTGGGCGTATAAGTCAGCAAGCTGTTTTCAACGAAGGAGACCCCATGAAACTCAAGAACGCACATGCAGCCGTCGCGCTCGGTGCCGCCGCCCTGTTCGGCGCCGCCGCTCCCGCGCAGGCGCAGATCTCCGGCGACGTGATCCGCATCGGCGTCATCACCGACATGTCCAGCGTGTACGCCGACATCGGCGGCCAGGGCAGCGTCGAAGCCATCCGGATGGCCATCGCCGAAATGGGCGGCGCCATCGGCGGCAAGAAGATCGAAGTGATCTCGGCCGACCACCAGAACAAGCCCGACGTCGCGGCCACCAAGGCGCGCGAATGGTTCGACACGCAGGGCGTGGACATGTTGATCGGCGGCACCAACTCCGGCACCAACCTGGCCATGGCCAAGGTGGCGCAGGAGAAGAAGAAGCCCTTCATCTCCGTCGGCGCGGCGACCTCCGCCCTGACCAACGAGCAGTGCTCGCCCTACACCCTGCACTGGGCCTACGACACCACCGCCCTGGCCAAGGGCACCGGCGGCGCCGTGGTCAAGCAGGGCGGCAAGACCTGGTACTTCCTGACCGCCGACTACGCCTTCGGCCACCAGCTGCAGGCCGACACCACGCGCGTGGTCGAAGCCAACGGCGGCAAGGTGGTGGGCTCGGTGCGCGCCCCGCTGAACGCCAGCGACTTCTCGTCCTTCCTGCTGCAGGCGCAGGGCAGCAAGGCCCAGATCCTGGGCCTTGCCAACGCCGGCGGCGACACGATCAACTCGATCAAGGCGGCCAACGAGTTCGGCATCACCAAGACGATGAAGCTGGCGGGCCTGCTGGTGTTCATCAACGACATCCACTCGCTGGGCCTGAACACCACGCAGGGCATGTACCTGACCGACAGCTGGTACTGGAACCAGAGCAAGGAAACGCGCGACTGGGCGCGCAAGTTCTTCGACAAGATGAAGCGCATGCCCTCCTCCGTGCAGGCCGGTGACTACTCCAGCACCTTGCAGTACCTGACCGCGGTGAAGGCCGTGAACAGCGACGACCCGGAGAAGGTGCTGGACCACATGAAGAAGGCGAAGTTCAACGACGTCTTCATGAAGAACGGCTATGTCCGGGGCGATGGCCGCGTGATCCACGACATGTACCTGATGCAGGTGAAGACCCCGAAGGAGTCCACCGAGCCGTGGGACTACTACAAGGTGGTCCAGGTGTTCAAGGGCGAAGAGGCCTGGACCACCAAGGCCGAGAGCAAGTGCGCCCTCTGGAAGTGACCCGCTAACCGCCTGATGTCGCCGGCCCCGCGTGGGGCCGGCCTTTCCTCCCTCCCATGACCGAAATCTTTGGCATCCCGTTGCAGGCCTTCCTGGGCCAGCTCATGCTGGGCCTGGTGAACGGCGCCTTCTACGCCATGCTGAGCCTGGGGCTGGCGGTGATCTTCGGCCTGCTCGACATCGTGAACTTCGCGCACGGCGCGCTCTACATGGTCGGCGCGTTCGCCGCGTGGATCATGCTGGACAAATGGGGCGTGAACTACTGGGCGGCGCTGGTGATCGCGCCGCTGATGGTGGGCGCGCTCGGTGTGCTGATCGAACGCGCATTCCTCAAGCGGCTGTACGGCCTCGACCCGCTGTACGGCCTGCTCCTCACCTTCGGCCTCTCCCTCATCCTGGAAGGCATCTTCCGGGACCAGTACGGCGTATCCGGCCAGTCCTATCCGGTGCCGGAACTGCTGGGAGGTTCCACCAACCTGGGCTTCATGGTGCTGCCCAACTACCGCGCCTGGGTGGTGTTCTCCTCCATCACCGTCTGCCTGGGCACCTGGTACCTGATCGAGCGCACGCGGCTGGGCGCCTACCTGCGCGCCGGCACCGAGAACGCCAAGCTGGTGCAGGCCTTCGGCGTGAACGTGCCGATGATGATCACGATGACCTATGCCGTGGGCGCGGCGCTGGCCGCTCTGGCCGGAGTGCTGGCCGCGCCCGTGATCCAGGTGCGTCCCGTGATGGGCTCCAACCTGATCATCGTGGTGTTCGCCGTCGTGGTGATCGGCGGCATGGGCTCCATCCTCGGCTCCGTGATCACCGGCCTGCTGCTGGGCGTGATCGAAGGCCTCACCCGCGTGTTCTACCCGGAGGCTTCCAACGTGGTGGTGTTCGTCATCATGGTGATCGTGCTGATGCTGCGGCCCGCCGGCCTGTTCGGCAAGGAGGCCTGACATGAGTTCTTCCGTCACCACTTCGCTGACGCCCGACGCCGCCGTGCCGGGCGCGACCACGCCGGTCGCGCAGGCACCCTCGAGCAGCAAGGCGGTCCGCCTGACCTACCTGGCGCTGCTGGCGCTGGCGGTCATCGCGCCATTGCTCGGGCTGTACCCGGTGTTCGTGATGAAGGCGCTGTGCTTCGCGCTGTTCGCCTGCGCCTTCAACCTGCTGCTGGGATTCACAGGCCTGCTGTCCTTCGGCCATGCCGCCTTCTTCGGCTTCGCGGCCTACGTCACGGGCTACGTCGTGAAGGTGCAGGCCTGGCCCCCGGTCGTCGGCATCCTGGCGGGCACCGGCGTCGCCGCCTTGCTGGGCATCCTGTTCGGCCTGATCGCGATCCGCCGCCAGGGCATCTACTTCGCGATGATCACGCTGGCCCTGTCGCAGATGGTGTTCTTCGTCTGCCTGCAGGCGCCCTTCACCGGCGGCGAAGACGGCCTGCAGGCGGTGCCGCGCGGCACACTGTTCGGCATGCTGCCGCTCGCCTCCGACACCGTCATGTACTACGTGGTGCTGGTGATCTTCGTCGCCTGCTTCCTGTTCATCCAGCGGGTGGTGACCTCGCCGTTCGGGCAGGTGCTCAAGATGATCCGCGAGAACGAGCCGCGCGCCATTTCGCTGGGCTACGAGGTCGACCGCTACAAGCTGCTGGCCTTCGTGCTGTCGGCGTCGCTCTCCGGGCTGGCGGGTTCGCTCAAGTGCCTGGTGATGGGGCTCGCCTCGCTGACCGACGTGGACTGGACGATGTCCGGCGAAGTGATCCTCATGAGCCTGCTGGGCGGCGTGGGCACCTTCCTCGGTCCGGTGATCGGCTCGGTGCTGGTGATCTCGCTGCAGGACACGCTGGCCGACAAGGTCGGCGCCTGGGTGACCGTGATCATCGGTGCGATCTTCGTGGTCTGCGTGCTGGCCTTCCGCAAGGGCATCGTCGGCGAGGTGCTCGCCTGGCGCGACCGGCGCAAGGCGAAGGCCAGGGCCTGAGAGACCCTGGAGTGCAAAAAAAAGCGGCCGCGAGGCCGCTTTTTTCATGGCACGCCGCGGCTCACATCTTCGCCGCGGTCCGCAGCTCGGCGTACGGAACGACCCGGCCATGCAGCGGCAGGATGCGGTCCACGTCCCAGCCCTGGCGCTGCACGTTGGTCACGAGGTTCACGTGCAGGGGGTTGGCCTGGGCCGGCGGGGGACTGTTGGGCGGACCCGGAGTGTAGGCGTCGGCTTCCACCAGCAGCCGTTCCTTGGGCAGCCAGGCCATCATGAAGCCCTGCGCGTGCGGGCTGCCTTCGATGAAGAGCACCTGCACCGTGCGCGTCGCGTCACTGAAGGTCCGGGAGCCGCCGACACCCAGCAAGGTCGGGCGCCGCCCGGACTGCGCGAGCGCATCGGGGCGGATCGCGTTGGGCGTGGCGAAGGTCTGCTCGAAGAAGGCACGGGCCGGCTCGCTCACCACCAGCGTGGCGCCGGTCGCCCCCGCGGCGCGCAATCCGCCGGCATGGTCGAAGTGGTGGTGCGAATTCACCACGTAACGCAGCGGCTTGTTCGGCACGAGGCGCCTGGCCTCCGCCATGACTGCATTCGCGCGCCCGTCGTACAGCGGGCTCTCGATCAGCATCACGTGGTCGGCGAATTCCACCAGCACGCTGTTGTGCGAACCGCCGCCCAGGTGCCACACGCCGTCCGCCACCTTGTTGGCGTCCACCTTCTCGGCGAACTGCGCCACCAGCGCGGGCACCTCGCTGGCGAAGGGAGCGTTGGCCTGGACCTCGGTGACGTTGATGTCGAGCACGGGATGGCCGCCCTGGCTTTGCACGATGCGCGCCGGGAACTTCACGCCGCCCCAGTCGCGCCAGCCCGAATAGACGGTGCTCACGGCGGTGTCCCCGCTGACGGGATGCGGCATCACGGAATCGACGCGCTGCACCAGCCCGTCCGCGCCGATCCACGCGGTGGCGCGGTATTGCCCCGCCTGCGCGAACGAGACCACCGACATGCCGCCTTCGCTGCGGACGGTCGCGTTGTTGCGCAGCGCCGCCTTCACCACGCCATGCGGCGTGGTCCAGAGGTCGTGGATCCGGCTCTCCAGGGCCACAGGCGCCGCGGCCGGCGCCGGGCCCACCATGTTCCAGGCCTGGTTGCCGCGCACCCACGCGGACGCGCGCTGATCACCCATGCCCATGGGCGGAATCCCACCGCCGCCATTCACCTCGGACCGGGCCCGCACGGAGTCTTCCCGCAGCGCCGCGTTCTCGTAGTCGGCCCACCGCGCGTAGCTGGGGATGTTGATCCGCGGCCAGGGCGTGCCCGGCACGTACGCCTGCCCGAAGGTGGCGCCCGTGCCGCTGCCGGCGTAGCGCAAGGTCTTGAGCTGGGTGCCGCCCATCGCCTGGTCGGCCTGCGCGAGGACGGCGGCGGCGTCGTCCCGTGTGGCGCAGGCCACCAGCAGTCCGGCGGTCGCGAGGGAAGCCAATGCATGGCGAAGCATGTCGTCTCCTTGCCAGGGCCGCCGCGCGCGCGTTGCGGAGACGTGCCGGCCGGTTGTCATTCAGGTGATTGGAAGGTCGCGCGCGTGCCGTTAGGCTCGGCCTCTCACAGCGGAGTTCCCCCATGAAAGACCTGTTTTCCCTAACTGGCCGCGTCGCCCTGGTCACCGGCGGCTCCCGCGGCATCGGCCGCATGATCGCCACCGGCCTGCTGCACCAGGGCGCGAAGGTCTACATCACGGCCCGCAAGGCCGCCGCCTGCGATGCCACCGCGAGGGAGCTGTCGGCGATCGGGCCGTGCATCTCGCTGCCGATCGACGTGTCCACGGTCGAGGGCGCGCGCCAGCTGGCCGCCGAGATCGGCCAGCGCGAGCCGGCCCTGGACATCCTGGTGAACAACGCCGGTGCGGCCTGGGGCGAGGATTTCGACACCTTCACGGAAGCCGGCTGGGACAAGGTGGTGGACCTGAACATGAAGGCGCCCTTCTTCCTCACGCAGGCGCTGCACGAAGCGCTCAAGCGCGGCGCCAAGGCCCGCCCGGCCAAGGTGATCAACATCGCCTCGATCGACGGCATCTCGGTGAACCAGTGGGACACCTACTCGTACACCGCCAGCAAGGCCGGCCTGATCCACCTGACCAAGCGGATGGCGCTGCGCCTGGCGCAGGACAACATCGTGGTCAGCGGGATCGCACCGGGGCCGTTCCCATCGGACATGAACAAGCAGGCGCGCGACCACGGCGAGGAGGTCGCGCACCGCGTGCCCGCCGGGCGCATCGGCACCACGGAGGACATGGCGGGCGCCGCCATCTTCCTGGCATCGCGCGCCGGCGACTACGTGGTCGGCGAGACCATCGTGGTGGACGGCGGGGTCACGATCGCCCGGGGCAGCTGATGCCTCAGTGCTTCAGGCCCGCCAGCGTGTAGTTCTGCGGGCCCCGGCTGGCGATCTTGATGGCGCCGACCTTGTTGCCCAGCTGGGCGCAGCGGGTGAGGGACCAGCCCTGCTCCAGGCCGTACAGCAGGGCGCCGCGCCAGGCATCGCCGCAGCCGGTTGGATCGACGATGGCCTTCGCCTGTTCCGGCGCCACCAGGGTCACCTCGCCATTGACCCACACCTCGCAGCCGTCGCCGCCCAGCGTGACCACCAGTCCCTGCACCCGGCGCGAGATCTCGGCGCTGCTCCAGCCGGTGCGCTCGGACAGCATCTTGCCCTCGTAGTCGTTGACGGTGACCCAGGTCGCCAGGTCGATGAAGTTCGCCAGCTCCGTGCCGTCGAACATCGGCAGGCCCTGGCCCGGGTCGAACACGAAGGGGATGCCGGCGGCCTTGAACTGCTGCGCGTGCTGCAGCATCGCGTCGCGGCCATCGGGCGAGATCATGCCCAGCTTGATGTCGTCGCGCGGCTTCACCTGCATCCGGTGCGCCTGCATCATCGCGCCGGGGTGGAAGGCGGTGATCTGGTTGTTGTCCCGGTCCGTCATGATCATCGCCTGGGCCGTGTAGGTGTCGTCCACCCGCAGCACGAAGCCGGTGGCGATGCCCAGCCGCTCGAAGCGCTGCAGGTAGTCGCCGCCGTCGCTGCCGACGGCGCCCATGGGCAGCGGCGTCCCGCCCAGCAGCTTCAGGGCATAGGCGATGTTGCCGGCGCAGCCGCCGAAATCACGGCGCAGGGCGGGGACCAGGAAGGACACGTTCAGGATGTGCAGCTGGTCGGGCAGGATCTGCTCGGCGAAGCGCCCCTCGAAGGTCATAATGGTGTCGAACGCGAGCGATCCGCAGATGACGGCTGCCATGGCAAGTCTTTCTTGGTGGAGTCAGGGATAGAAGGCAAGGAGGCGGTAGCCCGCCACGCGCGCGCCGCCGGTCGTGCCGAGCGCGATGCCCAGGCTGCGCGACCAGTCGCTGGTGGCGGGGATCACCGCCGCATTCGCGCCCAGCTCCGCGGGCGTGAGCACGCGCCGCGCGATGGTCTGGTCCTGCGAATCGGTGAGGGTCAGCTCGATCGCGGGCGCCGCCACCGGCACGGGGGCGGTGTTGCGCAGCGTGAAGCTGAGGCGGTAGGTGTCGTCGCGCAGGCGGTTGAAGCCCGACGTCTCGATGACCACGGATTCGATCTGGCGCGGCGCGGTCAGGGCGCAGCCCAGTACGGCACACATGCCTTCGAGCAGCGGCCGCATGCCGGGGGAGCTCAGTGCCAGCCGGTCCCGGTCCTGGTAGGCGACCTGCAGCGTCAGCAGCGCCGCCAGCAGCACGCCCGAGGAAGCCAGCGCGAGCCGCATGCCCGGACGGCTCCAGAATTCCTGGCGCCGCGCCTGCTGCACGAACGAGACGTCCTCCAGGTCCTCGTCCTCCGGCCCCGCCCGGTCGAAGTCGAAGTCCTCGGGCAGCATCTGGCTTTCCTCGCCAGGCTCGGGAATCTGCGAGTCGCGCAGGCCCAGCACCTCCGCAGGGCGGAACACGAAGGGCGCGTCCAGTGGCGAAGGCTCCAGCGCCACGTGGCTGTCTTCGCCGAAGAAGTCGGACGGGTCGGTGGATTCGCTGGCGGCACGTTTGTGCGGAGGCGCGGCCCGGGCCGGCGCCTCGGGGGCATCGGCGTCCTTCGACTCGTTCGCCATCTCGGCCGGGCGGGTGGGCATGTCGGCCGGGCGCGTGGCCTGTTGCGCCAGCTCGGGCTCCACCAGCACGGATTCGTCGCTCAGGTGCTTGCTGGCGTCGAACACCTCGCTGCAATGGCCGCAGCGCACCCAGCCTTCGGAGATCTTCAGCTGGTCCGCGACGACACGAAACATCGTGCCGCAGGCGGGGCAGCTGGTGATCAGGCTCATGAGCCAGCGATTGTAGAGAGGCCGCTCAGAAACGCGCCGTCATCAGGATCCAGCCGTCCTGCTCGTCGCTCACTTCGAGCTGGCAGTGCGGCGCGTAGGCCGCCTTCAGTTCGTCGGCCTGGCGCGACAGGATGCCCGCCAGGACCAGGTGCCCGCCGGGCGCGACATGCGCGCACAGCAGGGGGGCCAGCACCTTGAGCGGCGTGGCCAGGATGTTGGCGAGCACGGTGTCGTACCGGCCCTGTGCCAGATCGGGCAGGCCCGCCGTGACCTGCACGCCGTTCGCGCGGGCGTTGGCCTCGGTGGAACGGACCGCCGCCTCGTCGATGTCGACCGCGTCCACGCTGGCTGCGCCGAACTTGGCTGCACCGATGGCGAGGATGCCGGAACCGCAGCCGTAATCCAGCACGCGCTGCGCCTGCGGCGCGTGGCGGGCGATCCAGCGCAGGCACATGCGCGTGGTCGGGTGCGTTCCGGTGCCGAAGGCCAGGCCGGGGTCGAGCCGGATGACGTCCTGCGCCTGCGCGGGCGGTTCGTGCCAGGTCGGGACGATCCAGAAGCTGGGCGTGATCTCCACCGGCTCGAATTGCGATTGCGTCAGGCGCACCCAGTCCTGCTCGGGCACGTCGACGATGGCGATGAACTTGCAGCCGGCGAAGAAGTCCTGCGGCGCGAGCAGTTCCGCCGCCTCCTTGGCCTGGGCCTGGCCGGGGAACAGCGCGATCACCAGCGAGCGCTGCCAGCCCTCCTTGGGCGGCGGCATCCCGGGCTCGCCGAACAGGGCCTGTTCCGCCGGTGTCTGGGCGTCGGCGTCCTCGACCGAGACGCTCAGCGCGTCGAGCGCCTCCAGCGCGTCACTGACCGCCTCGACGCGCTCCTCCGGGCACAGCAGCCGCAGTTCGAACATGGTCGACCCGGCCCTCACCTCTTATGGTGCGACAGCCACTCTTCGAGATAGTGGATGTTGGTGCCGCCGGCCATGAACTTGGCGTCGACCATCAGCTCTCGGTGCAGCGGGATGTTGGTCTTGATGCCTTCCACCACCGTCTCGCCCAGCGCCCCCCGCATGCGGGCCAGCGCCTGCTCGCGGGTGTCGCCGTGGACGATGATCTTGCCGATCATGCTGTCGTAGTTGGGCGGCACGAAGTAGTTGTTGTACACGTGCGAGTCCACCCGCACGCCGGGGCCGCCGGGCTGGTGCCACAGCGTGATGCGCCCGGGCGAGGGCACGAAGTTGTACGGGTCCTCGGCGTTCACCCGGCACTCGATGGCGTGGCCGCGCAGGACGATGTCGCGCTGCGCGAACGGCAGCTTCTCGCCGGCGGCGACGCGGATCTGCGTCTTGACGATGTCGATGCCGGTGATGAGCTCCGTCACGGGGTGCTCGACCTGCACCCGGGTGTTCATCTCGATGAAGTAGAACTCGCCGTTCTCGTACAGGAACTCGAAGGTGCCCGCGCCGCGGTAGCCGATCCTCTTGCAGGCGGCGGCGCAGCGCTCGCCGATCTTCTCGATCAGCTTGCGCGGGATGCCGGGGGCCGGAGCCTCCTCGATCACCTTCTGGTGCCGGCGCTGCATGGAGCAGTCGCGCTCGCCCAGGTAGACGGCGTTCTTGTGCTTGTCGGCGAGGATCTGGATCTCGACGTGGCGCGGGTTCTGGAGAAACTTCTCCATGTACACCGACGGATTGTTGAAGGCCGCGCCGGCCTCGGCCTTGGTCATCTGCACCGCGTTGATCAGGGCCGCCTCGGTGTGGACGACGCGCATGCCGCGACCGCCGCCGCCACCGGCGGCCTTGATGATCACCGGGTAGCCGACCGCCTTGGCGATGCGCCGCACTTCCGCGGCGCTGTCCGGAAGTTCGCCTTCCGAGCCGGGCACGCAGGGGACGCCCGCCTTGATCATGGCCTGCTTGGCCGAGACCTTGTCGCCCATGATCCGGATGGACTCGGGCGTGGGACCGATGAACTGGAAGCCGCTCTTTTCCACCCGCTCGGCGAAGTCGGCGTTCTCGGACAGGAAGCCGTAGCCGGGGTGGATCGCCTCGGCGTCCGTTACTTCGGCCGCCGAGATGATGGCCGGCATGTTCAGGTAGCTCTGCGCGGAGGCCGCCGGCCCGATGCAGACGGCCTCGTCCGCCAGCTTGACGTACTTGGCCTCGCGGTCGGCTTCGGAATAGACCATCACGGCCTTCACCCCGAGCTCGTTGCACGCCCTTTGAATGCGCAGCGCGATTTCCCCGCGGTTCGCGACCAGGATCTTCTTGAACATGCTCACTCGATCACGAACAGCGGCTGGCCGTATTCGACTGCTTGCCCGTTCTCGCAAAGGATGGCGGTGATGGTGCCCGACTTGTCGGCCTCGATCTCGTTGAGGATCTTCATGGCCTCGATGATGCAGATCGTTTCGCCTTCCTTGATCTGGCTGCCGATCTCCACGAAGGACTTGGCTCCCGGCGCGGAGGCCCGGTAGAAAGTCCCCACCATCGGCGACTTGACCGTGTGGCCCTTGGGCGCCTCGGGCGCCGCGACCGGGGCGGGTGCAGCGGCCGCGAGCGCCGGAACGGCTGCAGCGGCAACGGGCGCCGCAGGGGCGGCGACGGCTTGAACCATCGCGGGCCCGCCCTTGACGATGCGGACCTTGCCCTCCGCTTCCGTGATCTCCAGTTCGGACACGTTCGATTCGGACACCAGGTCGATCAGTGTCTTGAGTTTGCGCAAGTCCATGGGGAGGTTCTCCTGCCTCGTTCGAGAGGACGCGAATTTACAGCAAAATTCGCTTACTTACGTCTTTTTCGCCGAACGACGCTCATTTTTCGTGTTGTCTTCAGCCGAAGCATGCCCGACATGAAGCGAAGGTGGCCGCTCCTGGAGTCAGCCGAGGCCCGACCAGGCTTTCAGGTCGGCCTCGCTGAGCCGGCCCATTCTACGCTGGCGCACGCGGCCCTCCGCGTCCAGCATCACCGAGAACGGCAGGCCCCCGGCGAGGTTGCCCAGTTTCCGGGTCAGCTCCGTTCCCTCGAGCCCGGCCAATCCAATGGGAAACGAGACCGGGGTTCGCTGCAGGAACTTGCGGACGGAGGTGGGCTGGTCGATCGCGAGCCCGACCACTTGCCAGCCGTTCGCTGCGTGTTGGCGATAAAACGCATCGAGAAGCGGCATTTCCTCGATGCAGGGCGCGCACCAGGTCGCCCAGAAATTCACCAGCAGCGGCTTGCCGCGCAGGGACGCCATCGCGAGCGGGCCACCCTGCGGCGTCTCGAAATTCAGGCCCCAGAGCTGCTGCGACGCGTCGTCGGCGAGTTCGGCAGGGCGCAAGCGCCACCAGGCCATGCCGGCACCGGCCGCCGCCGCGGCACCGGCGACCCCCGCGAACAACCAGGCACGCCGTCGCGGCGATGGCGCGGTCGCGACGCTCTCTTCTTCATGCATCTCCGTGTTCCTTCAGCAAGGCGCGGACCGCCGCCAGGTCGCCGCGGGGAGTCCGCCCCTTGGCATCCGGCTTCAGCGCGCCCCGCAAGTCGTCGTGATCGTAGACCAGCAGGTGCACCCCCACCTGCTCGCCCAGTTCGGCGCTCATGCTGCTGATGCTCAGGGCTTCCACCGGCTCCCCCTGGAACCCGTTCACCGTCCGCGGCGTGTAGTCCACGTCGTGGTCGATCAGCTTGATCTCCGCCGATTTGGGATCGTCGCAAAACAGCTGGACGTAGATGTCGGACAGTCGCGTGGCCGTTCCATGCCACACCGCCCCGGCCAGGTGCGGGCGGAACTCCGCCATCCGTTCCATCCAGGTGAGCGCAAGCCTGCGCAACGCGGCCAGCTCCGCGGGCTGGGTGTCCGCGCAGAAGATGTCGATGTACTCGCGCACTGCATCTTCCAGCGACTCGTTGTCCGGGAGAGCGGTCCGCGCGCCCAGCCCGAGCTGCTTGACGGCACGGCGCTTCGCCGGCCCGTATTCCAGACCCTCTTCCACCACCAGCCGTGCGGCGGTGGCGGCGATCTCCGACTGCAGGGTGTCCATCGGGTCCATTCTGCATTGCCCTGCCTGCCCCCGGGCCCTACAGTGGCTTGCCTTCACGAGCAGGAGACCGGCATGCAGAGCACCATGATGAACACCCCGCTGTCGCTCAACCACCTGCTGGAGCGCGCCGGGCAGCTGTTCCACCGCAACGAGATCGTTTCGCGCCTGCCGGACAAGAGCCTGCGCCGCCATACCTACGGCGAGTTCCACCGCCGCACGCGCAGCCTGGCATCGGCCCTGCAGAAGCTGGGCCTCAAGAAGGGCGAGCGCGTCGCCACCCTCTGCTGGAACCACCACGCCCACCTGGAGTGCTACTTCGGAATTCCCGCGGCCGGCGGCGTGATGCACACGCTGAACCTGCGCCTGTCGCCCGACGAGATCGGCTGGATCGCCGGCGACGCCAAGGACCGCTTCCTCGTGGTGGACGACGTGCTGCTGCCGCTCTACCAGCAGGTCGCGAAGCTGCACCGGTTCGAGAAGGTGATCGTGTTCCCCTTCTCGGGCGCCCGGGTCGCACCGGAGTACATGGACTATGAAGCGCTGCTGGCCGACGCGGACCCGGACGGTTTCCGCTATGCCGAGCACGGCGAGGACGATCCGGTGGCCATGTGCTACACGTCCGGGACGACCGGACGGCCGAAGGGGGTCGCCTACTCGCACCGCTCGACCATCCTGCACACGCTGGTGGCCAGCCTGGGCGACTTCTGGGGGCTGCGCGGCACCGACGTCGTGATGCCGGTGACGCCCATGTTCCACGCGAACAGCTGGGGCATGCCCTACGGGGCGGTGATGATGGGCGTGAAGCTGGTGTTCCCGGGTCCGCACCTGCATCCCGAGGACCTGCTGGACCTGATGCAGGTGGAGCCGCCCACCCTGTCGCTGGGCGTGCCCACCATCTGGATGGGCCTCATCCAGACCTACGACGCCGCCCAGGCGAAGGACTCTCCCCACCACGGCCGCTGGACGCTGCCGCGCGGCATGCGCTCGCTGGTGGGCGGCGCGGCCGTGCCGGAGGCGCTGATCCGCGCCTTCGACCGCCATGGCATCTGGATCGAACAGGGTTGGGGCATGACCGAGACCTCGCCGGTCTGCACGATCTCCTACCCGCGCGCGGAGCTGCAGGGCGCCAGCGACGACGAGAAGTACCGGCGCGCCGCGATGGCCGGCGTGCCCGTGCCGCTGGTCGACCTGCGCGTGATCGGCGAAGGCGGTCCCCAGCCCTGGGACGGCCAGAGCGTGGGCGAGATCCAGGTGCGCGGTCCCTTCATCACCGGCAGCTACCACGAGGTGCCGATCAGCCCCGAGAAATTCACGGACGATGGCTGGCTGCGCACCGGCGACGTCGCCTCGGTGGACGAGCTCGGATTCGTGCGCATCACCGATCGCACCAAGGACCTGATCAAGTCCGGCGGCGAATGGATCAGCTCGGTGGACCTGGAGAACGCCCTGATGGCGCACCCCGCCGTGGCCGAAGCGGCGGTGATCGCCATCCCGGACCCGAAATGGAGCGAACGCCCGCTCGCCTGCGTCGTCCTGAAGAAAGGCAGCGACCCCCGACCCGCCGAATTGAACGAACACCTGCTGAAGCACAGCTTCGCGAAATGGCAGCTGCCCGAGCGCTACGAATTCATCGAAGCGGTGCCGCGAACCTCCACTGGAAAGTTCTGGAAGCTCAAGCTGCGTGAACGATTCCCGCGCTAGCGCGGGACACCGGCCGAGCACGGGCGCGCGCCCCGATAATCGCGCCCCATGCACATCCATATTCTCGGCATCTGCGGCACGTTCATGGGAGGACTTGCCGCGCTCGCCCGCGAAGCGGGACACCGGGTCACCGGCTGCGACGCGGGCGTCTACCCGCCCATGAGCGACCAGCTGCGCAGCCTGGGTATCGACCTGATCGAGGGCTTCGGCGTCGAGCAGCTGGCCATCAAGCCGGACGTCTGGGTGGTCGGCAACGTCGTTTCACGCGCGCGCCAGCCCGACGGCACGCCCCGGTACCCGCTGATGGAAGCGATCCTGGACCAGGGCCTGCCCTACACCAGTGGCCCGCAGTGGCTGGCCGAGCACGTGCTGCAGGACCGCCACGTGCTGGCCGTCGCCGGCACGCACGGCAAGACCACGACCACGTCCATGCTGGCTTGGATCCTGGAGCACGCCGGGCTGCAGCCCGGGTTTCTGGTGGGGGGCGTACCGCTCAACTTCGATGTGTCCGCGCGCCTCGGCAACACCGCGCGGCCTTTCACGCCCTTCGTGATCGAGGCCGACGAGTACGACACCGCCTTCTTCGACAAGCGCAGCAAGTTCATCCATTACCGTCCGCGCACCGCCATCCTGAACAACCTCGAATTCGACCACGCGGACATCTTCGACGACCTGGCCGCGATCGAACGGCAGTTCCACCATCTCGTGCGCACCGTGCCCTCCACCGGACGCATCGTCGTCAACGGGCTGGAGGAAAGCCTCACGCGCGTGCTGCACCGGGGCTGCTGGAGCGAGGTGCGCAGCTTCGGCGCGACCGTCAGCGACTTCCGGGCCGAAGGCGAACCCAATCGCTTCGACGTGCTCGAACAGGGCCACCGCGTCGCGGCCGTGCACTGGGAAGTCGGCGGCGTGCACAACCAGCTCAATGCGTTGGCCGCGATTGCCGCGGCCCAGCACGTGGGCGTGACGCCGGCCACCGCCGCGACCGCGCTGCGCGAGTTCCGCAACGTCAAGCGGCGCATGGAAGTGATCGGCATCGCCAACGGCGTCACGGTCTACGACGACTTCGCGCACCACCCTACTGCCATCCGCACGACCCTCGACGGGCTGCGCCGGCAGGTGGGCAGCCAGCGCATCCTGGCGGTGTTCGAGCCGCGCAGCAACACCATGAAGCTGGGCACGATGAAAGCGCAGCTGCCGTGGAGCCTGGAGCAGGCCGACCTCGCCTTCTGCCATGCCGGCGGCCTGGGCTGGGATCCGTCGGATGTCCTCAAGCCGATGGGCAACAAGGCCCTGGTCGGACGCGACATCGCGGAGCTGGTGGAACAGGTGGGCACCGCCGCTCGACCGGGCGATCACGTGCTGTGCATGAGCAATGGCGGCTTCGGCGGGATCCACGCGAAGCTGATGGAGCGCCTGGGCGCCGCCCGCTAGCGCTGCTTACTCGCGCATCAGCGGCACCGGCGCCGTCATGTCCGAGATCGGGGCCCTCGGCAGGTCCGTCGGCCGGGGAGCCGAATCCATCACGGACTGGAACACGTCGCTGTTGGCGATCGTGCCGTCGCGAGCGGAGGCCGGACGCACCACCGGCCCTGCGGCCCGCTTGGCATTGGCGGTGATGGAGCCCACCACATACAGGGCGGACAGCACGCGCGCCAGCGCCTCCGCACCCAGGCCGGTCGCCTGTTGCAGGCCGTTGAAGTTCATTCCGGGGTTTCCAGCCAGTTCCCGTATGACCAGCAGGTGCGCATCCTTCAGCTGGCGCTGCGGCAGGCGCGGCGGCCGCCGGAAGTACAGGGGCTGGGTACGGTAGTGCGAAGGCAGCAGTTCACGTTCGCTGCGCTGGGCGTACTGCCACATCACCTGCGACACGCTCGCGCGCGGATAGCCCGGCGGGATGACGACGGCGCCGTGGTCGCGGATGCACCAGCTGGCCTCCACGAAATCCTTGGACGTGACACCGGGCCGGACGCCGGCGCCCAGCTTCAGGTCGACCACGGCCAGCAGGTCGCTGCCGCGCAGGACCTCCCACGAACCCGATGCGAGCCGCGGCTGGTTTTCGGCGATGCTGGAGGCGAGGGCGAACTGGGACAGCGTCACCTGCAGCCAGTCGGCAAAAAGGTTGAGCACCCGCGTGGTGTCGACCTGTTCACCGAGCTGGAAGGTGACCGCCGGCTTGAAACCGGGCGCGATGACCGGAACGGAGAAGGCGACCGGGCGATCGACGTCGCTGAGCGCAAGCTGCACGGGTCGATCGGACGCCGTCGCCGGCTGGACGCGCAGGTGCTGGTCGGGCAGCAGCACGGTCCGGGCGCCATCCAGCCACCAGCCATCTGCCTCCGTGAAGGCAGCGATTTCCCAGCGTGCGCGGCCGTTGCTGGCCGCCGCCGCGGCGGCCGATGCAAGTTTCTGTTGTTCCCCCGTGTAGCCGGCCATTCCCAGCCGGAGCACGGGGATCTCGATGCTCATGGATTCCCTCCTCGGCAGCAGCCGAGTCAAAATGACTATACCGAGGGAGTTACCAAATGTAAATACAGCAAATGGTATTAATCAACGGCTACGGCGCTGGCGCACGGCCTGGGCCAGCGTGTCCAGAACCTCGAGCGATTCGGTCCAGCCAATGCAGGCGTCGGTGATGCTTTTGCCGTACTCAAGAGCCTGCGGCTGGTCCTTCCCGGGAGCGAACTTCTGGGCACCGCCGACCAGGTGGCTTTCCACCATGACGCCGAAGACGTTCCGGGAGCCCGAAGCGATCTGGCCGGCGATGTCCCGCGCCACTTCCACCTGCCGTTCGTGTTGCTTGCTGCTGTTGGCGTGGCTGCAGTCGACCATCAGCGTCGCCGGCAGCTTGGCCGCTTCCAGTTCCTTGCAGGCCGCGGTGACGCTCGCGGCGTCGTAGTTCGGTTCCTTGCCGCCTCGCAAGATGACGTGGCAGTCCCGGTTGCCGTTGGTCTGCACAATCGCGACCTGGCCGTTCTTGTGGACGGACAGGAAATGGTGCGGGCGAGCCGCGGCCTGGATCGCATCGGTGGCGATCTTGATGTTGCCGTCGGTGCCATTCTTGAAGCCGATCGGAGCGGACAACCCGGAAGCCAGCTCGCGGTGCACCTGGCTTTCGGTGGTGCGCGCGCCGATGGCGCCCCACGAGATGAGGTCGCCGATGTATTGCGGCGAGATCACGTCGAGGAACTCGCTGCCGGCCGGCAGCCCGAGCCGGTTGATTTCGATCAGCAGCTGGCGGGCGATGCGCAGGCCCTCGTCGATGCGGTAGCTCTCGTCCAGGTAGGGATCGTTGATCAGGCCCTTCCAGCCCACCGTGGTGCGCGGCTTCTCGAAGTACACGCGCATCACGACTTCCAGCGTGTCGCGGTACTTGGTTCTGGCTTCCTTCAGCTTGCGGGCGTAGTCCACCGCCGCCGAAGGATCGTGGATCGAACAGGGACCGATCACGACCAGCAGCCGGTCGTCCTTGCCGGCCATGATGTCGTGGATGGATCGCCGGGTCTCGCTGATCAGCGTCTCCACCGGAGTGCCGCGGATGGGGAAGAAGCGGATCAGGTGTTCGGGAGGAGGAAGCACGGTGATGTCCTTGATGCGTTCGTCGTCGGTCTGGCTGGTCTTGTCGACGGGACGCGAATACCAGGCATCGGTGGCGGTCGTGGCTTTGGCGGTCATGGACGGCTTCTCTTCCTCTGTGCTTTCGTGGGGGCCAAGAAAAAACCGCCGGGGGTGCCGGCGGTTTGTTCGAGGTTCTTTGCGTGTGTCGCGGGTACGCTCAGATCTCTCTTCCGCCGGGGGCGCTGGAGAACCAAAAGTAGCCAAAAAAGAAAACGCGAACGGGACGCATGGCAGGCAATTTAGCACATTCCGCTGACGGTCCCGCCAGCCGCGCGCGAAACCGGGGCTTTCAGCGCCGCAGCTTGTGCCACCACTGGCGCCCGCGATCCCCAGGCGGCTCCGAGAGCTGGCCAAGGTCGGACGCCTCGGCTGCCGCCAGGCCTTCGCGCTCCAGCCACTGCTCGTACATGTCGACCAGCAGCATGCCCTCGCCCAGCGTGCGCCAGGACATCAGCGCGAACTCCTCCGGCGTCACGGTCACCTCGTCGTTCCGCCGATCGAAGCAAAGCAGCCACTGGCCGATCAGGACTCGGAAGCCGTCGAGCGCGTGGAGGTAGCCGCCGAACTCATACAGTCCGCGCCAGGCGAACCCGAGGTTGGCGACAGTGCCTCGGTGGTCGCGCAGCACGGTCAGCATGTCCATCAGGATCGGCGCCGCGTGGCTGCGGTGACGGCTCATGCGCAGGCCGGCCACCACGCCCTCGGCATGCAGCGCCAGCTGCTGCATGCTGTCCGAGAGGATGCGGCTGTCCTCGTCGGCGATCCCGTTGCGCAGGAAGTTGCTCAGTTCACCGAACGTGTGGGCGCTCGGCAGCTGGCTGCACGCACCTGGCAGCAGTCGGGAGCTCGAGGGAACGGTGCTGTGCATCGGGCAAGGACTAGAGGCGGCCGAGTATGAGCTTCGCCTCCCCGCTGCACCAGCCCGGAGTCCCTGCCGCCTCCGGACGGCAGGTTTTCGCTGTCAGGCGGTGCCGCCGACGGTCAGGCCGTCGATCCGCAGCGTGGGCTGCCCCACGCCGACCGGCACGCTCTGGCCTTCCTTGCCGCAGGTGCCGACGCCGGTGTCGAGCTTCATGTCGTTGCCGATCATGCTGACGCGGGTGAGCGCGTCGGGACCGTTGCCGACGATCGTGGCGCCCTTGACCGGGTAGAGGATCTTGCCGTTCTCGACCCAGTAGGCCTCGCTCGCGGAGAACACGAACTTGCCCGAGGTGATGTCCACCTGCCCGCCGCCGAAGTTGGTGGCGTAGAGACCCTTGGTGATGCTCGCCACGATCTCTTCCGGGGCCCGGTCACCGCCCAGCATGTAGGTGTTGGTCATGCGCGGCATCGGGATGTGCGCATAGCTTTCGCGGCGGCCGTTGCCGGTGGGCGCGACGCCCATCAGGCGCGCGTTCATGGAGTCCTGGATGTAGCCGCGCAGGATGCCGTCCTCGATCAGCACGTTGCGCTGGCTGGGGTTGCCTTCGTCGTCCACGTTCAGCGAACCGCGGCGGTCCTGGATGGTGCCGTCGTCGAGCACGGTCACGCCCTTGGCCGCCACGCGCTGGCCGATGCGGCCGGAGAACGCGCTCGAGCCCTTGCGGTTGAAGTCGCCCTCCAGGCCGTGGCCCACCGCTTCGTGCAGCAGGATGCCCGGCCAGCCCGGCCCGAGCACCACGGTCATCTCGCCGGCCGGCGCCGGGCGCGATTCCAGGTTGGTCATCGCCGCCTTGACCGCATCGTCCACGTATTGCTGCAGGTGCTCGTCGTCGAAGTAGGCGAGGCCGAAGCGGCCACCACCGCCACCGGAACCCATTTCGCGGCGGCCGTTCTGTTCGGCGATCACGGTCACCGACAGGCGCACGAGCGGGCGCACGTCCGCGGCGATGGTGCCGTCGGCCCGCGCCACCAGCACCACGTCGTACTCGCTCGCCAGGCCGGCCATCACCTGCGCGACGCGGGGATCCTTGGCGCGCGCCATCTGTTCCACGCGCTCCAGCAGTTTCACCTTGGCGGTGCTGTCGAGCGTGCCGATCGGGTCGAGGCCCTGGTACAGCGAACGGCTGCCCGCCACCCGGGTCCCGGGCACTTTCGCGCGGGCGTTCTTCGCGGCGCCGGCGATCGAGCGCACGGTGCGCGCCGCATCGAGCAGCGAGGCTTCCGAAATGTCGTCGGAGTAGGCGAAGGCGGTCTTCTCGCCGCTCACGGCCCGCACGCCCACGCCCTGGTCGATGCTGAAGCTGCCGGTCTTGACGATGCCCTCTTCCAGGCTCCAGCCTTCGCTGCGCGTGTACTGGAAGTACAGGTCGGCGTCCTCGACGCGGTGCGCGCGGATCTCGGCGAGGGCGCGCGTGAGGTGCGATTCGTCGAGGCCGAAGGGTTCGAGCAGCAGCGCCTTGGCGGTGGCGAGGCGCTCGATGGTGGGTTCGCGGGAAATCATCGGACCATTGTAGGCCGCGGGTCCCTTTCCCCGGGGGCGGACCGGTCAGTTCGCGATCGTTCTCAGCAGTGGCAACCGGGCGAGGTCCTCCAGCAACGCCTGCGCGCTGGCATACCGGTCTTCCGGCTGCTTGGCCATCAGCTTGTCCACGACCGGCTGCAGTCCACCGTGTTCCGCCGGCAGCAGCGGTGTCGGCGCGGTGAGATGGCGGGCCAGCAGCAGTTCCAGGCTCTCGGCGCTGAAGGGCCGCGAGCCGGTGAGCATTTCGAACAGCATCACGCCCAGGCTGTAGAGGTCGCTGGCCGGGGTGATGGCCTTCCCCGAAGCCTGTTCCGGGCTGAGGTAGTACGGCGTTCCCACCACCTCGCCGTGCCGCGTGTCGGTCAGCGCCAGCGCGGCGTCCTGCACCATCGCCTTGGCCACGCCGAAGTCCGCCAGTGCGACGCTGCCGTCGGCATGCAGCATCACGTTCTCGGGCTTCAGGTCGCGGTGCACGATGCCATGAGCGTGGATCACGGCGAGGGCCTGCGCGATCTGCGTGAGCACCTGCATCACCCGTTCGCGCGGCAGCGGCCCGCGCAGCTCGGACCGCAGGTCGCCGCGCTCGAAATACTCCATAGCGATGTACGCGTGGTCGTCGGTGAACCCCTGGTCGTAGATGCGGATCACGTGGGGATCGTCGATCCTGGACAGCAGCGCGTATTCCTGGATGAAGCGCGACAGGTTGGCTCCCGCGGCCTGGCCCGAGGCGTCCAGCACCTTCAGCACCACCGGCAACTGGTCCTGCTCGCGCACCGCGAGGTAGACCTCGGTCATTCCGCCCGATGCGAGCTTGCGCGTGAGCCGAAAGCCCTTCAGGCGCAGCGGCGCCTCGCCCGGCGCGAAGCGATGGTGCTTCAGGGTGGACAACTTGCTGCGCAGCGCGCCCTTGACGGCCCGCGCCGTGATCTCGGAATTGACCTGCACGGCCTGGCGGATCTCCTCGGCGCGCTCGGCGACGGCCGCCATCCCGTTGGCGCGGTCCTGTGCCGTCGCCTCCAGGCCGACGACCTCCACCACGTCCACCCAGCCATTGCGGCCGCGGACTTCCAGCGAGGTGCCGCCGCCGGTCTGCACGCCGTCGCCCGCCCGCTCCAGCACCGACGCGCTGGCGACAACGGTCCAGCCCAGTTCCTTGCTCGCGCCCTGCAGCCGCGCCGCGGTGTTGACGGTGTCGCCGATCGGCGTGGTCTCCTTCATCTGCGTGGACCCGAGCCGGCAGATCGTGACCTCGCCCGCGTGCAGGCCGACACCGATGGCGAAGGGCGGCAGCCCGCGGTCGGCGAAGCGCTGCTCCAGCCAGCCGCGGAATTCATGCGTGGCCAGTGCCAACGCCAGCGCGGCGGAGAGCGCGCGGCGCGCGGCCGGCAGGGGCGAGGTCGCACCAAGGTCGGAGAACACCGCCATCAGGCCATCGCCGATGAACTTGAGGTGCTGTCCGCCATGGCGCAGCACCGGATCGGAGGTGCGTTCGAAGTACTGCGTGAGCAGTTCCGCCACCTCGCTGGAATTCAGCTTCTCCGCGATGGACGTGAAGTTGCGGATGTCCGAGAACAGCACCGTGGCCGTCAGCACCTGGTCGGCCACCGCGCCCAGCGGCGGCTCGAGGGCGAAGCGATCCGCCATCGGCAGGCCGCCCAGGCTTTCGGTGAACGCACGGCGCAGGTGCTCCTCGCGCTCCGTGACCGCGGAGTGGATGCTCTGCTCGATGCGCCCCCGCTTCTTCAGCAGCCCCTCCAGCGCTTCCAGCAGCTCCACCCGGGTGAACGGCTTGGCCAGGTAGTCGTCCGCGCCCGCCGTCATGCCGCGGCGCATGCTGGCGCGGTCGTCCAGCGCGGTGAGCATCAGCACCACGGTGGTCGCGAGCGCGGGGTCGGCGCGCATCGCCTCCACCATCGCGAACCCGTCGATGCCGGGCATGTTGATGTCGCTCACGACCACTTCCGGTCGCAGCGACCGTGCCCGCTCCAGGCCTTCCGTCCCGTTGATGGCGACGCTCACCTCGTAGCCCTCGAGCTTGAGCAGCCGGGCGACGTTGTTGCGGATGGCGTCGTCGTCCTCGACGACCAGCACGGTCGTCATGGCTGGAACAGCTTGATCAGCGCGGCATCGTCGAGCCCGGCCCAACCGGACTCCGCGGCGCGGTTGAAGGCCTCGTGCGCGACGGGGCCGAGCAGGCCGCGGAAGCCGGCCGCCGACGCGGCTTCCAGCGCAAGGCGGGTGTCCTTCTGCAGCAACGTGACGTGGGCACGGGGTTCGAAATCGCCGGCGATGGCCCGCCGCATCCGGTCCGAGCCGATCCAGCTCTGGCCGCTGGACTGCTCGATCACGTCCAGCGTGCGGGCGGGATCGAGCCCCAGCCGCTGCGCCAGCGCGACCGCCTCGGCGGCGCCGGCCAGGTTGATGCCGGCGAGCAGGTTGTTCACGAGCTTCGTTCGCGCGCCGTCGCCCGGCCGCGTGCCGACCCGGAACAGGCGCGAGCTGAGGGTGTCCAGCAGCGGACGATGCGCGTCGAACACCGCGTCGGCGCAGGCCACCATCAGGCTCATGCTGCCGTCCCGCGCGCGGGCGGGGCCGCCCGACATCGGCGCATCGATCGCGACCAGGCCACGCTGGTGCAGGGAGTCCGCCAGCCGCTCCACGTCCTGCGGCGAGATCGTGGGACAGAGCAGGACGGCGTGGCCTGGCGCCAGCGCCGCCGCGGCACCCCGCGGACCGAACAGGACCTCCCGCGCCTGCGCCGCGTCCACGACGCAGACGATCAGGGCGGCGGCGCCGGCGGCGCACTCCCCGGGACTTGCGGCCCGCGTCGCTCCCTGGGCGACCAGGGCGTCCACGCGTTCGGCGACCAGGTCGCAGGCGCGCACCTGCCAGCCGCGGTCGAGCAGGCGCGCCGCCATGCTGCCTCCCATGTTGCCGACGCCGACGATGCCGATCTGCTTGTTCATGACGCCGGCGCCGCCCCTTGCGGCCAGCGCCCTCCAGGTCCACCATGCATCGCGGCATTATGGGCGGGAAGGCGCCGCGCGCACCCGGACATCCCCCATTGAGCAGAAGAGGACGGCGCCCGCACGATCCATACTCCCGCGAGGACGGACCGCCTGGAGGAGAGGAAGACTTGATGGAGAGAGCCGGCGCATCGGCGCCCCGCGAAGAGGTCCACCAGCGGCTGCTGGAACTGCTGGCCGAACAGAGTCGCCGCGTGCCCGTCGCGGTCGGCTGCCTGATGGTGGTCGTGGCGCTCATGGCGGCCCAGCGCATGCCGGTCTGGATCCCCGCCGCCTGGTTGCTCGGCGCGATCACGGTGCTGCTCATGCGCCGCCATTGGCTGGCTCTCCTGCCAACGCAGATCGATCGTCCTTCCGACCAGCGGGTGGGAACGGCGGTCCGCCTGAGCTTCCTCAACGGCTGCGTGCACGGCATGTGCCTCGGGGCCTTCCCCTTCCTGCCAGAAGTCGAGCGCTCCTTCTTCACCCTGCTGATCCTGGCCTTGTGCACCGGCGCGGTCGGCACGACGGCGGGGCACCGCAAGATCTTCCTCGCCTACGTGATCCCGGCGGCGGGCACCCTGCCCCTGTGGTGGCTGCTCAACCCCGGCGGCGACACCGCCAGCCTGACCACGCTCTCGCTGGCGGTGCTGATCGTGATGTACCTGTGGGTGCTCATCACCGTGGCGAACAACGCGTGGCGCAACTTCAACGAGTCGGTGCGCATCCGCTTCCAGGACCACGAAATGGCCGCCCAGTTGCGCGAGGCCCTGGCCCAGGCGACGCAGGCCAACCAGGCGAAGACGCGCTTCCTGGCCGCGGCCAGCCACGACCTGCGGCAGCCGCTGCACACCATCGGCCTGCTGGTGGCCGCCCTGTCGCTGCGGCCCATCGAGGGGCGCGACCGGGAGGTCGTGGACCTCCTCAGCCAGGTCACGGTGGCCCTGTCTGAACAGCTCGACCAGCTGCTGGACATCTCCAAGCTGGACGCCGGCATCGTCGAGCCGGAACGCAGGATCGTGGACATCGGCGAGATGCTGCGGATGCACCACGCGGAGATGCGGGCGGCCTTCGAGGAGAAGGGACTGGTCGCGGTGCTGGATTGCCCGGTCGGCGCGCGCTGCTGGACCGATCCGGCGCTGGTGCTGCGGGTGCTGCGCAACCTGACGGAGAACGCGATCAAGTTCACGCCGCCGCAAGGCCAGGTCACGCTGCGCCTGCGGGTCGAGGGCAGCCATGCGCTGTTGTCGGTCCAGGACACCGGCCGCGGCATCCCGCCCGAGGAGCAGGCGATGGTGTTCGAGGAGTTCTACCAGGTCGACAACCCGGAGCGCGACCGCACCAAGGGCCTGGGCCTGGGCCTGTCGATCGTGCGCCGGCTCTGTAGCCTGCTGGGGATCGCGCTGGAGCTGCAGTCGGCGCAGGGCCAGGGCACCACGGTCACCCTGCGCATCCCGCTGGAGACCTACGGCGCGCTCTCGCAGCCGCAACCGGCAGCCCCGGCGGGGCAGAACTTCACCGGTGTCAGCGTGCTGGTGATCGACGACGAGCGCTCGGTGCGCATGGGCATGCGCGTGCTGCTGGAGGAACTGGGCTGCCGCTGCGCCGAGGCCAGTTCGATCGGGGAGGCCACGCGGCAGGCCCGTGCGGCCAGGCCGGACGTGATCCTCGCGGATATGCGCCTGCGCAACGGCGAGAACGGCATCCAGGCCATCGCCAGCATCGTCGAGGCGATCGGCCCCACGCCTGCGCTGCTCATCAGCGGCGACACCGCGCCGGACCGCCTCAAGGAAGCGATGCTGGCCGGCATCAAGCTGCTGCACAAGCCCGTTGCCCTGCCCTTGCTCCAGGCCGAACTCGCCGCCCTGCTGGACTCGCGGGTCGCGCCATGAACGGCCCGCCGCGCGGGCGTTCACCGGAAAGCCTGCGCTGGCTGTCGCAGGATTACGCGGTGCTGCGGGAAGAGGCGGCCCACGCCGTGTTCGATGCCGTGATCGTCGGCAGCGGGTATGGCGGCGCGATGGCGGCCGCGGAACTCGCGGGCCGGCGCGATGCGCGAGGCCATTCCCCGCGCGTGTGCGTCCTGGAGCGCGGCAAGGAATACGCACCGGGCATGTTCGCCGGCAGCCTGCAGGAGCTGCCGCCGCACCTGCGCGTGAACCGCAAGGGCCACTGGAAGACGCTAGGCCCGCTGGATGCGCTGCTGGACGTGCGCCTGGGGCCGGACGTGTCGACGGTGCTCGGCAACGGCCTGGGCGGCACTTCCCTCATCAATGCCGGCGTGATGCAGGAACCGGACCTTGCCGCCACCGGCTTGCCGCCGGAGGTGATCGCCGACCTCACGCCGCAATGCTTCCACGAGGTGAAGACCGCGCTCGGCGCCAGCCCGCACCTCGAGCGTGACCATCCGAGGCTCGGTGCCCGGCCGTTGGCCAAGACGCAGGCCCTGCGCGCGGTCGCGGCGGCAAGCCAGCTGCCCTATCACGACGCCTGGATCACCGTGCAGACCCGGGACGGGGATGCCAACGTTCCGCAATGCACGCTGTGCGGCGACTGCATGACCGGCTGCAACGTGGGCGCCAAGAAGTCCCTGGACACGACGCTGCTGGTGCAGGCCTGGGCGCGCGGCGCCGAGATCTTCACCGGCGGCAGCGTGCTGGCGGTGCGTCGCGACGCGGCCACGGGGGACTGGCTGCTCAAGACGGTCTTCACCAGCGAGTCGCTGCGCGAGCGGCACGAAGCGGTGGAGGTGCGCGCACGCAAGGTGATCCTCGCCGCCGGCGCCCTCGGCAGCACGGAGATCCTGCTGCGCTCGCAGCAGGAAGGCCTGCCGGTGTCGGCGCGGCTGGGCGAACGGTTCTCCTGCAACGGCGACAACCTGGTGGCGGTCCATGCCGGCCAGGCGCCGGTGCACACCACCACCGAGGAATGGCAGCCGCTGCGGGATCGCCGCGTCGGCCCGACGATCACCGGCGTGGTCGAATTGCCGGGACTGCTGCTGCAGGAATTCGCGGTTCCCGCCGCGCTCAAGCGCCTGTTCGACGAGAGCGTCACCACCTCGGCGCTGTTCCACGACCTCACGCGCCGACCGAAGCGCTCCGCGGGACAGGAGAAGCTCGGCCTCGACAGCATGGCGGTCGATCCCGAGGCGATGGAAAACACCCTGCTGGTGGGCCTGATCGGTCACGACGAGGCGGACGGGCGCATCGCGCTCCCGCAAGCGTCCCCGGGAAAGAAGCCACGCGAAAGCGAAGGCTCGGCGCACGTGGTGTGGCCCGGCATCCGGCGCTCGCAGCGGATGGAGGACGCGTATGCCGCGGCGCAGAAGGCGCTCGGCGCCGATGCGGGCGCCAAGGTGCTGCCCAATCCCGCGTGGCGCCTGCTGCCTGCGGACACCGAGTTCCTGCTGCGCGGCCAACGCGGCCCGGTGCTGACGGTGCATCCGCTCGGCGGATGTGCGATGGGGTCCACCCACCTCGACGGCGTCGTCGACTCCCTGGGCTGCGTGTTCGATCCCGAAGGCAGGCCGGGCCACATGGTGCACGACGGACTGGTGGTGCTGGACGGCTCCATCATCCCGGGCTCCCTGGGTGCCAATCCCGCGCTCACCATCGCCGCCGTGGCACGGCGCGCCGTACGCACGCTCGCGGCGGACTGGGGCTGGCGCGCCGGCACGGGCACGCGCCTGATTCCCCTCGAGCCGCGCCCGGTGTACCGCCAGCCTGCCGATTGCACGCCGGCGGAACCGATCCCCACCAGCGTCGAGATCGTCGAGCGGCTCGCCGGCAAGGCGGGCCAGCACTGGGTGGAATGGACGCTGTTCTACCGGCCCATCGAGGTCCGCGAGCTCACCTCCAAGGCCGTGCGCCAAATGCAGGTGGATCCCCTGCGCTCCTTCCTGCGGGTGTATGCCGACGACCCGCCGCCACCGCCCAATGGCGACGGCCACGACAAGGCCTGCGACGCCCGGGCCCGGCTGCTGTCCCTGAAGGAATACCAGCGGGACGACCTCGCTCTCTACAAGGCGAGCGTGGGCGGGACGCTCACGGTGCGGGAGCCCCGCCTGGGCTGGACGATCTGGCCGCGCGCCGTGCGCGCCACGTTCGCCTGGGTGGTGAACCGGGGATTGCGCGAGCTGTGGGACCGCTTCGTCAAGCGGGCGCCCGGGGCCGTGAATCTCACGGTGGGCAGCTTCGTCGGCTCCGCCACCCGCTCCGCCGAATTGCGCTGCCTCGACTACGAAGTCCGCATCGAACAGGTCGCCTGGGCCCGCGACAGCATGCAAGGCAAGTTGCCGGCCGGGGCGAAACTCACCGGCAGCAAGAAGCTCACCTATGGACTGCGCAGCAATCCATGGCGCCAGCTCACGCAACTGAAGATGCTGGGCTTTCCGGGCGTGTCCGAGGCCGTGCTGCGGCTCGATGCGCGCTTTCTCGCGCGCCAGGGCTTCCCGCTGCTGCGCATCACGCGGCAGCAGAACCAGATGGTGGCGCTGGCGGAACTGGCTTCGCTGGGCCTGGCGTGGGCCCGCATGCTGGTGAGCATCCACCTGTGGTCCTTCCGCGCGCCCGACGCGGCGGCGCCCCGCCTGCCGCAGTTGCTGCCCGGTGCGGTGCAGGGCCTGCCGCCGCCGGTGATCCGGGAGCTGGACCTGGAGCCGCGCGACTGGCGAAAGCCCGTGCGCGTGCGGCTGACGCGTTACCCGAACGGCGGGACCAGGCCGCCGGTGGTGCTGCTGCACGGCTACAGCGCGAGCGGCAGCACCTTCACCCATCCGGCGGTGCCCCATCCGCTGGCGCGCCACCTGTGGCACGACCAGCGCGACGTGTGGGTGCTGGACCTGCGCACCAGCGCCGGCATGCCGACGGCGACGCTGCCCTGGCGCTTCGAGGACGCGGCGCTGGCCGACCTGCCGGTGGCCATCGCCCACATCGTGCGCGAGACCGGCCGGCCGGTGGACGTGTTCGCCCATTGCATCGGCGCGGTGATGCTGGGCATGGCGCTGCTGGCCGACCGCAATCTGCAGAACTACAAGCCGGTCGAATTGCCCGGGGAAGGCCGCACGCCCACCCGCTATCCGCTGGAACTGAAGGCCTTGCGCAACAACATCCGCCGCATCGTGCTGTCGCAGAAGGGCCCCATGCTCGTGTACTGCGACGACAACATCCTGCGCGCGTACTTCATGCGCGCGCTGCGCCACGCGGTGCTTCCCGACGACTACCAGTTCCGCGTGCGTCCCGACGCACCGCTGTCGAGCCAGCTGCTGGACCGCGTGCTCGCCACCCTGCCCTACCCGGAGGACGAGTACCTGCGCGAGAACCCGGTGCGGCCCTGGCAGCGCACGCCCTGGGCGGGGTTCCGGCACCGGATGGACGCGCTCTACGCACGCGACTTCTCGCTGGGCAACATCGCCGACGGCACCCTGGATGCAATCGAGGACCTGTTCGGCCCCCTCAACCTGGACACCGTCGCCCAGGCCATCCACTTCGCGCGGCAGAACACCATCACCGACGGCGCCGGCCGGCCCTTCGACACCAGCGTTCCCGCCCTGAGCCGGCGCTGGCCGCGCGGCGGCACGCTGAGCATCCACGGCGAACACAACGGCCTCGCCGACGTCAAGACGCTGGAGGTGATGCAGGCGCAGATGGCGCTGGCCCAGGTTCCGTACGAAACACGCATGATCCTCGGCCACGGCCACCAGGACTGCCTGATCGGCGTCCATGCCGACGGCGCCGTGTTCCAGCACATCAGCACGTTCCTGGACTCGCCATGACGGCTCCGCTTCTCCTGTGGCAGTTGCCCGCCGAAGCCCTGCGCTTCGATGCAAGGCGCAAGGAATGGAACGTGCGGTCCGCGCCGGGACTCGGACGCGCGCGTGCGCTGTTCGTGCCGGTGCAGGCGCTTGGCGGCAGCCCGGGCGGCTGGAAACTGGCGCTCGCGAACCGCGCGCAACGCGCCCTCACGCTGGTGAACGACCGCACCTGGGTGGCCGTCGCGATCGATACCGCGGGCGCCCTGCCCGAAACGACCCACTACCTCTGCCTGCTGCGCTACGACCAGCCGCCTGACCGGCCCGGTGGGGCATTCGACAAGGAACGGGGCCTGCCCGGCCCGGAGGTCTCGCCCGAGGAACTGGAGACCGTGTTCGCGGAACTCCTGCGCGCGGAGCCGGAGCGCATCGCCAACGAGGTCGTCATGCCTCCGACAGCCCCGAAGTCCGGGATGCCGATGGGCGATGTGAGCGGTGGTGGGGGTGAGGGCAACGCGGGAAGCGAGAACAGCGCCGGCAATGCAGCGCGCGCGATGCGTTCCACCGCGCGTGCCAGCGTGTCGCCCGCAGCGGCACAGGAATCGCAGGGGTCACAGGATGCGCCCTCGCCGGTGCGTTTCGCCTTCGCGAGTTGCCAGTACCCGGCGGGCTTCCTGGACCGCGACCTGGCCCACGCGTCGTACGAAGCGCTCGCCCGCCACGTCAAGGCCGGGTACGACCCCGTACACCTGGTGCTGCTGGGCGACCAGGTCTACACCGACGCCACCTACGGGCTGCTCGATCCGGCCCGCCTGGACGATCGCTTCCGCATGCCCTACGAGGACCTTGCGAGCCGCAGCACGGGCCCCTGGGCGTGCCTGCCGCAGAACCTGCTGGCGGCCACGCGCATGACGCCGGACGACCACGAATTCGTCGACAACTGGGAGCCCTTCTACCCGGGCGCCACCGGCAGCCGATTCGACCTGGGCATCGCCGCCTACTGGGCCCACCAGCGGCGCGAGGATCCCAACGCCGACTTCGACCTGCACATCGAGGAACAGGGCCCCGGCTGGCGGCTGTTCATGGCCGACAGCCGCACGCAGCGCTGCCATCGCAGCGCCGAAACCCTGGCCGATGCCACGCTGCTCGGGCGCCACCAGACCGGCCTGCTGGAACGCTGGCTGGAAGCCGCGGACCCCGCCGACCTGAAGATCGTCACCACGGCGGCGATGCTGCTGCCGCGCCTTCGGCAGTACGTGGACGATCCCCTCTACCTCGACAACTGGCAGGGCTATCCGGCGTCGTTCTACCGCATGCTGGCGTTCATCTGCGACCGGCAACTGCGCAACCTGGTCTTCCTGTCCGGCGACGCCCACCTGGGCTGCAGCGTCCGGGCCACGGTGCGCAACCTGGACACCGGCCAGTCGGCACGGTTCGAGTCGCACCACGCGCCGGCGCTCTACGCGCCCTATCCGTTCGCCAACGAGTCGCCTTTCAACCTGCTGCTGCCGGATCGCTTCCGCTTCAGCGTGGCGGTGGACGGCACCGTGGCCAACTACGAGTGCACGGCGGAGGGCAGCATGCTGCCGGCGGAGCGCCAGGGCTGCGGCCTGCTGCTGGCGCGGCCCGGCAGCGACGGCTGGACCACCGAGGTGTCGGTGGTCGGGGACTAGGAAATCCGCACGCCGTGCTCCGCCGCCATGTACACCGCCTCGGTGCGGTTGCGGGTGCCCAGCTCCTGGTAGATCGCGCGCAAGTGGGTCTTGACCGTGCCATCGCTGATGCCCAGTTGGCGGGCGATCAGCTTGTTCGAGTTGCCGCGCAGCGCCGCGCGCAGCACGTCGGCCTGGCGCTCGGTCAGTTGCGGGA
This sequence comes from Ramlibacter sp. P4_H7, assembly GCF_056400765.1. Classification (NCBI taxonomy): domain Bacteria; kingdom Pseudomonadati; phylum Pseudomonadota; class Betaproteobacteria; order Burkholderiales; family Comamonadaceae; genus Ramlibacter; species Ramlibacter sp. P4_H7. The sequence goes on from NZ_JBFUKP010000008.1 coordinate 65,195, forward strand.
AGGCATCGCGCACGTCGCGCGTGTGCACCGGCGTCATGCCCCCGGTGGGCAGGTAGACGCCGCCATCGGCGATGGTCCGCACGGCGCTCATCAGCTGCGCCGGCGGTGAATCCTTGGGAATGAAGCCGGCGGCGCCGAAGTCCACCGCGCTGCGCACCAGTTCCGCGTTGCGGTCGCCGGAGAGCACCACCACGCGGGTGAGCGGAGCCGACTCGCGCAGCGCCTCCAGCGCGCGCTCGCCGGCCAGTCCATCCATGTGCCAGTCCAGCAGGATGAGGTCGAACATCGCGTCGCGGGTCGCGGCCACCGCATCCTCGGCGGAGCCGGTCAGGGTGACCTCCATGCTCGGATCCAGTTTCTCCAGCAGGAGGCGCAGGCCCTCCCGGAACAGGGAGTGGTCGTCGCACACCAGAACTCGCATGTCAGCCTCCTTTCGCCCGAACCGCAGGATAGCGGGAGGACCCGATCCCAACCCAACGACCGTCGGCCTGCCTGCGCAAGGCCGCACCGGCACTTCACCCCATCGCCAGCGCACGCCTCACGACTGCACCAGCCGCTTCGACCGTGAGATCGACATCAGGATCCCCAGGCCCAGCCCCAGCGTGACCATCGCGGTGCCCCCATAGCTGATGAAGGGCAGCGGCACCCCCACCACGGGCAGGATGCCGCTCACCATGCCCATGTTCACGAAGGCATAGGTGAAGAAGATCATGGTCACCGCGCCCGCCAGCAGCCGCGAAAAGAGCGTCGGCGCTTCCAGCGCGATGGCCAGCCCGCGCAGCACCAGGAACAGGAAACTGGCGATCAGGAACAGGTTGCCCAGCAACCCGAACTCCTCCGAATAGGCGGCGAAGATGAAGTCGGTGGTGCGTTCGGGAATGAACTCCAGGTGGGTCTGCGTGCCCTGCATGAAGCCCTTGCCGAAAACGCCGCCCGAGCCGATCGCGATCATCCCCTGGATGATGTGGAAGCCCTTGCCCAGGGGGTCCTTGGTCGGATCGAGCAGCGTGCAGATCCGCTGCTGCTGGTAGTCGTGGAGCACCGGCCAGCGGACGCCATCGGCACACAGCGCGCCCTCGAAGGCGACGATGAGCACGAGGCCGACCATGCCGAGCAGAACCGGCGGGACGATGAGCTTCCAGGACAGGCCGGCGAAGAAGATCACCGCCAGGCCGGCGGACAGCACCAGCAGCGAAGTCCCCAGGTCGGGCTGCTTCAGGATCAGCCCGACCGGGATGGCGAGCAGCACCGCCGCGACGATGAAATCCAGCGGACGCAGCTGGCCTTCCCGCTTCTGGAACCACCAAGCCAGCATCAGCGGCATCGCGATCTTGAGGATTTCGCTCGGCTGGATCACCACGCCGACGTTGAGCCAGCGCCTGGCGCCCTTCTTGGTCACGCCGAACACTGCCACCGCCACCAGCAGGCCGACGCCCAGCAGGTAGAGCGGGACGGCAAAGCTCATCAGCCGCTGCGGCGGCACCTGCGCCACGATGAACATGATCGTCCCCGCCAGCAGCATGTTGCGGCCATGGTCGACGAAGCGGGTGCCGTGGTCGAATCCGGAGCTGTACATGGTCAGCAGGCCGGCGCAGGCCAGCAGGAACACCGCGAAAGCCAGGGGACCGTCGAATCCCTGCAGCAAGGGGACGGCGCGTTGCCGAAGGGACGGTTTCTCGAAGACGGCGGCCATGCCCGATTATCCTCTGCCCTCTCATCCGATTGGCCGTAGCCCGGCAGATGCCGGCTGCTAACATCCTCTCGCTGGCCATGAACATCCTCGTCGTCGACGACCACCCCCTTTACCGCAGCGGCGTGGTTTACACCTTGCAGAACACGGGGATGGACGTGGATGTCATCGAGTGCTCCTCGCTCGACGCCGCTTTCCAGCGGCTGGACGCGGGGCTGCAGCCGGACCTGATGGTGCTCGACCTGCAGATGCCCGGCTACCAGGGCCTGGACTCGGTGCGCGCCGTGCGCAACCGCCGCCCGGAAGTCCCGGTGCTGGTGCTCTCCGGCAGCGAGGATCCCGCCATCGTGCGCGAGTGCATCGACCTCGGCGCCTTCGGTTTCGTTCCCAAGTCCGCGCCGAGCGACCAGTTCCATGCCGCACTGTCGCTGGTGCTGTCGGGCGGGGTCTACCTGCCGCCGACCAGCCTGAGCGTCGGCTCTCCGGCCACTCGCGCGCAGCAGGACGCCTGGAGCCGGCTCGGCGCGCACCTGACCGAGCGCCAGCGCCAGGTGCTGCTGGGCATCGTGCAGGGCAAGCCGAACAAGGTGATCGCCCGAGACCTGGGGCTGTCCGACACCACCGTCAAGTCGCACGTGGCGCACATCCTCGATGCCCTGGTCGTGTCCAACCGCACCGAGGCCGTCTACGCTCTGGCCCGGGCCGGACTGAGCATCCGCGACCTGCAGCCCTCCTCGCCCGATTCCGTCTTCTGAATCTCAGCGCAGGGCGTCGGCGGACTCGTGGTTCGGGAAGGCCGCGCCGATGGCGTCGAGCAGCCGTTCCGGCGTGATGGGTTTCTGCAGCACCGGCAGGTCGAGGCCCAGCTGGGCGATGTCGGGCTCACCAGTGATGATCCACGCCGGCACCCAACCGTAGGTCGCGCGCACGGCCTCCACCACATCCACCCCCGTTCCCTCGGCGAGCCGGTAGTCCGCCAGGAGCAGGTCGGGCGCCTCGTTGAGGCTGCGCAGCACCTCGCGCAGCTGGGGCAGCGAACTCGCCCCGGCCACCCGCGCCCCCTCTTCCTGCAGCCAGCTGCACAGGGCGTCGCGGGCCAGCCGGTCGTTTTCCACCACGGCCACCAGGAGGCCGCGCAGCATCGAAGCGCCGCGATCGCGAAAGGGCAGTGGCGCGGGGCGGCTCTCCTCGTGCGCGATCGGCAGCCGCACCGTGACCCGGGTGCCGCGGTCCGGCTCGGAATCGATGCGCAGTCCCGCCTCCATCAGATCGGCCATGTGGCGCGAGGTGGCGAGCCCGAGGCCGATCCCCTCTGCTTCCGCGAGGCTGGCCGACCGGCCGCGGTAGAACGCGTTGCAGGCCTGGGCGAGGTCCTCCGGCTCCATGCCGACCCCCTGGTCGCTCACGGTCAGCACGACCTCGTCGTCGTCGCGCTGCACGCGCAGCACGATCTCGCCCTGCAGCGAGTACTTGAAGGCGTTGTCCAGGAAGTTGCGCAGCATCCGCTCGAGCAGCACCGGGTCGGCCGCCACCCGGTAGTGTTCCGGCATGACCAGGCGGAATCGCAGGGCGCGCGCGGCGCATTTCTCCGCGAAACCGGTGACGGCCGCGCCGACGATGTGCTCCAGGTGCACCGGCTGCACCACGGCGCGCATGGTGCCCGCATCGATCTGCGCGAAATCCACCAGGTGCCGGAACATGCCGTCGATGGATTCCCCGGTGCGCACGATCTGCTGCGCCATGGCGTCGCGGCGGGCCGGGTCGGTGGACTTGCGGAAGATGTCGGACAGGAACAGCAGCGCCTGCACCGGCTGCCGCAGGTCGTGGCTGGCGGCGCCGAGGAAGCGCGAGCGGGCGCGCTGGGTCTCCTGCTGGGCCTGCAGGGCCGCCCGCAACTGCCGCACCAGCACCGCGTTCTGCTGGGCAGCCTCCACCGCGTCGCGCAGCTGCGACTGCACGATGTGCGCGAGGCGCACCAGCATCGGCCCGCCCAGCAGCATCGCGACCCCGATCAGCAGCACCTCGCGCGAGCCGGTGTGGCGCAGCCAGCCCAGGAACACCGTGCTCAGGCAGGCCGCAAGGTACAGGGCGTACACCCGGGGCTGCACGGCCAGCACGGACACGGCGACCGACACCCAGCCGACGGTGATGATGGTGAGCACGCCCAGGTCGGCCACGGAGACATAGCCGGAAAACAGCGGGACGGAGAGCGTCGCGAACCAGCCAGTGAGCGCGACCACCACGGCGATGTGGCGCAGCGTCCCCTCGGTCGCGCCCTCGCGCGCGACCAGCCGGCGGAAGTAGGGCTGGCGCGCCAGCATGCAAATGGCGAGCAGCAGGTACCAGGCAAGAAAGGGCGCCCAGCCCACCACGGGGACGAAGACCACGCCCAGGGTGGCCCCCATCAGCAGGGCCGTGCCTGCGCCCGCCCCGGTCTGGGCGAGGATCATGTGAACGCTTCGCTTGACCAGCTCGGCGGAGGCGTCCGTGACGCCCGCCGCCCGTTGTTCATGATCGGGCAACCGCTTCTCCACGCTAGAAACTGGCTCGGAACGCCGAGTTTGTGCATTCCCCGGCGCCGGACCTCTACCATCCGGCGGATGGACGTCACCAGCCACCTTCTGTACCTCCACGGGTTTCGCTCGTCCCCACGCTCGTTCAAGGCGCAGCGGATGGAGCACGCCATTCGCGAACGCCACCCTGCCGTGACCTGGTGGTGTCCGCAGCTGCCCGCTTCTCCCCAGGCCGCCATGCGCATGGTACGTGAGGGCATCGCGCAGTGGCCAGCTTCGCGCATGGCCGTGGTCGGATCTTCCCTGGGCGGCTTCTATGCGACGTCGGTGGCGGAGGAAACCGGCTGCCCCGCGGTGCTGCTCAATCCGGCCGTGGATCCGGCGCGCGACCTGGGCCGCTACATCGGCGAGCAGACGGCCTGGCACGATCCCGCCGAGCATTTCTACTTTGCGCCGGAGTACGTGGACGAACTGCGCGCCCTCGCGCGCGGCCCGGTGCGCCACCCGGAGCGCTACTTCGCCGTGATCGCCAAGGGCGACGAGGTGCTGGACTGGCGCGAGATGACGGGCCGCTACCCGGGCATCCGCGTCAAGCTGCTGGAAGGCGGCGACCACGCATTGTCGGATTTCGACCGGCACATCGACGAAGTGCTCGCCTTCCTGCGGCTCGCCTAGCCGGGCGGGCGGGGCCCCGGGGCCCGCATGGGACAATCCACCCATGTTCGTGTTGTTTGAAGACGCCGGGAAATTCCTGGCCGGCCGTGTGCTGTCCGAGACGGATGCCTCCGCGCAGGTGGAGCTGGACAGCGGCAAGCGCGTCAAGGTCAAGTCGGCCAACGTCCTGCTGAAGTTCGAGAAGCCCCAGCCCCAGGAACTGCTGCGCGAGGCGCAGGCGCTGGCGTCCGGCATCGAGCTGGACCTGGCCTGGGAATTCGCGCCCGAGGCGGAATTCGGCTTTGCCGACCTGGCGCGCGAGTACTTCAGCGCGCAGGCCACGCTCGCCCAGCAGGCGGGCGCGCTGCTGCGCCTTTTCGACGCGCCGCACTACTTCCGGCGCGCCGGCAAGGGGCGCTTTCGCAAGGCACCGGCGGAGATCCTGCAGCAGGCGCTGCTGGCCATCGAGAAGAAGAAGCAGGTGCAGGCGCAGATCAGCGCCTGGGCCGCGGAGCTCGCCGCCGGCAGCTGTCCGCCGCCGATCCGCGAGCAGCTCTACAAGATCCTGTTCAAGCCGGACAAGAACGCGCCCGAATACCGGGCGGTCGTGGAAGCCTCGCGCAGCACGCACACGGCGCCGCTGGACCTGCTGCAGAAGTCGGGCGCGATCACCTCGCCGTACCAGTTCCACTGGAAGCGCTTCCTGCTCGAGTACTTCCCCAAGGGCACCGGCTTTCCGCCGGTGGCGGCGCCGGCCATCAAGGACGACCTGCCGCTGGCGACGGTGCAGGCGTTCTCCGTGGACGACTCCAGCACCACCGAGATCGACGATGCGCTGTCGGTGCAAGGGCTGGGCAGCGGCACCGTCACCGTAGGCGTCCACATCGCCGCCCCGGGCCTCGCGATCCAGACCGGCACCCCGCTGGACCAGCTGGCCCACCAGCGGCTGTCCACGGTCTACATGCCCGGCCACAAGATCACCATGCTGCCGGACGACGTGGTGCAGGCGTACACGCTGATGGAGGGCCGGGACTGCCCCGCCGTGTCGCTCTACGTGCAGTTCGACGAGGCGACTCTGGAAGTCAAGGCCAGCGAGACCAAGCTGGAGCGCGTGCCGATCGCGGTGAACCTGCGGCACGACCAGCTCGATGCGACGCTCACCGAGGAGTTCCTGGAGGACCCGGATGCCGCCACGGACCACGTGCCGGCGCCCGCCGCCCGCTTCCACCGGGAGCTGTGCTTCCTGTTCCGACTGGCCAGGCAGTTGAAGGCGCAGCGCGAGGTGGTGCGCGGCAAGCCGGAGAGCTTCAACCGCCCCGACTACAACTTCCGCGTGCCGGCCGCGGCCGAGGCCGGGCCCGAGGGCGACGAGCCGGTGGAAATCACGGTGCGCCGGCGCGGTGCGCCGCTGGACCTGATCGTGGCCGAGGCCATGATCCTGGCCAACAGCACCTGGGGCCTGTGGCTGGCCGACATCGGCGTGCCCGGCATCTATCGCAGCCAGGCGAGCCTGGCGCCCGGCGTGAAGGTGCGCATGGGCACCAAGGCTCAGCCGCACGCGGGCATCGGCGTCAAGGCCTATGCCTGGAGCACCTCGCCGCTGCGCCGCTACACGGACCTGGTGAACCAGTGGCAGATCATCGCGGCCGCGCGCCACGGCCGCACCGCGGCGCTGGCCGCGCCGTTCAAGCCCAAGGACGCGGAGCTGTTCTCCATCATCTCGGCCTTCGACGCCGCCTATTCCGCTTACAACGCGCACCAGGCGGGTATGGAGCGCTACTGGACGCTGCAGTACCTGCGGCAGCAGGACGTCCGCGAACTCGATGCCACGGTGTTCAAGGAAGGCCTGGCGCGCGCCGACGCCTTGCCGCTGGTGCTGCCCGTGCTGGGCGCGGCCGACCTGCCGCGCGGCGCCCGCGTGCGCCTGAAGCTGGGCGAGATCGACCTGATCACGCTCGACGTGAGCGGCACCGTCCTCCAGCGCCTGGACACCGCGCCCGAAGCGGCAGTGTCGGCGGAGGACGACACCGAGGAGGAAACCGTCGCCGGCCCGATTGCGATCGCGGTGGATGTCACGGACACTTCCGAGGACAACTCCTCCGTGGCGCCGGCAGCGCCGATGTGACGTCGTGAACCTGAAGTCCCTCAGCACCCTGCAGATCGCTCTGGGCGTGTCCGTCGTCGTCCACGCCGCGGTGCTGACCCTGCGCATCGTCGATCCGGAAGGCTTCAACCGCGTCTTCCAGGACACGCCGCTCGAGGTCGTGCTGGTGAACGCGCGCAGCAACGAGAAGCCGGACCGCGCCCAGGCCATCGCGCAGAGCAGCCTGGCCGGCGGCGGCGAGCTCGAAAAGGGCCGCGCCACCTCGCCCCTGCCTCCTTCCGCGCTCTCCAGCATCGGCGACGCCGCCGAGGACGAGCAGCAGAAGATCGAGCAGATGCAGGAGCAGCAGATGCTGATGCTGGCGCAGATCAAGCGGACCCTGGCCGCGATGCCGCCGGCCGATCCCAAGCTGGCCCGCAACAATCCCGAGGCCGCCGCGCGCGAGGACAAGCGCCGCCACCTGATGAAGCTGCTCGCCGAGATCGAGAAGCGCATCAACGAGGAAAACGCACGGCCCAAGAAACGCTACATCAGCCCCTCAACGCGCGAGGAGGTGTATGCGGTCTACTACGACACGCTGCGCCGAAAGATCGAGGACCGCGGCACCCACAACTTTCCCGAGCTGGCCGGGCGCAAGCTCTATGGCGAGCTGACCATGATCGTCACCGTGAACCACGATGGCAAAGTGCTGGACACCGAGGTGGTCGAAACCTCGGGCAACCACACGCTCGACCGGCGCGCCGCGACCATCGCCCGCGCCGCCGGGCCGTTCGGCCGCTTCAACGACGCGATGCGCCGCAAGGCCGACCAGATCGTGGTGGTGTCGCGCTTCAAGTTCACCCGCGACGACACGCTCGAAACCCGGCTCACCAACCGCTGAGACCCGACCGACCGTGGACCGTTACTGCGTCATGGGAAATCCCGTGGACCACAGCAAGTCGCCGTGGATCCACGCACGCTTCGCCGCCCTCACCGGCGAGCCGGTGGCCTACGGCAAGCGCCTGATCGGCCTCGACGAGTTCCCGCAGGCCGTGCGCGCCTTCATCGCCGAAGGCGGCAAGGGCTGCAACATCACCGTGCCTTTCAAGTTCCAGGCCGCGTCTCTGGTGACGCGGCGCAGCGCGCGCGCCGCGCTGGCCGAAGCCTGCAACATCCTCAGCTTCGACGCCGGCGCCATCGTCGGCGACAACACCGACGGCATCGGGCTGGTCCATGACCTGGAGCGCAACGCCGGCCTGCCGCTCGCCGGCCGCGACCTGCTGCTGATGGGCGCCGGCGGTGCGGCCGCCGGGGTGCTGGGCCCGCTGATCGACGCGCGCCCGCGCCGCATCGTGGTGGCCAACCGCACCGTCGCCAAGGCGCAGTCCCTGGTGGAACGGCACGCCGCACTGGCGCGCGAGCGTGGCGTGGAGCTGCGCGCGACGACCCTCGCGGACATTCCGGGCGACTTCGACGTCGTCATCAACGGCACGGCCAGCAGCCTGAGCGGCAGCGGCGTGCCGGTGGACGCGCGCGTGCTGCGGCCCGGCGCGCTCGCCTGCGACATGATGTACGGGCCGGCCGCCGAGGGCTTCCTGCAGTGGGCGCGCGAGCACGGCGCGGTCGGCCGCGACGGCCTGGGCATGCTGGTGGAGCAGGCGGCCGAAGCCTTCCTGATCTGGCGCGGCGTGCGGCCGCCGTCGGCGCAGGTGCTGGCCGAACTGCGACAGGAGCTGCAGCGGTGAAACCGGTCCTGCGCTGGCTCGCGCTGGTGCTGGCCGCCCTGGTCGCCCTCCAGCTTTTCTTCGTGCTGCGCATTGCTGCGATGGCCGTGATCGCGCCCGAGTCCACGACCTTCCAGCGCTCGGAGGCCTGGCGCATCGTCAACGAGAAGCACCGGCTGCCCTGGCGGCAGCAGTGGGTGCCCTATGACCGCATCTCGGACCACCTGAAGCGCGCGGTGATCGCCTCCGAGGACGGCAGCTTCGTCAACCACGACGGCGTGGACTGGGACGCGCTGGAGAAGGCCTGGGCCCGCAACGCCAAGGCGGAGGAGATCTACGCCAGGCGCGCGGCACTTGCACCGGCGCGCGCGCGCACGCCGAAGATCGTGGGCGGCTCCACCATCACGCAGCAACTGGCGAAGAACCTGCTGCTCTCCGGCGAGCGCAGCCTGCTGCGCAAGGGGCAGGAGTTCGTTCTGACGATGGCGCTGGAGCACACGCTCAGCAAGCAGCGCATCCTGGAGATCTACCTGAACAGCGTGGAATGGGGAGACGGCGTGTTCGGCGCCGAGGCCGCGGCGCAGCACTACTTCCGCAAGGGCGCGAGCCGGCTCTCGCCCTACGAGGCCGCGCGGCTGGCCGTGATGCTGCCGCAGCCCAAGCGCTTCGAGAAGATGCCGGGTTCCAGCTACCTGGCCGGGCGCACCTCCACCATCGTCGCCCGCATGCGCGACGCCGAGCTGCCTTGAAGGCCGCCCTGTCGCCCTGGGCTGCCCGGGCGCTGGGCTGGTTCCTGCTGCAATTGGTACGCGTGCTGACGGGCGCGCAGGCGCGCTGGCACGGCTGCCCGCCGCAGGCCGAACAGCGCATCTACTTCGCCAACCACCAGAGCCACGCGGACCTGGTCATGATCTGGGCGGCGCTCCCGCAGGAGCTGCGCAGCATCACGCGGCCGGTGGCGGCGCGCGACTACTGGACGAAGACGCCGCTGAAGCAGTGGATCACCACCGCGGTGTTCAACGCGGTGTACGTCGACCGCGAACGCAAGGGCGACAGCGATCCGCTGGAGCCATTGGAAGCGGCGCTGGCCAGCGGCGACTCCATCATCCTGTTCCCCGAAGGCACGCGCGGGGACGGCGAGGAACCGCAATCGTTCAAATCGGGCCTGTACAGCCTGGCGCTGAAGTTTCCGCACGTGGTGCTGGTGCCGGCCTGGATCGACAACATCCAGCGCGTGATGCCCAAGGGCGAGGTGGTGCCGGTGCCCATCCTGTGCTCCGTCACCTTCGGCGCCCCGATCCGGCTGGAAGCCGGCGAAGAACGCCGGGCCTTCCTCGACCGCGCACGGGCGGCGGTCATCGCCTTGCGCGACCTATGAACCAGGCCCTGCGCAACCTGACGGCCTCGGAGCAGGTGGGCGCGCTGTTCCTCGCCGTGTTCGGCATCCTGGTCCTCACCAGCGTGGCGGCCTTCCTGCTGACGCTGCGCGAGCAGCGCACGGCGCACGACGAGACCTGGCGGACCGAACTGGACGACTTCCGACACCTGCTGGGTCGTTCCTGGGCCATGGTGGTGCTGTTCTGGCTCGCGTGGGCCAGCGGCGAGACCTTCGCCACCGTGCTGTTCGCGCTGATCGCGTTCTTCGCGCTGCGCGAGTTCATCACGCTGTCGCCCACCCGCCGCGGCGACCATCGCAGCCTGGTGCTGGCCTTCTTCGTGGTGCTGCCCCTGCAGTTCTGGCTCGTGGCGACGCGGCACTTCGACCTGTTCACCGTCTTCATCCCGGTGTACGTGTTCCTCGCGATCCCGGTGGCGAGCGCGTTGTCGGGCGATCCGCAGCGCTTCCTGGAGCGCAACGCCAAGCTGCAGTGGGGCATCGTGGTCTGCGTCTACGGCATGAGCCACGTGCCCGCGCTGATGCTGCTGGAGTTTCCCCGCCGCAACTACCAAGGCAAGCAGGCCTTCCTGGTGTTCTTCCTGGTGATCGTGGTGCAGACCTGCATGGTGGTGCAGCACCTGGTCACGCGCAGGCTGCGCCGGCCGGCCAGCCTGCCGGGCATCAGCAGCAGTTTCAGCTGGCGGCCCTGGGGCTGGGGGGTGTTCGTCGGCAGCGTGCTGGGCGCCCTGCTGTCGTTCATTACGCCCTTCCAGCCCGGACAGGCGCTGGCCGCGGCCTTCGTGGCCTGCGTGGCCGGCTCGCTGGGACACCTCGTGATGAAGGCGCTCAAGCGCGATCGCGGCGTGACTTCGTGGGGACCGCGCGGGCGGTCCGTCACGGGCGCCAACGGCCTGCTGGAACGGGTGGACGCCCTGTGCTTCGCCGCGCCCATCTTCTTCCATTCGGTGCGCTGGTACTTCGGCGCCTAGGAGCCCGCGCTCCAAGCCCCGGCGCAGGCCCGTTGCTGTGCCGCGCAGGCTCCAAGCCTTAAGATCGGCCCATGCGCATTCTCGGCATCGATCCCGGCCTGCAGACCACCGGCTTCGGCGTCGTCGATGCCGAAGGCCACACGCTGCGCTACGTGGCCAGCGGCACCATCAGCACCACGCACCTCGCCCGCGGCGACCTGCCCGCGCGGCTGAAGGTGCTGTTCGACGGGATCGGCGAACTGCGCGCGCGCTACCAGCCGGATTCCGCCGCGATCGAGATCGTGTTCGTGAACGTCAACCCGCAGTCGACGCTGCTGCTCGGACAGGCCCGCGGCGCCTGCGTCACGGCGCTGGTGTCCTGCAACCTGCCCGTGGCCGAGTACACGCCCATGCAGATGAAGCAGTCGGTGGCGGGCACCGGCCGCGCGGCCAAGGCGGAAGTGCAGCAGATGGTCAAGCGGCTGCTGCAGTTGCCCGGGCTGCCGGGCAAGGACGCCGCCGATGCGCTGGCCCTGGCGATCACGCATGCGCACGCGGGGGTCGGCACCGCGCGCATCCAGGCGGCCGGCCAGGTGGCGCGGCGCAACACCGGCTCCTACAAGACGGGGCGGGTCATCTAGGCCCGCGTCCCCAGGTTCAAGCCGCCAGCCGCTCCACGAACAGGATCGCGAAGAAGCCCAGCGCCGCCAGCAGGGTCCACTTGAGGATCACCAGCCCGAGGCGCTTGTACCTGGGGTTGGCGGTGAAGGCATACAGCGCGAACAGGACCCCGGCCGCCAGCAACAGCAGCAGGACCAGCGTCCTGACGAGGACCATCCCCTACCAGGCGCGCACGGGTTGTGCGAAGCCCGCGGGCGCGTCGCGCTCGTTGCCGAAGCTCACCACTTCGAACGCCTCCTGGTCGGCCAGCAGCGCCCGGATCAGCTGGTTGTTCAGCGCGTGGCCCGAGCGGAACGCGCTGTACGCGGCCAGCAGCGGCTTGCCCGCCAGGTACAGGTCGCCCATGGCGTCCAGGATCTTGTGCTTGACGAACTCGTCGTCGTAGCGCAAGCCCTCGGCATTGAGCACCCGGTAGTCATCCACCACGATCGCGTTGTCCATGCCGCCGCCCAGGGCCAGGCCGCGCGACCGCATCATCTCCACGTCCTTGGTGAAGCCGAAGGTGCGCGCGCGGGCGATGTCACGCGAATAGTGGCCCGAACTCAGGTCGAATTCGTAGCGCTGGCCGGTGGAGTTCACCACCCGGTGGTCGAAGTCGATCTCGAAGCCGAGCTTGTAGCCGTGGAAGGGGTCCAGGCGCGCCCACTTCAGGTTCTCGCCCTCGCCCTCGCGCACTTCCACCGGTTTGGTCACGCGGATGAAGCGCCGGGGGGCGTTCTGCAGCTCGATGCCGGCGCTTTGCAGCAGGAACACGAAGGATGCCGAGGAGCCGTCCAGGATCGGAACCTCTTCGGCCGTGATGTCCACATACATGTTGTCCACGCCGAGGCCGGCGCAGGCGGACATCAGGTGCTCCACCGTGTGCACCTTGGCGCCGCCATTGGAGATGGTGGATGCCATGCGCGTGTCGGTCACCGCCTCGGCGGACACGGGGATGTCCACCGGCTGCGGGAGGTCGACGCGGCGAAACACGATGCCGGTGTCGGGCTGCGCCGGGCGCAGCGTCATCTCGACCCGCTGGCCGCTGTGGAGGCCCACGCCGACGGCCTTGGTCAGGGTCTTGAGGGTGCGTTGCCGGAGCATGCGTGCGATTTTAGTGGCGCCCGCATTTCCGCCCCGTTGAGTTTCCGCATGTCCCCGATAGAGCCAGCCCATTGGCTCAGCCTCCACCCGCGGCGTGAAGCGCGGATGAAGCGGCGGTAAAGGACAAAAAACGGGCCCCGTGGGGCCCGTTGCGCCTGAACGACTGCAAGATCAATCCGCCTGCTTGCGCAGGAAGGCCGGGATCTCGAAGTCGTCCATGCCGCCGCTCGACAGGGCGTCGACCTTGGCCGCCGCCTGGGTGCGGTTGGTGCGCCACACGCTCGGCACCGCCAGGCCGCCGTAGTCCGGCTGCTGGGGCGCGGCGCCGCCGCCCGTCTGCATCTCGCGCGTGACGATCGCGCCCGGCCCGCCCACGACGTTGTTGATCGTCGGCACGTTGAACGGCACGTTGTCGGTGCCGGTGCGCAGCACCTGCAGGGGCGGCGCCGTGCGGCGCTGCTGGCCCTGGCGCGACAGGCCGGTGGCCACCACGGTGACGCGGACCTGGTCGCCGAGCTCGTCGTCGTAGGCGGTGCCGTAGATCACGTGCGCGTCCGGCGAGGCGTAGGCGCGGATGGTGTTCATCGCCAGCTTGGACTCGGACAGCTTCAGGCTGCCCTTGGCCGCGGTGATCAGCACCAGCACCCCCTTGGCGCCGGACAGGTCGATGCCCTCCAGCAGCGGGCAGGCCACGGCCTGTTCCGCGGCGATCCGCGCGCGGTCCGGGCCGGCGGCCAGGGCCGTGCCCATCATCGCCTTGCCCGGCTCGCCCATCACCGTGCGCACGTCCTCGAAGTCCACGTTGACGTGGCCGGGGACGTTGATGATCTCCGCGATGCCGCCGACGGCGTTCTTCAGCACGTCGTTGGCGTGCGCGAAGGCCTCGTCCTGGGTGATGTCGTCGCCCAGCACTTCCAGCAGCTTCTCGTTCAGCACCACGATCAGCGAATCGACGTTGGCTTCCAGCTCGGCCAGCCCGCTGTCGGCGTTGGTCATGCGCCGGCCGCCTTCCCAGTCGAACGGCTTGGTCACGACCCCGACGGTCAGGATGCCCATTTCCTTGGCCACCCGCGCGATCACCGGCGCGGCGCCGGTGCCGGTGCCGCCGCCCATGCCGGCGGTGATGAACAGCATGTGCGCGCCCGTGATCGCCTCGCGGATCGATTCGACCGCGGCTTCGGCGCATTCCCGGCCCTTTTCCGGCTTGCTGCCGGCGCCCAGGCCCGTGCCTCCGAGCTGGATGTGCTTGTGCGCCGAGCTGCGCGCCAGCGCCTGCGCATCCGTGTTGGCGCAGATGAACTCCACGCCTTGCACGCTGCGCTCGATCATGTGCGCCACCGCGTTGCCGCCGCCACCGCCCACCCCGATCACCTTGATCTGCGTGCCCTGGTGGAACTCCTCGACTTCGATCATTTCGATGCTCATGTCTTACTCCTGATTCGTTGCAGTTGCCACTGACTTGCTTGTTGGTATTGCGTCGTTAACGCTGGAACGGTGGATCGGTGCACCGACTTCGCTCCTTTCTGCGGGGTGGACTCCCGCGCGCCAGCCACAACCGGTAGGGACTCATGATCAGAAGTTCCCCACGATGAAATCCTTGATCCGGCCGAAAGCGGTCTTCACCGAGCCGCTCTTCTGCGCCACCTTCTGCCCGCGTACGCGCGCGATGCGCGCCTCTTCCAGCAGGCCCATGACCGTCGCGGCGCGCGGCTGGGCAACCATGTCGGCTAGCGCGCCGGTGTACTGCGGCACGCCGCGGCGCACGGGCTTGAGGAAGATGTCCTCGCCCAGTTCCACCATTCCGGGCATGACCGCGCTGCCGCCGGTGATGACGATGCCGGAGGACAGCACTTCCTCGTAGCCGGATTCCCGCACCACTTGCTGCACGAGCGAGAAGATCTCTTCCACCCGCGGCTCGATCACGCCGGCCAGCGCCTGGCGCGACAGCATGCGCGGCCCGCGGTCGCCCAGGCCCGGCACTTCCACCTGCGTCTCCGCGTCGGCCAGCAGCTGCTTGGCGAAGCCGGACTCCACCTTGATGTCCTCGGCGTCCTTGGTCGGCGTGCGCAGCGCCATGGCGATGTCGCTGGTGATCAGGTCGCCGGCGATGGGGATCACCGCGGTGTGGCGGATCGCGCCGCCGGTGAAGATCGCCACGTCGGTGGTGCCGGCGCCGATGTCCACCAGCGCCACGCCCAGTTCCTTCTCGTCGGCGGAAAGCACCGCGCTGCTGGAGGCCAGCGGGTTCAGCAGCAGCTGCTCCACCTCCAGCCCGCAGCGGCGCACGCACTTGATGATGTTTTCCGCCGCGCTCTGGGCGCCGGTCACGATGTGCACCTTGGCTTCCAGGCGGATGCCGCTCATGCCGATCGGCTCCCGCACGTCCTGGCCGTCGATCACGAATTCCTGCGGCTCCACCAGCAGCAGGCGCTGGTCGGTGGAGATGTTGATCGCCCGCGCGGTTTCCACCACGCGCGCGACGTCGGCCGGCGTCACCTCGCGGTCCTTCACGGCCACCATGCCGCTGGAATTGATCCCGCGGATGTGGCTGCCCGTGATGCCGGTGTAGACGCGGGTGATCTTGCAGTCCGCCATCAGCTCCGCTTCCTTGAGCGCCTGCTGGATGCTCTGCACCGTGGCGTCGATGTTGACGACCACCCCGCGCTTCAAGCCGCTGGACGGCGCCACGCCGAGCCCGGCGAGCTTGAGTTCGCCGCCCGGCATCACCTCGGCCACGACGACCATCACCTTGGCCGTGCCGATGTCGAGTCCGACGACGAGATCCTTGTAGTCCTTGGCCATCCGCTTTGTTTCCTCAGTTCCTCCGAGCGGCCACCTCGGTGGTGGCCACGCCCCTCAACTTCACCGCATACCCGTCCGTGTGCCGAAGGTCCGCGGCCACCAGCGCCTCCGGGCGCCGGCCGTACTTGGCCGTGACCTGGGTCAGCGTCTGCACGAAGCGCTGGCAGCGCGCCAGCACGTCCTCCATGGTCCCCCGCCCCAGTTCCACCGTCGCGCCGCTGTCCAGGTGCAGCGTCCAGCCGCCGCGGCCCGACAGCGACAGCTGTTCGATGCCCAGGTCCAGCTTGTCCAGCATCGGCTTCAGCCCGTGGTACATCGCCAGCACCTGCGGCGCCGTCCCCTCGGGGCCCACCAAGCGCGGCATGTCGTCCTGCTCCACGTCGCCGGGGTTGGCGTCGAAGACGTTGCCCTGCGCACTGACCAGGCGCGATTCGCTTTCCGTGCCCCAATAGGCCTGCGGCTCCTGCTCGTGCAGTTCCACCCGCAGCTTGTTGGGAAACTGCCGCTTGACCACTGCCAGCCGCACCCAGGGCACGGACTCGAAGGCCTCGCGCGCCTTTTGCAGGTCGACGGTGAAGAAGTTGCCGGCGAGCTTGGGCGCCACGTTGGCACGCAGCGTCGCCGCGCTGTTGTGGCTGACGTCGCCCTGCACCACGATGCCCCGGATGGCGAACACCGGATGGCGCAGCGCCCACCAGCCCAGCGCCGCCACCAGCATCAGGCCGCAGGCGATGAACAGCACCGTGGCGGTGATGTTCATCAGCCTCACGTCCATCGGCACGGGTGGCAGCTGCTTCTTCCTCATGCCGCGGCGGCTCCTTCCTGGTCCAGCGTGGCATCGGCCAGCAGCTGCAGGCACAGATCCTCGTAGCTGATGCCGGCGGCGCGCGCCGACATCGGCACCAGCGAGTGCCCCGTCATGCCGGGCGACGTGTTGATCTCCAGCAGCGAAGGCTTGCGGCTGGCGGCATCGATCATCACGTCGACGCGGCCCCAGCCGCGGCAGCCCAGCACGCGGTAGGCCTTCAGCACGATCTCCTGGATCGCCGCTTCCTCGCCTTCGGGCAGGCCACAGGGCACCAGGTACTTGGTGTCGTCGGTGAAGTACTTGTTCTGGTAGTCGTAGTTGCCTTCCGGCGCGACGATGCGAATCACCGGCAGGGCCCGGGCGGACTCGCCGGTGCCCAGCACCGGGCAGGTCACCTCGTCGCCGGCAACGAACTGCTCGCACAGAACGTCGGCATCCAGGGCGGCCGCGGCATCCACCGCGGCCTGCATCTCGGAGTAGCCCTGCACCTTGGCGACGCCGATCGACGAGCCTTCGCGCGCCGGCTTGACGATCAGGGGCAGCCCGAGGTCGTCCGGAATCCTGATCACGTCGTCGCGGCCGTAGGCGCCCCGGTGCAGCAGCGTGTACTTCGGCGTGGGGACGCCCTCCGCGATCCAGACGCGCTTGGTCATCACCTTGTCGATGGAGATCGCCGACGCCATCACGCCGGAGCCCGTGTACGGGATGCCGAGCAGCTCCAGCGCGCCCTGCACCGTGCCGTCCTCGCCGAAGCGGCCGTGCAGCGCGATGAAGCAGCGCTTGAAGCCCTTGCGCTTGAGTTCCACCAGGTCGCGTTCGGCCGGGTCGAAGGCATGCGCATCGACGCCCTTGGACTGCAGCGCCTTCAGCACGCCGGCACCGGACATCAGCGACACCTCGCGCTCGGCCGACTTGCCGCCCATGAGGACGGCGACCTTGCCGAATTCCCTGGGATTCGCGGCCTGGCTCATGCCTGGCCTCCCAGTTCCAACACCTTCGCGGGCACGCCGCCGATCGAGCCGGCGCCCATGCACATCACCACGTCGCCGTCGCGCACGGTGTCCAGGATGGCTTGCGGCAGGTCGCCGATCTCGCCCACGAACTGCGGTTCCACCTTGCCGGACACGCGCACCGCGCGCGCTAGGGAGCGGCCGTCGGCCGCCACGATCGGCTCCTCGCCCGCTGAATACACCTCGGACAGCAGCACCATGTCGGCCGTGCCCAGCACCTGCACGAAGTCCTCGAAGCAGTCGCGCGTGCGGGTGTAGCGGTGCGGCTGGAAGGCCAGGACGATGCGCTGGCCCGGGAAGGCGCCGCGGGCCGCGGCGAGCGTCGCCTTCATTTCCACGGGGTGGTGGCCGTAGTCCTCGATCACGGTGAAGGTGCCGCCGCCCTGGGCCGCGGGCACGGGCAGCTCGCCGTAGCTCTGGAAGCGGCGGCCGACGCCGCGGAATTCCGCCAGGGCTTTCGTCACGGCGCCGTCCGGAATGTTGAGTTCGACCGCGATCGCGATGGCCGACAGCGCGTTCAGCACGTTGTGCATGCCCGCCAGGTTCAGCTTGACGTGCAGGTCGGGCAGCGTGACGCCGTTGCGGCGCTGCACCGTGAAGTGCATTTGCGGCCCCACCGCCTTGACGTTCACCGCGCGCACCTGCGCTTCCTCGTTGAAGCCGTACGTGGTCACCGGGCACTGCACCTGCGGGATTATCGAGCGCACCGCCTCGTCCTCGACGCACAGGATCGCCGTGCCGTAGAAGGGCATGCGGTGCAGGAACTCCAGGAAGGCCTTCTTCAGGTTGTTGAAGTCATGGCCATAGGTGTCCATGTGGTCGGCGTCGATGTTCGTCACCACCGCCATCACCGGCAACAGGTTCAGGAAGGACGCGTCGGATTCGTCGGCCTCCACCACGATGTAGTCGCCCGAACCGAGCTTGGCGTTGGCGCCGGCGCTGTTCAGCTTGCCGCCGATCACGAAGGTGGGGTCGAGTCCGCCCTCGGCCAGCACGCTGGCCACCAGGCTGGTGGTCGTGGTCTTGCCGTGCGTGCCCGCGATCGCGATGCCCTGCTTCAGGCGCATCAGCTCCGCCAGCATCACCGCGCGCGGCACGATCGGGATCTTGCGCTTGCGCGCGGCCACGACCTCGGGGTTGTCCTGCTGCACGGCCGTCGACGTGACGACCGCGTCGGCGCCGATCACGTTCGCGGCCGCGTGGCCGACGAAAGTCTGGATGCCCAGGTCGGAAAGACGACGCAGGGTGGCGCTGTCGGCGATGTCGGAACCGGAAATCAGGTAGCCGAGGTTGCGCAGGACTTCGGCGATGCCGGACATGCCGGCGCCCCCGATGCCCACGAAGTGGATGTGCTTGATGGCGTGTTTCATCGTGCGAGTGCCTCGCAGGCGGCGACCATCTGTTCGGTCGCCTGGGTCTTTTCCAGCCGCTTGGCGGCCACGGCGCGCTGCAGCAGTTCAGGCCGACCGAGCTTCTGCAGCAGGTTGGCCAGGAATTGGGGGGAGAGGTCGCGTTGCTGGACCAGCCAGCCGGCGCCCGCGTCGACCAGGAACTTGGCGTTGGTGGTCTGGTGGTCGTCCACCGCGGAGGGGAAAGGGACGAACAGCGCGGGCGCGCCCACGGCGGCCAGTTCGGTCACCGTGCTCGCGCCGGCGCGGCAGACCACGAGGTCGGCATCCG
This sequence comes from Ramlibacter sp. P4_H7, assembly GCF_056400765.1. Taxonomy (NCBI): domain Bacteria; kingdom Pseudomonadati; phylum Pseudomonadota; class Betaproteobacteria; order Burkholderiales; family Comamonadaceae; genus Ramlibacter; species Ramlibacter sp. P4_H7. The sequence continues at coordinate 84,269 of NZ_JBFUKP010000008.1, forward strand.
CATAGGCCGTGGCGGTGTCGTCGATGAAGGGGGTGAGCTCGGCCTGCACGCCGGCGGCGGCATAGTTGGCACGCAGTTCGTCGATCTGCTTGGCGCCGCTCTGGTGCAGCACGCGCGGGCGCACCGCCTCGGGAATGAGCGCCAGCGCCTTGGGAACGATCTCGTTCAGCGCCCTCGCGCCGAGGCTGCCGCCCACCACCAGCAGCTTGAGCGGGCCGCTGCGGCCAGCAAAGCGCTGCTCCGGCGCCGGTTGCCGCAGGAAGGCTTCGCGCAGCGGGTTGCCCACCCACTCGCCCTTGCTGATCACCTGCGGGAAGGCGCTGTAGACGCGATCGGCCACGCCGGCGAGCACCTTGTTGGCCATGCCGGCGACCGAGTTCTGCTCGTGCAGCACCAGCGGCCGGCCGAGCAGCACGCTCATCATGCCGCCCGGAAAGGTGATGTAGCCGCCCAGGCCGACCACCACGTCCGGCTGCACCCGGCGTACCACGCAGATGCTTTGCCAGAAAGCGCGCAGCAGCTTGAGCGGCAGCAGCAGCAGCGTCGTCCACCCTTTGCCGCGCACGCCGCCGAAAGCGATGGTTTCCAGCGGAAAGCCGCGCGACGGCACCAGCTGTGCCTCCATGCTGTCGGGGGCGCCCAGCCAGTGCACGCGCCAGCCGCGCGCGCGCAGGGCTTCGGCAACCGCCAGGCCGGGGAAGATGTGGCCGCCGGTGCCGCCGGCCATCACCAACGCTGTCGCTGTTGGCGCTGGCCGCTGGGCCGGATGTGGCTCCCCCTCACCCCGACCCTCCCCCTCGAGGGGGAGGGAGGAATGCATGGTGCTCATCGCGAGGATCATGGCCGGCCTCCCCGCATCAGCAGCCGGTTCTCGTAGTCGATGCGCAGAACGACCGCGATCGACACCACGTTCATCAGCACCGCCGAGCCGCCGTAGCTCATGAGCGGCAGCGTGAGCCCCTTGGTCGGCAGCGCGCCCAGGTTCACGCCCATGTTGATGAAGGCCTGGAATCCCATCCAGATGCCGACGCCCTGCGCGACCAGGCCCGCGAACACGCGGTCCAGCGCAATCGCCTGCCGGCCGATGTGCATGATCCGCCGCGTGATCCACAGGAACAGGCCGATCAGCAGCAGCACGCCCACCAGGCCGAACTCCTCGCCGATGACGGCCAGCAGGAAATCGGTATGGGCTTCCGGCAGCCAGTGCAGCTTCTCCACGCTGCCGCCCAGGCCAACGCCGAAGATCTCGCCGCGGCCGATGGCGATCAGCGAGTGCGACAGCTGGTAGCCCTTGCCCAGCGCGTTCTTCTCGCTCCAGGGGTCGATGTACGCGAAGATCCGCTCGCGCCGCCACTCGGACATCGCGATCATCAGCATGAACGCGATGATCATCACCGCCGCGATCAGGAAGAACATGCGCGCGTTGACGCCGCCCAGGAACAGGATGCCCATGGCGATCACCGCGATCACCATGAAGGCGCCCATGTCGGGTTCGGCCAGCAGCAGCATGCCGACGATCGCGACGGCCAGCGCCATCGGCAACACCGCGCGGAAGAAGCGCTCCTTGACCTCCATCTTGCGCACCATGTAGTTGGCGGCATAGAGCAGCACCGCGAACTTGGCGAGCTCGGACGGCTGGAAGGAGATCGGCCCCAGAGCGAGCCAGCGGCGTGCCCCGTTGACGCCCTTGCCCACGTGCGGGATCAGCACGACCATCAGCGTGAGCAGCGAGAAGACGAACAGCCAGGGAGCCAGCCGCTCCCAGGTTTCCACCCGCACCTGGAAGGCCAGCAGGCCGGCCACGAAGGACAGCACCAGGAACAGCGCGTGGCGGTTCAGGAAGTAGGTGTGCGCGTAGCGGCCGAACTTGGGGTTGTCCGGCATCGCGATGGACGCGGAATACACCATCACCAGGCCCCAGGCGAGCAGCGCCACCGTCACCCACAGCAAGGCGGGGTCGAAGGTCCGGATGGCGAAGTCCTGGCGCGCGCGGTCGGGCATCCACGACGAGGCGGAGGCATGGTCGCGGCTGAACGGGGTGCGCAGGCCGGAGAGGACGGCGGTCAGGTTCAAGCCTCGCCTCCCTGCAGGAGCGCGCCGGCCTCGTCGGCCACCGCCTGCACCGCCGCGCGGAACACTTCGGCGCGGTGCGGATAGTTGCGGAACATGTCGAAGCTGGCGCAGGCCGGCGACATCAGCACCGCATCGCCGGCGTGGGCGCGCTGCGTCGCCAGCGTCACGGCCTCTTCCATCGAACCGGCATCCAGCAGCGCAACGCCGGTGGACTCCAGCACTGCGCGGATCTGCGGGCCGTCCCGGCCGATCAGCACCACCGCCCGCGCGAAGCGTGCCACCGGTGCGGCCAGCGGCGAGAAGTCCTGGCCCTTGCCGTCCCCGCCCAGGATGACCACCAGCTTGCGCTCGGCGCCGAGGCCCTGCAGCGCGGCGACCGTGGCACCGACGTTGGTGCCCTTGCTGTCGTCGAAGTACTCGACCTCGTTGACGATGCCGACCGGCTCCACGCGGTGCGGTTCGCCGCGGTACTCACGCAGGCCATACAGCATCGGGCCCAGCTGGCAACCGGCGGCCGTGGCCAGCGCCAGCGCGGCCAGGGCGTTGATCGCGTTGTGGCGGCCGCGCACCCGCAGCGCATCGGCAGGCATGAAGCGCTGCAGGTGCACCTCCGGTTCCTCGTCCTTGCGCCGCTTTTCCGTTTCGTCGGCTTCGTGCGCGCGCACCAGCCACGCCATGTCGGCCACGACTTCCAGGCCGAAGTCGCCGGGGCGCTTGGGAAGGTCGCCGCCGAAGGTGAGATAGGGGCGCTGTTCGTACTTGCCGCCCTTCAACCGCACCGGCGCGGGCAGCATCTTCATCACCAGCGGATCCTCGCGGTTGAGGATCATCATGGCGGCCTTGCCGAACACGCGGGACTTGGCTTCGGCGTAGGCTTCCATGGTGCCGTGCCAGTCCAGGTGGTCCTGCGTCAGGTTGAGCACGGTCGCCGCGGTGGGTTCGAAACCGCTCACCCCATCGAGCTGGAAGCTGGACAGCTCCAGCACCCACACCTGCGGCAGCGCACCCGACTCGCGCTTTTGCGACAGCGTGTCCAGCAGCGTGGGGCCGATGTTGCCCGCGACCGCCACGGTCTTGCCGCTGCGCTCCACCAGCTGGCCGGTCAGCGCGGTCACGGTGGTCTTGCCGTTGGTGCCGGTCACGGCCAGCACGGCGGGGTGGTAGCCGTCCGACCGGCGCATGGCGGCGAGTGCGTCGGCAAACAGTTCCAGCTCGCCCCGCACGGGGACGCCAACGGCGCGCGCAGCCTGTGCCACCGGCGCCACCTGCGCGGGCGACAGTCCCGGGCTGCGCAGCACCAGCCGCTGGCCCTCGGCCAGCGCCGCGTCGAACGCACCGGCGACGAAGCGCGCCTGCGGCACCTGCTCCTGCAGCTGCGGCAGTTGCGGTGGCGCCTCGCGCGTGTCGGCCACCGTCACCTGCGCCCCGTGCAGCGCGCACCAGCGCGCCATCGCGAGCCCGGAGGCGCCGCAGCCGAGGACGAGGACGGGGAGGTCGCGCAGCTGTTCCATCACCGCAGCTTCAGGGTGGACAGGCCGATCAGGCACAGCAGCATCGTGATGATCCAGAAGCGGACCACGACCTGCGTCTCCTTCCAGCCGGTCTTTTCGAAGTGATGGTGCAGCGGCGCCATCAGCAGGATGCGGCGGCCCTCGCCGTAGCGCTTCTTGGTGTACTTGAAGTAGACGACCTGCGCCATCACCGACAGCGCCTCGACCACGAAGATGCCGCCCATGATGGCCAGCACGATCTCCTGCCGCACGATCACGGCGATGGTGCCCAGCGCGCCGCCCAGCGCCAGTGCGCCGACGTCGCCCATGAACACTTGCGCGGGATGGGCGTTGAACCACAGGAAGGCCAGGCCCGCCCCGGCGACCGCCGCGCAGAAGATCAGCAGCTCGCCCGATCCGGGGATGTGGGGCAGGAACAGGTAGCGGGCATACACCGTGTTGCCGGTCACGTACGCGAACACGCCCAGCGCCGACCCGACCATCACCACCGGCATGATGGCCAGGCCGTCGAGGCCGTCGGTGAGGTTCACGGCGTTGCTCGAACCGACGATCACGAGGTAGGTCATGAGCACGAAGCCGAACACGCCCAGCGGGTAGCTGATCTCCTTGACGAAGGGCACCAGCAGGTTGGCCTTGGGCGGCAGGTTCATGTCGAACCCCGAGCGCACCCAGTCGATGAACAGGCCCAGCACGCGCACGTTGGTGGTCTCCGAGACGCTGAAGGCCAGGTACAGCGCCGCGACCAGCCCGATCAGCGACTGCCAGAAGTACTTCTCGCGCGAAGGCATGCCTTCCGGGTCCTTGTTGACCACCTTGCGCCAGTCGTCCACCCAGCCGATCGCGCCGAAGCCCAGCGTCACCAGCATCACGATCCAGACGAAGCGGTTGGTCCAGTCGAACCAGAGCAGCGTGGACACCGTGATGGAGATCAGGATCAGCACGCCCCCCATGGTCGGCGTGCCGCTCTTGATCAGGTGAGACTGCATCGCGTACTCGCGCACGGGCTGCCCGATCTTCAGCGCCGCCAGGCGGCGGATCACCCAGGGGCCCGCCAGGATGCCGATCAGCAGCGCGGTCATCGCCGCCATCACCGCACGGAAGGTGATGTACTGGAAGACGCGCATGAAGCCGAACTCGTGGCCATGGCTCTGCATCCAGGCGGCAAGGCTAACGAGCATCGGACCCCCTCTTCGACTGTTCTTGTCTTGCGTGGCCCGTGATGGCGTCCACCACCCGTTCCATCTTCATGAAGCGCGATCCCTTGACCAGCACGCTTTCGGCCTGCCCCAGTGCCTCGACCACGGCGGCGTTCAGCGCGTCGACGTCGGCGAAATGCCGGCCCTTCATGGCTCCGGCCTGCTCGCCGAGCGTGAACAGCTGCTCGATGCCGCGCTCGCGCGCGTAGTGGCCGACTTCGGCGTGGTAGGCCGGACCCTGGTCCCCCACTTCGCCCATGTCTCCCAGCACCAGCAGCCGCGGCCCCGGCAGTTCGGCGAGCACGTCGATCGCCGCGCGCACGGAGTCCGGATTGGCGTTGTAGGTGTCGTCGACCAGGGTGAGCGTGCGGGCACCCAGCGCCACGCCGAGCGCGCGCGAGCGGCCTTTCACCGGCTCGAACGATTCGAGTCCGCGCATGACGGCCTGCAGCGGGGCGCCCGCGGCCAATGCGCAGGCGGCAGCCGCCAGCGCGTTGCGCACGTTGTGGCGGCCGGCGATATGGAGTCGGAACGTGATGGCCCCGGCAGGCGTTTCCGCCCGCACCTGCCAATGTCCCTCTTGCCATTCAGACCCGGCCAGAACGAGATCGGCGCCGCTGTCGCGCGCGTCGCCGAAAGTCATGCAGGGCCGCGCGCCGGCCAGCCCTGTCCAGAGCATCGTGTAGGGATCGCCGGCGGGGAACACCGCCACGCCCTGTCGGGGCAGCGCGTCGAACACGCTGCCGTTTTCGCGCGCCACGGCTTCCACCGTGGCCATGAATTCCTGGTGCTCCCGCTGCGCGTTGTTGACCAGCGCAACGGTCGGCTCCGCGATGTGGCCCAGATAGCCGATCTCGCCGGGATGGTTCATGCCCAGCTCGATCACGCCGACGCGGTGCGCGCCGGTCAGGCGCAGCAGCGTGAGCGGCAGACCGATGTCGTTGTTCAGGTTGCCCTGCGTCGCCAGGTGGTGGCTGGGGTGCCATGCCCTCAGGATGGACGCGATCATCTGCGTCACCGTGGTCTTGCCGTTGCTGCCGGTCACCGCGATCAGCGGCAGCTGGTAGCGGCGGCGCCAGGCCTGGGCCAGCGTGCCGAGCGCGAGCCGGCTGTCGTCCACCTCGATCCCGGGCATGCCGGCGGGCAGCCGGCCCGGTTGCGCGATGGCAGCCACGGCGCCCTTGGCGAACGCATCGGCAAGGAAGTCGTTGGCGTCGAAGCGTTCGCCCTTCAGTGCGACGAACAGATCCCCGGCTTCCAGCGTGCGGGAGTCGGAGTGCACGCGCCGGACCTGCACATTGCCGTCGCCCACGAGCCTGCCGCCGGTCCAGCCGGCGGCCTGCTGCAGGTTGAACATGTGCATCACTTGCGGGCCCCCAGCGCCTTGCGCGCATGTGCCTGGTCGGAGAACGGGTGCTTGACGCCCTGAATCTCCTGGTCATCCTCGTGGCCCTTGCCGGCAATCAGGATCACGTCCTGCGGCGCCGCTGCGGCGACCGTGTCCGCGATCGCGCGGGCCCGGTCGGCTTGCACCTCGGCCGCGTCCGCATGGGACAGGCCCAGCAGGATCTGGTCGATGATGGCCTGCGGCTGTTCGCTGCGCGGGTTGTCGCTGGTGACCACCACGCGGTCGGCGTTGCGCTCGGCGACCGCCGCCATCAGCGGACGCTTGGTCGCGTCGCGATCGCCGCCGCAGCCGAACACGCACCAGATGCGGCCGCCGCGCTGCTGCGCCAGCGGACGCAGCGCCTGCAGGCCCTTTTCCAGGGCGTCCGGCGTGTGCGCGTAGTCGACGGCCACCAGCGGCTTGCCCGCCTCGTTCAGGCGCTCCATGCGCCCCGGCACCGGCAGCAGGTCGGCGCAGGCGGCCACCGCGGCGGCCAGCGGCACGTGCAGCGCACGCATCATGCCGATCACGCCCAGCAGGTTGGCCACGTTGTACTGGCCGATCAGGCTGGTGCGCAGTTCATGGCGCTCGCTGCCCTCGGCGATCACGAAGCGCAGGCCAGCGTCGGTGTAGCCGATGTCGTGCGCCCGCAGGCGCGCGTCACGCCGGCAGGAGCAGGTCCACAGGTCCAGCACGGCCCGCTGCAGCATCGCTTCCAGGTCGGCGCCCTTGGGATCGTCCACGTTCACCACGGCCGCCTGCAGGCCGGGCCAGCGGAACAGTTCGGCCTTGGCGGCCCAGTAGGCCTCCATGCTGCCGTGGTAGTCCAGGTGGTCCTGCGTGAAGTTGGTGAAGGCGGCGACGCGGATGAGCGTGCCGTCCAGGCGCCGCTCGACGATGCCGATGGAAGACGCCTCGATCGCGCAGGCACGGTCGCCCTGTTGCACGAACTGGCGCAGGTGGCGCTGCATCAGCACGGGGTCGGGCGTCGTCAGGCCGGTGTGCTCCACGTGCGGCGGCCGGCCGATGCCCAGCGTGCCGACCATGCCGCACGGGACCGGTTGCGGGTCCAGGTGGGTCAGGGCCTGCGCCAGCCACCAGGCGGTGGATGTCTTGCCGTTGGTCCCGGTGACGGCCAGCACGTCGATCTCCTTGCTGGGCTCGCCGTAGTAGATCGACCCGATGGGGCCGGTCGCCGCCTTGAGGCCTTCGTACGCGGCAACCGCATCGCTGGCGAAGCCGTACGCCTCGCTGCCCGCGAATTCCACCAGGCAGGCCTTGGCACCCTGCTGCAGGGCGGTGGGCACGAACTTGCGCCCGTCGGTGGCGGCGCCCGGCCAGGCGATGAAGCCGTCGCCCGCGCCCACCTTGCGGCTGTCGCAATGCACCTCGCCGCTCACGCGCGAGCGCAGCCACTCGGCCGCTTCCCTGGGCGTGCGCAGGACGCGCATCAGAAGGACTCCTCCACGGCCTGCACCACGATCTGCGGCTTCACGTTCATGTCGGGCTGCACGCCCAGCATGCGCAGCGTCTGCTGCACGGTGGCGCTGAACACCGGAGCGGCGACGTCGCCGCCGAAGTAACGCCCGCCGCTCGGTTCGTCGATCATCACGGCCACCACGATGCGCGGCGTTTCCACGGGAGCCACGCCCACGAAGAAGCCGCGGTACTTGCGATCCGCGTAACCCTTGCCTTCCTGCTTGTGCGCCGTGCCGGTCTTGCCGCCCACCGAGTAGCCCATGGTCTGCGCCTTGGGCGCGGTGCCGCCGTTCTGGGTCACCAGGTGCAGCATGTGGCGCACCGCCTGCGCCGTCTCCGGCTGCAGCACGCGCACGCCGGCGGCGGGGCCCTGCGCCTTCAGCAGCGTGACCGGCGCCAGCTCGCCGTCGCGCGCGAACACGGTGTAGGCGCGCGCCAGCTGGAACAGGCTGACCGACAGGCCGTAGCCATAGCTCATCGTCGCCTGCTCGATCGGGCGCCAGGTCTTGTAGGCGCGCAGCTTGCCGCTCACCGCGCCGGGGAAGGGAAGCTGCGGGCGCTGGCCCAGGCCGACGGCGCTGAACATGTCCCACATCTCGCGCGGCTGCAGCTGCATGGCCATCTTGACGGTGCCCACGTTGCTGGACTTCTGGATCACCTCGTTGACGGTCAGCAGGCCGTGCGGGTGGGCGTCGCTGATGGTGGAACCGCCGATCGTGATGCGCCCGGGCGCGGTCTGGATCGGCGACGTGGGCTTCACGAGCCCCTTCTCCAGCGCCACCGACACCACGAAGGGCTTCATGGTGGAGCCCGGCTCGAAACTGTCGGTGAGCGCGCGGTTGCGCAGCTGCGCTCCGGTGAGGTTCTGCCGGTTGCCGGGCGCGTAGCTCGGGTAGTTGGCCAGCGCCAGCACCTCGCCGGTCTGCACGTCCAGCACCACGACGCTGCCCGCCTTGGCCTTGTTCTCCAGCACGGCGTCCTTGAGCTTCTGGTAGGCGAAGAACTGCACCTTGCTGTCGATGGACAGCTGCAGGTCCTTGCCGGCCACCGGCGGCACCTGCTCGCCCACGTCCTCGACGATGCGGCCCAGGCGGTCCTTGATGACGCGGCGCGAGCCGGCGCGGCCCGCCAGGTCCTTGTTGAACGCGAGCTCGACGCCCTCCTGGCCGTGGTCCTCGACGTTGGTGAAGCCCACGATGTGCGCCGCGGCCTCGCCTTCCGGGTACTGGCGGCGGTATTCCTTGCGCTGGTACACACCCTTGATGTCCAGCGTCGTGATCTGGCGCGCGACCCCATCGTCCACCTGGCGCTTGAGCCAGACGAAACTCTTGTCCTCCTCCAGCTTGGCCATCAGCTCGGCCAGTGGCATCTGCAGCAGCTTGGCCAGCTGGGCGAGCTTGACCTTGTCGCGTTCCACGTCCTCGGGGATGGCCCAGATGCTGGGCACGGGGACGCTGGTGGCCAGCAGCAGGCCGTTGCGGTCGAAGATGCGGCCGCGGTTGGCCGGCAGTTCCAGCGTGCGGGCGAAGCGCACCTCGCCCTGGCGCAGGTAGAAGTCGTTGCCGAACACCTGCACCCAGGCGGCGCGGCCCGCGAGACCCAGGAACGCGAGGGCCAGGCCGGCCACGATGAACTTGCTGCGCCACACGGGCGTGCGGCTCGCCAGCAGCGGGCTGGAGGAATAAGCGACGACCCGCCCGCTCATTGCGATGCCTCCGGCCGCGCGGCGATGCCCTTGAGCGTCACATATTGCGTGATCGCCGGCGTCGCGGGGCGCATATGAAGCTGCTCGCGCGCGATGCGATCCACCCGACCGGGCGTGGCCTGCGCGCGCTTCTCCACCTGCAGCCGCTCGTTCTCGATCTCGAGCTTGCGGAAGTCGTTCTGCGCCCGCTCGATCTCGGTGTAGAGGCGGCGCGAGTCGTACTGCACGCGCACCAGGAACAGCGCGCTGGCCATCACGGCCACCAGCAGGACGAGGTTGAGGCGGATCATCACACCGGCGTCCTCTCGGCCACGCGCATGATGGCGCTGCGCGAACGCGGATTGGCCGCGACCTCTTCGGCCGTCGGCTTGACGCGTTCGATCGCCTTCAGCTTCATCGGCTTGGGCGCGGCGAACGGCGCGCGCCGGTCCACTTCATCGCGCGAGTGCTTCGCGATGAACTGCTTGACGATCCGGTCTTCCAGCGAATGGAAGCTGATCACCACCAGCCGGCCGTGCGCTTGCAACACGTTGAGGCTCGCCGTCAGCGCCTGTTGCAGCTCTTCAAGCTCGGCGTTGACGAAAATCCGAAGAGCCTGAAATGTGCGCGTAGCAGGGTCCTGGCCCGGCTCGCGGGTTTTGACCGCACCAGCCACGAGCTGGGCCAGTTCGGCGGTGCTTGCAAGAGGGCCCCGTTCCTGTCGCCGAGCTGCAACCGCCTTTGCAATCTGAACAGCAAACCGTTCTTCACCATAGTCACGGATCACCTCCGCCATCTGTTCCACCGGTGCGGTGGCGAGCCACTCCGCGGCGCTCTGGCCGCGCGTGGGGTCCATCCGCATGTCGAGCGGTCCATCGGAACGAAACGAGAAGCCCCGTGCGGGGTTGTCGATCTGCGGCGAGCTGACGCCCAGGTCCATCAGGATTCCGGTCACGCTCGCCGCTTCCAGCTCGGAGAGCGCGGCGAAGCCCTGGTGGCGGATTTCGAAACGCGGATCCTCGATCGCGTTGCCCACCGCCACGGCTTCCGGGTCCTTGTCGAAGGCGACGAGGCGGCCCCGCGCGTCCAGCTGCGACAGGATCAGGCGCGAGTGCCCGCCGCGGCCGAAGGTCGCGTCGATGTAGGTTCCATCCGGCTTGGTAACGAGGGCGTCGACTGCTTCGTTCAACAAGACGGTGGTGTGTTGCCATGTGCCTGCCACCACTTGCCTTCAGAATGAAAAGTCCTGGAAGGCCTCGGGCATCTCGCCACGCATTGCCTCGGCCTCCTTGGCCTCGTAAGTCGCCTTGTCCCAAAGTTCAAAGTGGTTGCCCATGCCCAGCAGCATCGTTTCCTTCTCGATGCCCGCCGCGGCTCGCAACTCCGGCGACACCAGGATGCGGCCGGTTCCATCCAGCTCCACGTCCATGGCGTTGCCCAGGAAGATTCTCTTCCACCACTGCGCCGACATGGGGAGCTGGGCGATGCGTTCACGAAATTTTTCCCACTCGGGCCGCGGAAAAATCATGAGGCAGCCGTGCGGGTGCTTGGTGATCGTCAGCTGGCTGCCGCCGTTGACGCCCAGGGCGTCGCGATGCCGGGTCGGCATGGAGAGCCGCCCCTTGGCATCGAGACTCAGCGACGACGCGCCCTGGAACACTTTGGTCAGCCCTCACTACGGTGGATGCGCTGAGTATGGAGAGTTATCCCACTCTCCACCACTTCATTGCACTTTTTTGCACTGTAGCAGGAAAACGCTGAGGCGCAATGGGCGCGCCTACTTTTTCGCAATGAAATCAAGCACTTAGAAGCGTTTTCGGAGGCGCGCGGCCTCCGAAAATCGTTCTAAAGCAAGCACTTACGTGGTGCTCTGCATGTGTTGCGTGAGCGGCATCAGAGGATGTAGCGCGAAAGGTCCTCGTCGCGGCTGAGTTCTTTCAGCCTGGCGTCGACGTAGGGGGCATCCACCGTCACGGACTGGCCTTCGAGCCGGGCCGCGTCGAAGCTCACCTCGTCGAGCAGCCGCTCCATCACGGTGGAGAGCCGCCGCGCGCCGATGTTCTCGGTGCGCTCATTCACGTCGCAGGCGATCTGCGCCAGCCGGGTGATGCCCTCGGGGGTGAACTTCAATTCCACCTTCTCGGTCGCCAGCAGCGCCTGGTACTGCTTGACCAGCGACGCATGGGTGCTGGTCAGAATCGCCTCGAAGTCCTGCACCGACAGCGAGGACAACTCCACGCGGATGGGAAAGCGTCCCTGCAGTTCGGGAATGAGGTCGCTCGGCTTGGAGAGATGGAACGCGCCGCTGGCGATGAACAGGATGTGGTCGGTCCGGATCGGCCCGTACTTGGTGGACACCGTGGTGCCTTCCACCAGCGGCAGCAGGTCGCGCTGCACGCCCTGGCGCGAGACCTCGGCACCGGAGCCTTCGCTGCGCGACGTCACCTTGTCGATCTCGTCGATGAAGACGATGCCGTTCTGCTCCGCGCTCTGGATCGCGACGGCCTTGATCTCGTCCTCGTTGACCAGTCCCGCCGCCTCTTCGTCGATGAGGAGCTTCAAGGCCTCGGCGATCTTCAGCTTGCGCGACTTGCGCCGCGCGCCGCCGAACTGCGAGAACAGTCCCTTGAGCTGCTCCGTCATGTCCTCCATGCCGGGCGGACCCATCACCTCGAGCTGCGGCTTCTGCTCGGCGACCTCGATCTCGATGTCCTTGTCATCGAGCTCGCCCTGGCGCAGCTTCTTGCGGAACACCTGGCGCGCCGTGCTGTCGCCCGCCTCCTCGCCGCGCGCCGGCGGAATCAGCACGTCGAGGATGCGATCCTCGGCCGCGTCCTGCGCGCGCGCACGCACCTTCTTCATTTCCGAGGTGCGGGTCTGCTTGACCGCCATCTCGGCCAGGTCGCGCACGATGGAATCGACGTCCTTGCCGACGTAGCCCACCTCGGTGAACTTGGTCGCTTCCACCTTGATGAAGGGCGCGTCCGCCAGCTTGGCCAGGCGCCGTGCGATCTCGGTCTTGCCCACGCCGGTGGGGCCGATCATCAGGATGTTCTTGGGCGTGATCTCCTGGCGCAGCTTTTCCTCGACCTGCTGCCGGCGCCAGCGGTTGCGCAGCGCGATGGCGACCGCGCGCTTGGCGTCCTTCTGCCCAACGATATGCCGATCGAGCTCGGAGACGATCTCCTGCGGCGTCATGGAACTCATGCGTCCTCCCCCTGGACAGGTCGCCTGGCGACCTGCTCCGCCGCCCCTTCGGGTGGCCGTGCGGCGCGCTTCATTCCAGCACCTCGATCGTGTGGTTCATGTTGGTGTAGATGCAGATCTCGCCGGCGATCTCCAGCGACTTCTTGACGATGTCGCGGGCACCGAGCTCGGTGGAGTCCAGCAGCGCCTTCGCCGCGGCCTGGGCGAACCCGCCGCCGGAACCGATGGCGACGATGCCCTGCTCCGGCTCCAGCACGTCGCCATTGCCGGTGATGATCAGAGACGATTCGCGATCGGCCACCGCGAGCATCGCCTCCAGCCGGCGCAGCACGCGGTCGGTGCGCCAGTCCTTGGTGAGCTCGATGGCGGCGCGAACCAGGTGGCCCTGGTGCTTTTCCAGCTTGCCCTCGAAGCGCTCGAACAGCGTGAAGGCGTCCGCCGTGGCGCCGGCGAATCCCGCCAGCACCTTGTCGTGGTAAAGCTTGCGCACCTTGCGCGCCGTGCCCTTGACGACGATGTTGCCCAGGGTGACCTGGCCGTCGCCGCCAATGGCGACTTGCCAGCGGCCATCGGCGCCCTGGCGCCGGACGCTGACGATGGTCGTGCCGTGAAACTGTTCCATATGTCCTTGCAGCTTGGGGTGAGCGCCCCCGAATGCAAGAACCGGGTCGGGCGCTACTCGTTGCGGATGGTAATCCGCGCGTGCTCGCTGATGCCGATGACGTTGAAGAACGCCGCCACCAGGCGGTGCACGTCGGAGAACTGCAGCTGCCGTCCCTCGGCCTCGCGCGCCGTCACCCAGTTGAGCACGGTGCCGGCCGCGGTGAAGTCGATGCGGATCAGCCGCGCGCACGAGATGATCATGATGTCCGCGTCGGCCAGCCTGGCGTCGAGCAGTTCGATCGCTTCCTTGCCGTCGCCGAGGATCTGCCCGGACAGTTCCACGGTCGCGACGCTGGAGAGCTGCGAGCTCATCGCCGGCATCTGCGAGTCGCCGTAGGTCATCATGCTCGACACGACGGAATCCCGGAACGCCTCGCCGACGATGGTGTTGCGGGTGGCGACGCTGCCATCGGGCTGCAGCGCCTTGTAGTCGCATCGGGCGCTGTCCCAGGACGGCGGGGACACCTCGTAAGTGACGCAGTAGTCCAGTGCGGCGAGCTCGAATTCGTCGGGCCGGTGCATCACGCGCAGCACTTCCATGCGCAGCTTCCACCAGGCCGGATTGACGCCGCGGTCGCTGGAGGGCGTGGCGTCGCGCAGGACCTTCTCCAGCGCGTCCGCGCCGATGAAGCGCAGCTGGACGTTCTGCCCGGCCCACTGGGTGAACAGCTTGGTCAGCGGCTCCACGGCGCCCTCGACGACCGAGGTCAGCTTGGTCCAGTTCAGCTTGTACGGCTGCGTGGCCTTGCCCAGCGCGGCGTTCAGCGCCGCGGCCGTCTGCGTGCCGAAGACGGCGGGGCAGTTCCAGTCGGCCGCGTTCTGCCCGGGCGCAGCGCTGGGGGCGGGCTGGCTCATGCGGCTCACGATCTCGGGCATGGAGAACCACTGCGGCGCCGACCGGCCGAAGCGGCCGGCGAAATCGATGGCGGCGCTCTCGAAGCGGTCCTGCTTGCCGGCGGCACGGTACAGGTCGAACAGAGTGAGCCAGGTCTCGTCGTGGTTCACGCGCGAACCGTTCGGCGCGAGCACTTCCATCAGGCCGGCCTCGGCGCCTTCATCGTCGCCGTTGGCAAAGCGGATGGAGGCCTCCTCGAGTTCGGGGTCGTGCACGAACTCCTCGACCTGGATCGCGAACTGCTTGGACTGCGAGAAGCTGCTCGGCCCGCTGGGCACGCTCGGCGTTCCTGCGGATGCACTTTCGGCCAGGCTGGACGGGACTTCGGAGGCGAACGAAGAAGGGATGCGTGCGCCGTCGTGCACCGAGGGCGCGTGCGGTGGCACCAGGCCGAGCGCCTGCGTGGACGCTTCCTGCGGCGCGTCGCCCAAGGTGGGCGGGGACGGCGCGGTGGCTTCATGTGCCGTGAGGCCACCTGCGGCCGTGCGCGAGTAGCTGCTGGCGCCGGGCGGCAGGCCGTTGCCGCGCATGGCTTCCGGCGTGACGTGGGCGGACACCGGGAAGCTGCTGCTTCCAGGCTGCTGCGACTGCCCGCCATGCTTGGTCTTCCACCACTGCATGGACATCTGCGCTTCGATCTCGTCGATCTTCTTGAGCGTCGTCGCGCGGTCGTCCGGCTTGGACGGCATCGAGCTCTGGAAGAAGGACGGCCGCAGTCCCGGGTCCTGGCCGGCGAGCACCTCGCTGCGGCGCATCTTGCGCAGCATGTCGAACTCGCGCTTGCGGACGAAATCGTTGCGCCGCTTGCGCTCGATCATCTCCTTGAGCATCTGCTTGGAGTACGAGCTCTCGCGGTCGGCGTCGCCGCCTTCGTTCTCGCTGAATCCGCTGCTGGGATTGCGCACGAACCGCACCACCCGCGACAGCAGGCCACCGGGTGCGGAATCGTCTTTCTGGCTCATGGATGGCAGAAGTACTGCGGGCGCGACGCGGACCGGGTTCAGTCGCCGAACATCTTCTGCTTGAGCTCCCGGCGCTGCTGCGCCTCGAGCGACAGCGTCGCGGTGGGACGGGCGAGCAGGCGACCGACGCCGATGGGCTCGCCGGTCTCGTCGCAATAACCGTAGTCACCCGCATCGATGCGGGCGATCGACTGTTCGATCTTTTTCAGCAGCTTGCGCTCGCGGTCGCGGGTGCGCAGTTCCAGGGCGTGCTCCTCCTCGATCGTCGCGCGGTCCGCGGGATCGGGAACGATCACGGTGTCCTCTCGCAGGTGCTCGGTCGTCTCGCCGGCGCTGTTGAGGATTTCCTGTTTCAGCTGCAGCAGCTTCAGGCGGAAGAACGCCATCTGCTTCTCGTTCATGTACTCCGAATCCGCCATCGCCAGGACTTCGGCGTCCGACAGTTCCTCGGCGGACTTCGTCTTCCAGTTGTTCGCGAGCTTCGGGTCCTTCTTGATGGCCACAACGGGCGGGGGCGTCAGTACGGATTGGGTTGCCATGGGGGTGTAGGTTGCCTTTGCGGACCCGAATGCGCCGGGGGCCGGGGCGACCGGGGATTGCGCGAACCGGGGAGCGGGCTGAGCCTGCTTCGGGGACTGCGCACTCCCAGGGGCCGGCCGCATGGGTGCGGGTGCCGCGGGTGGAGGGGATGCCTTGGCGGGGGCGGCCTTCGTGGGGGCCGGGCTCGCCTTGGCAGGAATTTTCTTGGCGGCGGCAACGACCGCCTTGGCGCCGGACACCACGGCCTTGGCCACGGCGCCGACGACCTTGCCCGCGGTGGTCTTGGCGGCCTTGGGAGCTGCCTTGACTGCGGACTTGGCCGGCGCCTTCGCCGGGGCCTTGGCTGCCGCTTTTGCGGCCGGCCGGCTGGCCGGCTTCACCGGCTTGCTTGTTTTTTTCGCGACGGGCTTGGCGGCCGACTTGGCCGGCGCCTTCTTCGCCGGCACCTTGGCGGCCGGTTTCGCCGCCTTGACCGGCTTGGAAGACTTGGCCGTGACCTTGGCTTTGGCCGCAGGTTTCTTCGTTTTGGCAGCGACCTTGGGCTGAGCCTTCACTTCCCGTCTCCTCGCGTTGTCGGCGCTGGCGGCATGCAGATCCGTGCCTGCATTCCTGCCTGTCGTTGTTGGTGGGGCGCCGTCATGACCGCGATTTATACCCTGAGTTAAGGGCTCTGCACGGCCGTGGACCTCCTTTTCGTTGGCGCGCTCGCCCTCCACCCTGCGCGGGGGAGATTCCGTGAGTTGCGGAAGCGAGACAAACATGGCGCGGGTTTGCAAAGGGCGCCAGCGTAACGCGCCTCTCTCGGCGGGACGGCTCAGACCACGCCGCGGCGCCGCGTCAGACAAGGCACTGCTCGAGCCCCTGCAAAAGGATGTCCTTGGGAAGGTCGATGCCGATGAAGACCATCTTGTTGGTGCGCGGTTCGCCCTCCGCCCACTGGGGGCCCAGGTCGCTTCCCATCAGCTGGTGCACGCCCTGGAAGATCACCTTGCGCTCGGTGCCCTTCATGTGCAGCACCCCCTTGTAGCGCAGCATGCGCGGCCCGTAGATGTTGACGATCGCCCCCAGGAAATCCTCCAGCTTCATCGGGTCGAACGCGCGGTCCGACCGGAACACGAAGCTCTTGACGTCGTCGTCGTGGGCATGGTGGTGGGGATGGTCGCAGTGCTCGCCGTGCTCATGGTCATGGTCGTGGTGGTCGCCATGGGCGTGGCCGTGCTCGTCCTCGTCCTCCTTCAGGAAGTCCGGGTCGATGTCGAGCTTGGCGTTGAGGTTGAAGCCCCGCAGGTCGAAGACGTCCTTGATCGGCACGTCCCCGAAGTGCACCGCCTGCTGCGGCGCGCGCGGGTTCATGTGCTTGAGGCGGTGGGCCAGGGCATCCACCTCATCCTTGCCGACCAGGTCGGTCTTGCTGATGAAGATCTGGTCGGCAAAGCCCACCTGCCGGCGCGCTTCCTGGCGGTCGTCCAGCTGCCAGTCCGCATGCTTGGCATCCACCAGGGTCAGGATCGAGTCCAGCAGGTAGCTTTCGGCGATCTCGTCGTCCATGAAGAAGGTCTGCGCCACCGGGCCGGGGTCGGCCAGGCCGGTGGTCTCGATCACCACGCGGTCGAAATCCAGCAAGCCCTTGCGCTTCTTGGCGGCGAGCAGCTGCAGCGCCTCGCGCAGGTCCTCGCGGATCGTGCAGCAGATGCAGCCGTTGCTCATCTGGACGATTTGCTCCTTCGTGTCGCTCACCAGGATGTCGTTGTCGATGTTCTCCTCGCCGAACTCGTTCTCGATCACGGCGATCTTCTGGCCATGGGCTTCGCTCAGCACGCGCTTGAGCAGGGTCGTCTTGCCGGAACCGAGGAAGCCGGTGAGGATGGTGGCGGGGATGAGGCTCATGAAAACTCCTGGGGAACCGGATAGTTTAAGAAGGAAACATGGGGCGTGCGGTGCACGCCTCAAGCCTTGCGGATCACCACCAGGCCCTTGAGGTATTCGCCCTCCGGAAACGCCAGCGTCATCGAATGGTCGGGCGCCGCGCCGAGACGATCGGCGATGTACCCGTCGACGCCCGCATCGGTGCCCGCGGAGGCCACGATCTTGTGGAACAGGTCTGCCGAGATGCCACCGGAGCACGAGAAGGTGAAGAGCACGCCGCCAGGCGCCAGCAACTTGAGCGCGAGCCGGTTGATGTCCTTGTACGCGCGAGCCGCCTTTTCCGCATGCGCAACGGTCGGCGCCAGCTTGGGCGGATCCAGCACGATCGCGTCGAAGCTGCGGCCCGATTCGCCGAAGCGGCGCAGGCTGGCATTCACGTCCGCATCGAGGAATTCGGCGCGGCCGGCGTCGAAGCCGTTGAGCGCCACGTTCGCACGGGCGCGTTCCAGGGCCGGAGCGGACGAATCGATGGAGCACAGCTCCGTGGCCCCACCCGCCAAGGCCGCCACGCTGAAGCCGCCGGTGTAGCAGTAGCAGTTGAGCACGCGCTGCGCACCCAGCCGACGGACCCACTCGGCAAAGCGCGCGCGGCTGTCCCGTTGGTCCAGGTAGAAGCCGGTCTTGTGGCCGCCGGCGATGTCCAGGCCGAACCTCCAGCCGTGCTCGGCGATGGTGAGCTCGGTCGGACCCTCGCCCCGCAGCCAGCCGGTTGCTTCGGGCAAACCCTCGAGCCCTCGCGAGCTGGCGTCCGATCGTTCATAAAGCCGTTGCAGGCCGGTCACAGACAGCAGGGAATCGGCCAGGACTTTCTTCCAGCGTTCGGCTCCGGCGGACAGGAACTGCGCGACCAGCGTGTCGCCGTAGCGGTCGACCACGAAGCCGGGCAGCCCGTCGGACTCGCCGTGGACCAGCCGCGCGCCCTCGCTGGGAACCTTAAGACGCCCGCGTAGGGCCACGGCCTGTGCTAGCCGGTTGCCTAAGAAGGCCGCATCGATGCGCTGGTCCTCGTCGAAGCCCCACGCGCGCGCCCGGATCTTGGAGGCCGGGCTGAAGGCGGCCCAGGCCAGGAAACGGCCGTCATGGGCCTCCACCCGCACCGTCTCCCCGGCGTCCGCCCCCCCTCTGGCCACCGCCGAATCGAACACCCATGGGTGCCGACGCAACAGTGAGCGCTCCCGGCCTTCCCGCAATCGGATCATTTTCATGTCCCTATTGTCGGGCGGGGCCGAACCCGTAAGAATGTGCAACAGGATTGGCAGTCAAGGAGAACGCCGGATGGCCTGGTTCGCACGGATGCGCTGGATCGCAGCCGCGGTGCTTTCCCTGGCGACGCTCGTGCTTGCCGGGGAAGCCGCCGCGCGCGAGGTGCTCCGTTTCGACACCGGCCGGCAGCCCGTGATGCTGCACGACGGGGGCGATGCCTGGGTCGACGACAGCGGCAAGGCCAGCGTGAAGGACGTGGCACGCGACGGCGGCATCCGCTGGCACCCCACCAGCGACAACGAAATCTACAAGCTCGACAAGGGCCAGGCGCTCTGGATCCGGTTCACGGCACCTCCCGCGCCCACGGCGGAGCGCTGGTACCTGGAGGTGCCCTACCCTGGCGTGGACCGGGTCACGCTGTTCGTGCAGAACGCCGCCGGTGAATGGACCGAGCGTTCCGCCGGCGACACCATCGCGATCAGCGACTGGCCCCTGCCCCACCGCCACCCGATCATGCCGGTGTCGGTGTCGCCGCAGGAACCCCGCGTTCACCTGCTGCGCATCCAGAACGGAACGATCTTCGGCGCACCCCTGCAGTTCGTGAGCGACAGCTACATGGGCCGCACCGAACAGGGCATCTCGCTCGCACTGGGCATCTACTTCGGGCTCGTGGTGCTGGCGGTGATGCTGTCGGTGACCGGCGCGGTCACCCTGCAGGACCAGGGCTACGTCCTCTATTCGATTTCCGCCGTCCTGATGGCGCTGACCCAGGCGACCATCACGGGCCTCGCCGGCTTGCACCTGTGGGGCGACGTGCCGTGGTGGAACAACATGGCACCGCAGGTGATGCCGCTGTTCGCCATCGCGTCGCTGCAGCTGTTCTTCGCCGAGGTGGTGTCGCTGCGGGAACGATCGCGCATGTTCTACCGGATCCTGGTGGTGGGCGCGTTCGTGTCCGTGCCGCTGGCGATCTACCTGATGCTCACGCCGAACGTGATGGAGCGGCTGCAGCTGATCATCATCTACTTCCTCGCGGCCACGGCCGCCGGCCTGGGCGTGGTGATCTGGGCGACGCTGCGCGGCGACCGCTACGCGCCCTGGCTGCTCGTGGGCTCCTCGCCGGTGGCCATCGGCGCCCTGTTCCCCATCGCGCGGGCCGCCGGCCTGATCCCCATCAGCACCTGGACCACGCATGGCATGCAGTTCGCCATCGCGGCGGAACTGCCCATCCTGCTGATCGTGCTGGCCATGCGCAGCCAGCACCGGCGCGAGCACGTGCGACGGATCCAGGGCCTGGACCGCATCGACCCGGCCACCGGCCTGATCAACGCCGCGGTGTTCCACGAACGGCTGGTGCGGTTGATCGCCCGTTCGCAACGCCTGAAGTTCCGCAGCGCCATGCTGCTGGTGGACGTCGGCAACATCGACCAGATCCGGCGCCAGTTCGACTCCGACTCGGCACGCGAACTCACGCTGCGCGTCGCGGGCCGCCTGCTGTCGGTGGCGCGCGAGATCGACACCGTCGCGCGCCTGTCGGAGCACCGCTTCGGCATCCTGCTGGAAGGACCCTTGCATGCCGACGAAGTCGCCGAGGCCGGGCCGCGCATCGTGGCGCGCTGCCTGATGCCGTTCAAGGGCCGGCCGCTGGAGTGGTCCGCCCACGTGCGCGTGGCGCAGGCGCTGATCCCCATGGACGGCAACGATCCCTCGCAGCTGATCGGACGGCTGGAGATGCTGCTTGCCAGCGCGCCGGCGGACAGCCGCCGCGCCGTGTTCATGCTGTCGCGCTCCAATACCGCGCCGGCCGCGCTGACGCCCTGACGACATCCCTCGGGTAAGTACCGAGTCCTGGTCCCGGACCCGGGTGCGACAACCTGCTTCGTCGCATCCGCATCGCGTCCAACCAGGAGATCTCCGCATGACCACCCCATCCCGCTCTGGCCTCGTCCCGCGTTGCTGGCGCACGGCCTGCGCCGCCGCCGCAGTGACGGTCGCGTGCGCACCGGCCCTGGCGCAGGAGACCTTCAAGATCGGCATCGTGAGCTTCCTGTCCGGCCAGGCGGCCGAGAGCTTCGGCGTGCCCGCGGTCAACGGGGCCAAGGTGCTGGTCGATGCCTTCAACAAGGGCGCCGCGCCCGCTCCGTACAACAAGGTCGGCTTCGGTGGCATGAAGATCGAGGCGGTCTACGTCGACGAGAACGGCGGCGCCACCAAGCAGGTGCAGGAACTGCGCAACCTGTACGAGCGCGAGAAGGTGGATGCGGTGGTCGGCTATGTCGGCTCGGGCGACTGCCTTGCGGTGGCGCCGGTCGCCGAGGAAATGAAGAAGTTCCTGATCCTCTACGACTGCGGAACCCCGCGCATCTTCGAGGACGGCAAGTACAGCTACGTGTTCCGCACCGCCGCCCACGCCACCATGGACAACGTGGCGCTCGCGCGCTACCTGAAGTCGCGCAACGTGAAGGTCGAGCGCTACAACATGATCAACCAGGACTACGCCTGGGGACAGGACAGCAAGAAGGACTTCACCCTGGCGATGGCGAACCTCTACAAGGACGCCAAGGTCGATGCCGACCTGCTGCCCAAGTTCGGCGCCGGCCAGTACGGCACCGAGGTCTCCGCGCTGCAGTCCAAGCCGGCGGACATCCTGCACTCCAGCCTCTGGGGAGGCGACCTGCAGGCCTTCATCCTCCAGGCGGGCGCGCGCGGCGTGTTCGCCAAGCAGACCCCTGTGTTCTCGGCAGCCGACCACGTGCTCCCGAGCCTGGGCGAGAAGATGCCCAACGGCGCGATCCTCGGCGCCCGCGGCGCCTATGGGCTCATGTCCCCGAAGTCGGCGCTGAACGACTGGTGGTGGGACCTCTACTCCAAGGCCTACAACGTCTATCCGGTGCAGGCGCCCTACCGCATGGTGCAGGCGATGCTGGGCCTGAAGCTCGCGGCTGAAAAGGCGATGGCGGCCAATGGCGGCAAGAAGCCGACGGCGGAGCAGTTGGCCGCCGCGCTGACGGGCAGCACCTGGGAATCGCCCGCGGGCCCCATCCGCATGGCGCTGGGCGATGGGCACCAGGCGATCCAGGAGACCGCCATCGGCCGCACCCGCTGGGACGCGGGCAAGAAGATGGTGCTGCTCGAGGACATCCAGCGCTTTCCCGCCGAGTGCGTCAATCCGCCCGCGAACATGAAGAGCGAGGACTGGCTGAAGGCCGGCATGCCGGGCGCGAAGTGCTGAAGGCGGCCGGCCCCGTCGCCGGCCAGGCCTTGCATCCCGACGCGTAGGGCGGAGCTCACTTGTCGCTGGTTCTCACGATCCTGTTCGACGGGCTCACCTACGCGGCGTGGCTGTTCATCGTCGCGCTGGGCCTCACGCTGGTGTTCGGCGTCCTCAAGATCCTGAACATCGCGCACGGCAGCTTCTACGCCGTGGGCGCCTACGCGGGCGCGAGCCTGGTCGCCTGGCTGATCTCGCTGAAGTTCTCGCCGGCGCTGAGCGTCGTCGCGCTGGTGCTGGCGGCGGCGGGCGTCGCGGCGGTGCTGGCACCGCTCACGGAGCGGGGGCTGCTGCGCATGTTCTACCAGCGCGACGAGGTGCTGCTGGTGCTGGTCACCTACGCGCTGTTCCTGATCCTCGAAGACGTGACCAAGCTGCTGTGGGGCGTGAATCCCTACTACGCCTCCGACACCTACCAGGCCTTCGGCAACCTGCAGGTCGGCCCGATCAACTACGCCGGCTACGACCTCATGCTGGTGTTCGTGGCGCTGCTGGCCGGCGGCTTGAGCTGGTGGGTGCTCAATCGCACGCGCCAGGGCAAGATCGTCACGGCCGTGATCCACAACGCCGAGATCGCCGCGAGCATGGGCGTCAACGTCTCGCGCGTGTACACGTACGCCTTCGTCGCCGGCGTGTTCCTCGCGGCGCTGGGCGGCGCGCTCACCGCGCCCATGATCTCGGTGCAGCCGGGGTTGTCGGTCGGCGTGATCATCGTCAGTTTCGCGGTCGTGATCATCGGCGGGCTCGGCAGCATCGAGGGCGCGGCGCTCGGCGCCATCGTGGTCGGGCTCGCCCGCGCGGCCTCGGTGCACCTGTGGCCGGCCGCGGAGCTGTTCAGCATCTACATCGTCATGGCCATCATCCTGGTGTTCCGTCCCGAAGGCGTGTTCCAGCGGGTGCAGGCCCGCAAGATCTGAAGGACCGCCTTGCCTGCCAATGCCCTCCACCGCACGCTGCTGGCCACGGCCGGCGGCTTCGTGCTGCTGCTCGTGGCCGGATGGATCACGCCGCGCTGGCTCACCTCGCTCGCGACCCTGGCACTGGCCAATGGGCTGGTGTCGCTGGGCATCGTGGTGATGATGCGCAGCGGCGTCGTGCCGTTCGGGCAGGGCCTCGTGTTCGCCGCCGGCGGCTACGCGGCGGCCTTGCTGTTCAACAAGGCGGGAGTGACGGACATCCTGCTGCTCAGCCTGCTGGGCGGCGCAGCCGGCTGCCTCGTTGCCGCGCCCTTCGCGCCGCTGCTCGCGCGCTACCGCGGCATCTTCTTCGCCATGCTCACGCTGGCCCTGTCGATGGTGCTGTACGGATTGCTCATGAAGACCGAGACGCTGGGCGGCTCGGACGGCTTCAACGTGTCGCGCCCGACGCTGTTCGGCTGGAAGGCGCCCGATGCCACCGCGCATTACCTGCTCTGGGCCGTGACGGCCGGCATCGTCTGCCTGCTCACCGGCCTCGTGCGCATCTACTGCGATTCGCAGCGCGGCCTGCTGTCGCTGGGCGTGCGCGACAACGAGCTGCGGGTGGAATACCTCGGCACCTCGGTCGCCGACATCGTCGCCTGGAACTACGTGATCGCCGCGGCGCTGGGCGGCGTCGGCGGCGCACTCGGCGTGCTGGCGCTGGGCCACATCGACCCGAACTTCAGCTACTGGACCACTTCGGGTGAGTTCGTGTTCGTGGCGATCCTGGCGGGCCACCACAGCGTCGTCGCGGTGTTCGCGAGCTCCCTGCTGCTGGAGCTGGTGCGTTCCTTCTCCAGCGCCTATTTCCCCAACACCTGGCAGCTGGCCCTGGGCCTGTTCCTGCTGCTGGTGATCCGCTTCCTGCCCGACGGCCTGGGTTCGCTGCTCGCGCGCCGGCGCTGGCTGCCGGGGAAGCCGGCATGATGGCGGCCGCCCTGCACGATCCCGCCGCGCCCGTTCTCTCGGCACGCAACCTGCAGCGCACGTTCGGCGCCGTCGTCGCCGCGTCGGACATCAACATCGACGTTGCGGCCGGCGAGCGGCTGTGCCTGATCGGCAGCAATGGCGCCGGCAAGACCACGTTCGTCAACATGGTGACCGGTTACCTGAAGCCGAGCGCCGGCAGCATCCTGCTGGCCGGCGAGGACATCACGCGGCGCTCGCCGCGCGAGATCACGCGGCGCGGCGTCGCCCGCTCCTTCCAGATCCCGCAGCTGTGCCTGCACATGACGGTGCTGGAGAACATGCTCACCGCCCTGCACTGCAGCCGCGCGCACCGGCACTTCCTGAAGCCGGCACGCGATGGCGAATCGCTGGCGCGCTGCGAGCAGCTGCTGGCGGAATTCGACCTGGCCACCCACACGACGCGGCCGGTGCGCGAGCTGCCCGGCGGCGTGCGCAAGCTGCTCGACATCGCCATGGCCTTGACCGCGCACCCCCGCCTGCTGCTGCTGGACGAGCCCACCAGCGGCGTGAGCGCGGACGAGAAGTTCGCGGTCATGGACACGGTGGTGCGCGCGATCGAGGCGCACCAGGGCCGCTCGCCCGTCACCGTGGTGTTCGTCGAGCACGACATGGACATCGTCCGCCGCTATGCGAGCCGGGTTGCCGCGTTCTACAGCGGCCGGGTGATCGCCGACGGACTGCCCGAGCGCGTGCTGGAGGATGCCGACGTGCAGCGCTACGTCACCGGCTCCACGCCCGCCGTCGCGGGGGAGGCCGCATGATCTCGATCGAGAACGCCCGCGTCGCGATCCAGAACGTCGAGGTGCTGCGTGGCTTCACCCTGCGCCTGCGGCCCGGCACGATGGTCGGACTGATCGGCCGCAACGGTGCCGGCAAGACCACCGTGATGCGAACGGTGATGGGCCACCTGCCGCTGCTGGGCGGCCGCTTGCTGGTCTCCGGCACGGAGCTCGCGCGCGCTCCCGCCCACCGGCGCGCGGCGCTGGGCATCGGCTACATGCCCGAGGACCGCGGGCTGGTGCCCGAGCTCACGGTGGAGGAGAACATCTGCCTGCCGCTGTGGGTCTCGCCCCGCCTGAACGTGCGCGATCGCCTGGCCTTCGTCTACGGCATCCTGCCCGAGCTGCTGGAGATGCGCGAGCGCAAGGCCCTGCTCCTCTCCGGCGGGCAGCAGAAGCTGGTCGCGCTGGCGCGCGCGCTGGCCGTTGGCACCAGCGTGCTGCTGCTGGACGAACCATTCGAAGGCGTGGCCCCTGCGCTGTCGCAGCGCCTGTCCGAAGTGGTCGGCCAGCTGCGCGGCTCCGGGCTGTCCGTGCTGATCAGCCAGTCCGACCTGAACCACTCGCGGCACCTGCTGGACGAGGAGGTCGTGATCGAACGGGGTGCCAACGTGTCCGTGGGAGCGCCGGCATGAGAGAAGGGTGGCCCCCCGTGCCGCTACGGCACGAGCGGCACTTCGGCGACCGCGTGCTGCGCTGCTTCGCCGAGCGGCCGGCGCACCTGCCCGCGATGCTGGCGCAAGCGGCCGCGCAGGATCCAGTTGCCGAAGCACTAGTCGACAACGAGCGCCGCTGGAGCTGGGGCGCGCTGGCCGATCAGGCCGCGCGCGTGGCCGTGGGACTGCGCGCGGCCGGTGTCGCTGCCGGTGACCGCGTGGTGCTGCTCGCTCCCAACCGCGCCGAGTTCGTCATCGCCTGCCATGCCGTGCTGCGGCTGGGCGCCGTGCTGGTGCCGGTCAGCATGCGCGAAGCGGGTCCCGGGGTCGCCTACATCCTGAGCCAGTGCCGCGCCTCGCTGGTGATCGCCGACGCCGCCATGGTCCCGCTTTTGCCGGGCGCGCTGGAGGATGGCCAACCTTTGCGCCGCGTGGCGCTGCCAGCAGCCGCCGCAGTCGAAGGGTGGCTGCCCTGGGCCGACCTGCTGGCGAGCGGCGCCACCGCCTTCCAGGACGCGCAGCCCGCCGAGGACGACGCCGCCGTCATCCTCTACACCTCGGGCACCACGGGCAAGCCCAAGGGCGCGGTGCTCACGCACCTGAACCTGATCCACTCGGTGCTGCATTACCGGCACTGCCTCGGGCTGCGCCCGGGCGAGCGCGGCCTGCTGGCCGTGCCGGCCTCGCACGTGACCGGGCTGGTCGCCCTCGTGCTGACGATGGCGGGCGTCGGCGGGGCGGTGGTGCTGCTGGCCGAATTCAAGGCCGCGAGCAGCCTTGCCCTGGTGGCGCGCGAGCGCGTGAGCTACACGCTGATGGTGCCGGCGATGTACGCGCTGTGGCTGCGCGAGCCGACGCTGGCGCAGACCGACCTCGGCTCGCTGCGCCTCGCCGGCTTCGGCGGTGCGCCCATGGCGGGCGCGACGATCGAAGGCTTGCGGCGTACTTGCCCGGGCATCCGCCTGTTCAACGCCTACGGATCGACGGAGACCGCTTCGCCCGCCACCATGACGCCCGCGGGGTCCGATCGCCTCGAAGCCGTCGGCCGGCCGCTGCCCTGCGCCGACATCCGCGTGATGGACGACGACGGCCGCGAGGTTCCCGCGGGCACGCCGGGCGAGGTGTGGATCGGCGGGCCGATGGTGGTGCCGCGCTACTGGGACAACCCGCAGGCCACCGGCGACGGCTTCGTCGCGGGCTACTGGAAGTCGGGCGACATCGGCACCCTCGATGCCGAAGGCTACCTGTACGTGCACGACCGCAAGAAGGACATGATCAACCGCGGCGGCTACAAGGTGTTTTCGGTGGAGGTGGAGAACTGCCTCCTGGGCCATCCCGCGGTGCAGGAAGCCGCGACCGTCGGCGTGCCCTGCCCCGTGCTGGGCGAGCGCATCCACGCCTTCGTCTACGCACCCGGCATGGCCGATGCCGACACCCTGCGCGACGAGCTCGTGGCCCGGTGCCGGACCGAACTGGCGGACTACAAGACGCCCGACTTCTGGACCTGGCTGGCCGAGCCCCTGCCGCGCAACGCGAACGGCAAGGTTCTCAAGCGCTCGCTGCGGGAGCTGGCGGCCTAACGCTTGCGCCTGGCGCGCGGATGCGCCGCGTCGTAGGCTTTCGCGAGATGCTGGAAATCCAGCCGCGTGTACACCTGCGTGGTGCCGATGTTCGCGTGCCCCAGCAGTTCCTGCACCGCCCGCAGGTCGCCGCTGGACTGCAGCATGTGGCTGGCGAACGAGTGGCGCAGCATGTGCGGATGCACCGGCGTCGCGAGCCCCGCCTGCAGGCTGCGTTGCCGCAGCCGCTGCCAGATGGCCTGGGCACTCAGCCGCGCACCGTGCCGCCCGAGGAACAGCGCCGGCTCCTGCGCGTGCGGCGCGGCGCCGCGCAGGTCCAGCCAGTGCCGCAGGGCCGTGATCGCCTTGCTGCCCACCGGCACCGTGCGGCGCTTGCTGCCCTTGCCCAGCACGTGGGCCTCCCCGGCCTGCAGGTCGATCCAGCCCTTGGCCGCCCCGCTCGCCTGCGCATCCAGGCCCACCAATTCGCCCACCCGCAGGCCGCAGCCATAAAGCAGTTCGACGATGGCCGCGTCGCGCGCCTCCATCCAGGGATCCGCTTCGTCGGCGCTGAATTCGGCCAGCTGCACCGCGTCGTCGACGCTCAGCGCCTTGGGCAGCGGCTTGGGCGCCTTGGGCGCCTTCACGTCGAGGACGGGATTGCTCTTGACCAGCCCTTCCCGGCCCAGCCAGGTGTAGAAGCCGCGCCAGCCGGAGAGGATCAGCCCGATGCCGCGGCCGCTGCGGCCGCCCGCATGCATCTGCGCGATCCAGCGCCGGATGTGCGCGTTCTGGACCTGGAGCAGGCCGACCTCCGCCCGGATGGCGCTCTCCGACAGCTTCTGCAGGTCCAGCGCGTACAGCTCCACGGTGCGCGCCGCGAGCCGCTTCTCGACCCGCACGTGTTCGAGGTAGCGCTCGACCAGTGCCCCGTCGTCCAAGGGGGCGCCTTTCAGCGCGGGCGCAGCCGCGACAGCGCCGCGGACGCGAGTTCGGCGATGCGTTCCAGGAAGTCCGTCGCGAGCCCCGACTCGAAACGCTGCGGATCGGGCGAGGCCAGCACCAGCATGCCGAAGGCGGTGGCACTGGTGTCGCTGAGCGCGCCCGGGCGCAGCGGCACCAGCGCGATGGACAGCGCCGTGGCCGGATCGTCCAGCCAGCGCACCGCTTCCAGCCCGGTCGCCATGCCGCAATAAGGCGTCGTGAGCGACGAGGCGAAGGTCTTGGCGTCCTCGCTCGCGCCCTGGGCGAAGGGTTCGCCGGCGTAGCGGGCGTCGACGTCCCACACCTTCAACGCGACCTGCGGCACCATGAACTGGGACTGCAGTTCCCCCACCAGCATGGCCGGCAGCGCGCGCGTGGACTGCACCAGCAGCATGGACTTGGCCCAGCGCAGGATGCGGTCGGTGATCACCATGTTCTCGTTGCCGTGCCGCACCATGTCCATGATGCGGTGCTCAAGCGACTTGATCTTCTCGCGCAGCATCTCGGCCTGCCGCTCCTGCAGGCTCACCGCGCGGTTGCCATGCGGGCTGGTCAGCTGCACGGCCGCCAGCAATTCAGCGTGCCGCTCGAAGAATTCGGGATTGTTCGCGAGCCAGTTCGCGATGTCGTCCTCGGTGATCGGGTTCATCTGGTTGGCCGCCATGTCACTCCTGCAGTTCGATTTCGCCTTCGAAGACCGTCACGGCCGGTCCCGTCATGTACACCGGCGCGTCACCGCCGCCCCATTCGATGGTGAGCAGGCCGCCCCGCGTCTCCACGTCCACCCGCGCATCCAGCCTGCCCAGCCGGATGCCCGCCACCACGGCGGCGCAAGCGCCCGTGCCGCAGGCGAGCGTCTCGCCCGCGCCGCGCTCCCACACGCGCAACCGGATGCGCCTGCGGTCCAGCACCTGCATGAAGCCGGCGTTCACCCGCTTGGGAAAGCGCGTATGCCGTTCGATGATCGGGCCCTGTGCCGCCACCGGCGCGTGGTCCGCGTCGGCCACTTCCTGCACGGCGTGCGGGTTGCCCATGGACAGCACCGCGACGGAGACGATCTCGGACTCGGCGTGGGTGCCCAGCGCCAGGTGCCATTTTTGCCAGGCGCCGTCCTTGTGCGGGCTCAGCCCCGCGGCGTCGAAGGGCACCTGCGGCAGGTCGAACACGGGCCGCCCCATGTCCACCGTCACGCGGCCATCGGCATTGAGCCGCGGCTCGATCACGCCGGAGATCGTCTGCACCCGGATGCGGTCGCTGCTGGCGAGCCCCTTGTCGGCCACGTAGCGCGCGAAGCAGCGCGCGCCGTTGCCGCACTGCTCCACCTCGCCGCCGTCGGCGTTGTGGATCACGTATTCGAAGTCGATGCCGGGGCCGGGAGACGGCCGCACCGACAGGACCTGGTCGGCGCCGACGCCGAAGTGGCGATCGGCCAGCTGCCGGATCTGCGCCGCGCTCAGGCCGAGGCGCTGGCGGGTCTCGTCGAGCACGACGAAGTCGTTGCCCGCGCCTTGCATCTTGGTAAAGCGGATGCGCATGCCGCAATTATCCGCGCAGGCGGTCGAGGAAGCGATCGACGAAGAACAGCCGGTCCTGTCCCCACCAGCGTTCGTTGTGTCCACGCACGATGAAGGTCGGCGCGCCGAAGACCCCCAGCCGCACCGCCTCCTCGCTGAAGGACTGGTACTCCTGCTGCACGGCGGGGGTGCGCTCCAGAGCGTGCAGCGCCGCCCCGTCGTAGCCGTTCTCGTCGGCCACGGCCATGCGCACCTCGGCCTGCGAGGTGTCGCGCTCCTCGGCCCACAGGGCGCGCAGCAGCGCATGCGACAGCACAAAGGCATCCTGGCGCTGCTGCTGCGCCGCGATCACCATCCAGCCGGCGTACTTGTTCCAGTCGGGGTCAGCGGGGGTCGTCTGCGGATAGTGCTGGGGCTCCAGGTTCAGCGGCATGCCCAGGTGCTCGCGCCAGCGCGCCAGTTCCTCGGCGTGGTAGCTGCGGCGCGGCGCCGGCCGGGTGCGGATCGGCACGCCGCCGGTCTGCACCACCACCGCCTGGAAGTCGTAGGGCTTGAGCACCAGCTTCACGCGATGGCGCCGGACGATGTCCTGCAACTGCGGCCCGGCAAAATAGGCCCACGGCGATGACAGGCTGTAATAGCAGTCCAGTTGAATCGTCATCCGCGGATGATATGCCCCTCGATGCTTGACGCTGCCCAGCTGCCACCCGTCCCGCCGCAGTCCCTTTCCAGCCCGCGCGACGACGCCGCGCTGGCCCGCCTCGCGCGTGCGGCGCAAGCCGACCTGGCGCGGCTGAACCTGCCTCCCGCCAACTGGGTGCCGCCGGCGGCGGCGCCCGATGGCGCCCCCGTGCTCGACGTGCTGGTCGCCGGCGCGGGCATGTGCGGGCAGACCGCGGCGTGGGCGCTGCTGCGCGAAGGCATCACCAACCTGCGGGTGATCGACCGTGCGGCGTGCGGCGACGAAGGACCCTGGGGCACCTATGCGCGCATGGTGACGCTGCGCAGCCCCAAGCACCTCACCGGCCCCGACCTCGGCGTGCCCTCGCTCACCTTCCGCGCCTGGTACGAAGCCCAGCACGGCGACGCCGGCTGGGCAGCGCTGCACAAGATCGGGCGCATCGACTGGCGCGACTACCTGCTGTGGGTGCGCGACACGATCGGGCTGCGGGTGGACAACGGCGTCACGCTGCTGTCGGTGGACGACGAGGGCGGGCTGCTGCGTGCGCGCCTGGCTTCGGCCGCGGGCACGGAAACGGTGTGGGCGCGCAAGCTGGTGCTGGCGCTCGGGCGCGACGGCAGCGGCGCCACGCGCTGGCCGGCCTTTCCTTCGCTGCGGCGGGACGATCCGCTGGCGGCGGGTCGCGTGTTCCATTCCGCCGATCCCGTCGACTTCGAGGCCTGGCGCGGCCGTCGCATCGCCGTGCTCGGCGCCGGCGCATCCGCGTTCGACAACGCCGCCTGCGCGCTGGAAGCCGGCGCGCGGGTGGACCTGTTCGCGCGCCGCGCCCTCCTGCCGCAGGTCAACAAGAGCAAGTGGACCGCCTTCGCCGGATTCTTCCGCGGCTTCGAGGCGCTGGACGACCAGCGCAGGTGGCGCTTCTATACCTACATCTTCGACGAGCAGGTGCCGCCGCCGTGGGAAACGGTGCGGCGCTGCGATGCCCACGCCGGCTTCGCGCTGCGGCTGGCAACGCCCTGGTCCGACGTGCGCCCGCAGGCGGACGGCGTGCTGGTGAGCACGTCGGCAGGCAGCGAGCGCTTCGACGCGGTGATCTTCGGCACCGGCTTCGACGTCGACTTGCTGGACCGCCCGGAACTGACGGGCTACGCGGGCCAGGTCGACACCTGGGCGCGGCACGTGGCGCCGGAACAGGCGGCGAGCCACCCCGAGCCGGCGCGCTTTCCCTACCTCGGCCCGGGCTTCGAACTGCGCGCGAAGGGCGAGCAGCACCGCGACGCGCTCGCGCGCATGCACCTGTTCAACTGGGGCAGCACGATGAGCCACGGCGCGCTGGCCGGGGACATCCCGGGCCTGTCGGTGGGTGCGACCCGGCTGGCGCAAGCGATCGCCCGCGACCTGTTCGTCGCCGATGCCGATGCGCACTGGGATCGGCTGCAGGCGCTGGAGGAGCCGGAACTGCTGCCGACGAAGTGGTACGTGCCGCCGGAGCGGCGCTGATCTTCGGTCCTGGCGAGGCCGGATCCATCGGCGGCGACACCGCTGCCGCGGTGCCAGCGCGATCGCGCTGCGCGCAGCCTCACGTCCGCGCGTACGTTCCCAGTTTCTCGTTGTGGAGCGCGATCGCCTCGTTGAAATAGCGCGAGCCCCGCTGGTGCATCGCCTCGGGCGGTGGCGCCTCCGGGAACAGGCAGGCGCACAGGCCGTCCGGCTGCGCCGCTGCCAGCATGGCCTCAAGCTCGGCCTGTCCGACCGCGTCCTCGTTCACTTCGGCGACTTTGCGGTACGAGCTCCAGTACGCACGCAAGCCCTCGCAACAGGCGAGCGCGCGCGCCGGATCGGTGCGGTGCAGCGCCTGCAGGAAGCCCGCCGCGCGCCCGGTGACCTGGCGGTAGAACGCCGCCGTGTAGGCGTCGGGCGGCGACGGGATGGCCTGGAACACGAAGGCGTGCAGCACCATGCGCTGCAGGCTGTCGAGCACCGCGTCGTGCTGGCCCAGCTGCTCGTCGAGCTCGGCGCGCAGCCGGTAGGCGTTGGCGATGACCTCGTTGTCGCGATCCCTCAGCTCCACGGCCTCGGCGAGCGCCAGGCACTCGTTGCACCGGCGCCGGGCGTCCTCGGGACGGCCCGTCTCGAAAGACAGGTCGGCCAGGTGGTACAGCACCCACGGCCGGCTCCAGTCGCTGTCGGGGAAGATCGCCAGCGCATCCTCGTACAGGCGCTCCGCCTCGGCATGGTCCCGGGCGCCGAAGCGGCAGGCCTCGGCCAGGAAGATGTCGGTGAGCGCGCGCGTGTGGCGCACCACGGGGGCCTCGGTGCCCAGGAGATCGCCGTCGAGCCCGCCAAGCTCGCGCAGTTCGGTCAGCGCCTTGCGCACGCCTTCCCACTCGTCCCCCGTCCTGCGCTGCGTCTCCTTGGGGTAGGCCGCATCGAAGGCCGCCAGCAGGTCCAGGGCGCGGCGCGCCTCGTCCGACAGCCGCTTGGTGGACGCCTGCTGCAGCAGCCGCGTGCAGAAGGGGAAGTCGGCGTAGCAGCCCCACCACCAGAAGGCGTTGAAGTAGATGCTGCCGAAATCGACGATGGCCGAGGCCGGGTCCCCGGAGCGGGCGAGGTGGTACAGGAAATCGTCCATTGCGTCCTGCCACTGCGCGTTCTCGTAGCGGTACTGGTAGCCGTAGCGGCCGGGGTCGTGCTCCTGCTGCTCGTACCGCTTGAGCCATTGCGAGAAATGCTGCATGGCACGCCGGTGCAGCGCCTGCGCCTGGTCGGCCGAAAGTTCGGCGCGCGCGAATTCCGCGATCGTGCGGTGCATCGTGTAGGGCAGGTCGTGCGGGTCGTCGCCGCTGTTCGCCGTTTCGACCAGCCCGGCGTCGTGCAGCGCGTAGACCAGGCTCGCGGGCCCGTCCAGCACCGCGGCCGCCGCCTCCTCGGTGAACTTGCCCGGTTTCGGGCGAAAGATGGCCAGCGCCTGCAGGGCGCGCCGGCTCGCGTCGTCCGGCAGCGCGTCGTAGCTGATCCGGATGGCCCGCTGCATCGGCTCGGTGCGTTCCTTGAACCGTTCCTGGATGTCCCGGAAGGCGTCGGCGATGCGGCGGCGCTGGTTGGCCCACGAGGCCTGGCGCAGGTGCATGCCCAGCAGCAGCAAGCCCTGCGGCAGCCCGCCGACGGCCTGGAAGATGGCGCGGGCCTCGTCGGGGAACATGTCCACGGCGTTCGGCGCCAGCTGGCGCAGGAACTCCACGCCGTCGTCCTCGCTGAGTTCATCGACCACGTGGACCTCGAAGCCCGCGCCCAGCATGCCGGCCACCTTGCCCTGCTCGCGCGTGGTGACCAGGTGGGCGCAGTTGGGCGCCTGCAGCAGCAGCGTCCGCGCCGGCTCCAGGTCCCAGGCGTCGTCTACCACCAGCAGCATGCGGCGCTGGCCGATCTGCCGGCTGAGGGCGGCGGCCCACTGCTCCATCGCCTGTTGATCCGCCTCGCCGGGCGTGGCCCCCGGATCGGGTGCCAGCTTGTCCAGCTCTTCGATCTTCTGCGGTGGCAGGCCGATCGCGGCGCCCCACTTCTTGAGCTCGGACAGCACGTTCGGCTTCAGGTTCAGGCTGGCCCACAGCACGCCGCTGTCGAAGCGCTCGCGCATGTCGCGGTCGTTGGCCAGCGCGGTGGCCAGCGCGCTCTTGCCCACGCCGGGCGTGAAGCACAGCGCCACGTGGCGGCCGGTGGACAGCGCGTGCTTCAGGTCCTGGAGCAGCGCATCCCGGCCGACCAGCGCGTAGTCGGGCGGCACCGGCGCCTGGAACACGACCTGGTCGTCCAGGTCCAGCGCCGTGCCGGGGGCGACGCCGGCTTCGCGCAGCAAGGGGCGCAGCAGCGAGACCGGAATGGCCATGGCCTGGCCCTCGCGCTTCGCGTCCTTCGCCTGCGCGATGCCGATCACGCGCCGGTTGCGGTCGAGCACGGGCCCGCCGCTGTCGCCGGGATTGACGCTGCCGGCCAGCCCGATCCGGCCGTGCGCGTCGCTCAGGCCGCTGATGGCGCAGGGGAACTGCTGGGCATGGGTGTAGTGCTCCGCCGCGGAGTAGCCCCACACGCTGACCGCGTCGCCGATCCGGGTGTCACGGGTCCAGCTCTCGTGCAGAAGCGGCTCCGGCATCGGCGAGTCCAGCGGCACGGTGCTTTCGAGCACCGCGAGGTCTTCCGTCGACGTCGCCACCACCTGGTAGGAGCACGGGTGCTCGGCCGGGTACGGCAGGTTCACGCGCAGCTGGGTCGCCGGCTTGCCGTCGGTCGTCGGGTAGACCACGTGCCGGCAGGTGACCACGTGGCCTCGCGCGCTGACGATGAACCCGGTGCCCAGGACCGGGGCGCCGTTGGCCGCCACGCCCGTGATGCGCACCACGTACAGCGGCGGCTTGATCGGGACGGGATCAGGCATGGTCGCCTACTTGGCCGGCGACTTCCACTCGACCAGCACCTTGAAGTTCGCTTCGCCCGAAGCCTTGGTCAGCATCGGGACGCCGGCCTCGCCGCCGAGCTTGACGCCGAACTCCACCACCACCTTCTCCGCGTGCGGCAGGCGGCTGAGGGAGTCGTAGAGGCTGTTGCAGCAGGTCGTGATGAGGTTCTGCACCTCGCCGAACTGGCGCCCCAGGTCGCCGATGCTGGCCACCGCGTCCATGCCGGGCGGCACGCCCTGCAGCGCGCCGGGGGAGAGCTTCTCCACACCCGCGGGCAGCTCGACCGCTTCGTCGGTCTCGACGAGGAAGGAAGCGCCGTCGACCTTCATGAGGATGGCTTTGCCCATGCCGCTTCCCCTTCAGGCGGAGCCTGAGACGACGTAGTCGCGCACCGTCTGGCAGACCTGGATGTGGTATTCGCTCATCAGCGCCTCGCGGGCGCGCTGCTGCACGGTGCGGTGCTCCGGGTGGGTGCGCCACGCCTCGAGCGTTTCCAGCGATTCGAACTCGACGATCGAGACGTTCTCGCCGTCCTCGGCCGCGAAGTCCTTGTACGACACGAAGCCGGGCATGGCCGACGCCAGTTCGTACATGCGGCCGCCCAGGCGGGCCAGTTCCCCCAGATCGACGCCCTCCCGGAGCCGCGATCGAAAGACGATGACGATCATGGGCGTGCCTCCTCGGCGAGTGGTCTGCTTTTGTAGGCCAGCCGCCGGGATTGCGCAAGTCCACCCACGCGAAGGCGCCACGGGCGCGGCGCTTCGCTTCAGGGACGCGGGATCAGTCCAGCGTGATGCTCGACGCCCGCACCACCTCTGCCCACTTGAGGCGGTTGGCGTGCACGGTCTGCCTGAACTGCTCGGGCGTCTCCAGCCGCACCGTGTTGCCCGCGCCTTCCAGCCGCTCGCGCACGTCGGGCATCTGCAGGACCTGGCGCACCGCGGCGTTCAGCCGGGCGACCACGGCGGCGTCGGTGCCCTTGGGCGCGAACAGGCCGAACCAGGTGGAGCTGTCGAAACCCTGGGTGCCGTTGATGCCGCTCTCGGCGATGGTGGGCACCTCCTGCACGGCCGCGACGCGCTTGGCGGTGGTCACCCCCAGCAGCCGCACCTTGCCGGCCTTGTACTGGGTCAGCACGGTCTGCACCTGGTTCATGATGCAGCAGGTCTCGCCCTTCAGGATCGCCTGCATCGCCTCGGGGCCGCCCTTGTACGGCACGTGCACCATGCTCAGGCCCAGGCGCGAGTTCAGCTCGGCGAAGGCCATGTGGGTGCCGGTGCCGTTGCCGGTGGACGCGTAGTTGTACTTGCCGGGATTGGCGCGCACCAGGTCGACGAACTCCTTGAGCGTCTTCACGTTCATCACGTCGGCATTGATGGTGAGCACGTTCGAGACGTCCAGGATCGGCGACACGGGCACGAAGTCCGCTTCCACGTCGAAGGGCAGCTTCCTGTACAGGGCGGCGTTGCTGCCGTGCGTGGCCGCGGTGCCGAACACCAGCGTGTAGCCGTCCGGCCGGGCGCGCGACACGTATTCGCTGGCGACGTTGCCGGCGGCGCCCACCTTGTAGTCGATCACGACCGGCTGCCCCAGGACCTTGCCCAGCGGCTCCTGGATGGTGCGCGCGACCACGTCGACGCCGGAGCCTGCCGGGAAGGTCATGACGAAGGTGACCGGATGCTGGGGCCAGTCGGCCGGCGCCTGCGCCTGCGCGAAGGGACCGGCGACGAGTGCGGCGCAGGCGGCCAGCGCGGCACGGCGGAGGAGGGAGAAGGAACGCACGCGGGACTCCATGGAAGCAGCGACGTCGCATTGTCGCAAGCACCGTGCCTTCCTGGCCACCATGAGCTTATGCTCCGTGCTTTCCCTGACACCCGAGACGAACCATGCGCATTCCCGACTGGACGCCCGAACGCAAGCCCCAGCCGCACGACCTGGTGCAGGCGATCCTGGAGCGGCGCGGCGGCGCGCTGCTCAACCTGGACCGCGCCCTGCTGTGGAGCGAGCCGCTCGCGCGCGGCTGGAACGGCTACCTGAAGAATGTGCGCACCGGCCTGGGCGCCAGCCGCCAGCTGCGCGAGCTCGGGATCTGCACGGTGGCGCTGCTCACGGGCGCCCACTACGAGTACCACCACCACGCCCCCGATTACCTCGCCGCCGGTGGCACGCAGGCCGGGCTCCACGCGCTGCAGGCCTACGTGCGCGGCGGCGCGCAAGGCGAGCCCGCGGGACTCGCGGACGACGAAGCACTGGTGGCGCGCTACGCGGCCCAGATGACGCGCGACGTGAAAGTCGACGACGCCGTGTTCGCGCGCATGCAGGCACGCTTCGAAACCACCGACCTGGTGGAAATCACCGCCGCCATCGCAACCTACAACATGGTCGCCCGCTTCCTGCTGGCGCTGGGCGTGACCCCCGAAGAGAAGTAGCGCCCCAGCGATTTCTTCGTTATTCAGCCTTGATGTTGTTGTCCTTGACCACCTGCGCCCAGGTATCGATCTGTTTGTCGATGAAGACGCGGGCGGCGTCGGGCGTGCCGCCCACCACCGTCATCCCCTGGCCGGCGAGCTTGGCGGCGATCTCGGGCACCTTCAGGACCTTGTTGATCTCGTCGTTCATGCGGGCGACGATCTCGGGCGGCACTTTCGCCGAGGCGAGCACGCCCCACCACGCGGGAGCATCGAAGCCGGGATAACCGCTCTCGGCCACCGTCGGCACGTCCGGCAGCTCGGACGAGCGCTTGCTGGTCGTGACGGCCAGCGGCCGCAGCCGCTTGCTTTCGATGTGCGGCTTGGTGACGAAGATGGAGGCCACCGACAGCGGCACGTGGCCCGCCACCGCGTCCTGCATCAGCGGGCCGCCGCCCTTGTACGGAACGTGCGTCCACTGCAGGCCGCCGTTCTTGCCGAGCAGCGCCATCGCCAGGTGGCCCAGGCTGCCGGAGCCGATGCTGCCGTAGCTCACGTTCTTCTTCGCCTTGGCCGCCGCGACCACGTCGGCGAAGGTCTTGTACTCGGACGCGGCGTTGGTCGCGATCACCATCGGCGCCGTGCCCAGCAGGATCACCGGCGCGAGGTCCTTGCGCGTGTCGAAGGGCATGTTCGGGATCAGGCTCGGATTGACCCCGTGCGTGTCGAACACCACCGCGTACGTGTAGCCGTCGGGTGGCGCGTTCACGACCGCGGCCGTGCCGATGGAGCCGGAGGCGCCGGCCTTGTTCTCCACGATGACGGTCTGCCCCAGCTGCTGCGTGAGCTGCGTCGCCAGGATGCGCGCCACCTGGTCCACAGATCCCCCCGGCGGGAACACCGCCACCAGCTTGATCGGCTGGCGCTTCGGCCAGTCCGCCACCTGCGCCTGGACGGGGAGGACGGCGCCGGCCAGGAGGGCCAGCGCCAGCATGGTTCTGCGCGTGTTCATGCGGGCTCCGCGTGATGTAATGCCCGGCATGGTACGAGCCAGCCAGCTTCTGCACCCTCAGCGTGAACCCGCAGTGCCGCGACCGGCCGCCACCGTCCTGCTGCTGCGCGACGGCGCGACCGGGCTCGAAGTGCTGATGACCCGCCGCTCCGACACCGCGAGCTTCGCGCCCGGAGCTTACGTGTTCCCCGGCGGCGGCATCGATGCCGGCGATGCGCAGTCGCACGACATCGCCGCACGGCGCCCGACCCAGGGCGAACTGCACCTGACGCAGGCGATCGCCGCGATCCGCGAGAGCTTCGAGGAACTGGGCATCCTGCTGGCACGGCACCCGGACGGCCGGCCGGCGGACGCACGCGACATTGCCGCGCTGGACCGCGCCGCGCCGTTCGCCGCGCAGTGCCGCACGCGCGGCCTCGTGCTGGCCGCCGACCAGGTGTTCGTGCTCGCGCACTGGATCACCGACCGCGACCTGCCGCGCCGCTTCGACGTTCCCTTCCTGGTCGCCCGCGTGCCCGAAGGCCAGCAGCCCGATGCCGACGAGGCCGAGCAGTTCGAACCGCTCTGGGTGCGGCCGGGCGAAGCGCTGGCGCGCCACAAGGCGGGCCAGTTCTTCATGATCTTTCCCACCATCCGCACGCTGGAGCGGCTGGAGAAGCTCGCCACCGTCGACGCCGTGCTGGCCGCCTGCGCGAGCGAACAGCCGCTGTGGACCAGCTGTCCGCGCGCCGGCCTGGTGCAGGGCGCGGAGGCGCGCTTCATGGAACACGAGATGCAGTACGGGGAGCTGGCGCTGGTGTGTCCCGACGGACAGCTGCTGCACCACCTGGACTGGAACACCGACCAGCCGGTGCCGCTGCTGCGCAACCTGCAGCGCATGACGGCGCCCAACCCCGGCGTGATGACCGGCCCCGGCACCAACAGCTACATCGTGGGCGATCCGGACACCGGCTACATCGTCATCGATCCCGGCCCCGACGAGCCCGAGCACCAGCAGCGGCTCTGGCGTGCCGCCAACGGCGACATCCGCCTGATCGTCTGCACGCATTCGCATACGGACCACTCGCCCGGGGCGCGGCCGCTGCAGGCGCTGTGCCGCGTCCGGCCGCCGATCCTCGGCCTGCCTTCGGCCCCGACCGCGCGACCCGCCAGCGCCTTCACGCCCGACCGGACGCTGGCCGACGGCGAGGTGGTGTGGGTGGAAGGCGGCGGCCACGCGCACAGCCTGCAGGTGGTGCACACCCCGGGGCACGCGGCCAACCACCTGTGCCTGGTGCTGCTGGAGGACGGCCTGCTGTTTTCCGGTGACCACATCCTCAACGGCAGCACCACCGTGGTCGACCCGCCCGACGGCGACATGACCGCCTACCTCGATTCGCTCGACCGGCTCGACGCCACCTGCCAGCAGCACGGCATCGAATTCATCCTGCCGGCGCACGGGCACGTGCTGGGATTCGCGCGCCAGGCGATCCGCCAGCTGAAGGCGCACCGCCTGCAGCGCGAGGCCCGCATCGTGGCGGCCATGCGCGAGCGTCCCAACGGCACGCTGGAAGACTGGGTGGAACTCGCCTACGCGGACGTGCCGCCGCGCATGTGGCCGGTCGCGCGCCGCTCGCTGCTGGCGCACGTACAACGGATCGAGGCGCTGCAACTGGCCGGATAGCAGGCGCCTCGCTAAACTGCCCCGAAACCCTGGGGAGCCTGGATGGAGGAAGACGCCGAAT
This sequence comes from Ramlibacter sp. P4_H7, assembly GCF_056400765.1. NCBI lineage: Bacteria > Pseudomonadati > Pseudomonadota > Betaproteobacteria > Burkholderiales > Comamonadaceae > Ramlibacter > Ramlibacter sp. P4_H7. The sequence goes on from NZ_JBFUKP010000008.1 coordinate 123,966, forward strand.
CGGCGCGGTCGGGCATCACCGCGCACCCGCTGGAGTTCACCGGCGCCGGCAGCGAATACTTTCGCGTCTGGATCGTCAACCTGCTGCTGTCCATCGTGACGCTGGGCTTCTACACGCCGCTGGCCCGGCGCCGCACCGCGCAGTACTTCTACGGTCACACGCTGGTGGCCGGCAGCCCCCTGGAATTCACCGCGCAGACCCGGCGCATGCTGGTGGGCTTCGTGCTCTTCGCCCTGCTGTACGGCGCACTCAAGCTGGCTTCGAACACCGGGCAGGACCGCGTCGTCGCCGTCATGCTGCTGGGCGGCGCGCTGCTGGCGCCCTACTTCTGGGGCAGCGCGATGCGCTTTCGCTTCAACGCGACGCGCTGGCGCGGCGTGCGCCTGCAGTTCACCGCCAGCTGGGGCGAGGTCTATCGCGCGAGCTGGCCGGTGTTCGCCTTCGCCGCGGTGTGGGCGGCGGGCCTGTCGCTGATCCCGGCCGTGGTGCCCCGCGGCAAAGGCGCAGCCACCATCGGTCCGGTGCTCGCGATCGGCATCGCGACGGCAGCGCTCAGCCTCCTGTGCGCCATCCGGCTCGAATACAACTACAAGAGCCTGATGGTGGCGCGCGGACGCATCGGCGGCCAGCCGGGCCGCTGGAAGCCGCGCTTCGGCGACTTCGTGCGGATCTGGCTCGCCACGCTGGGTGTCTTCCTCGCCGTCGTGCTGCTGGCGGCGGCGGTCCTCGGCGTGACGGCGGGCGGATCCTTCGCGCTGCTCAAGGGCATGAAGGGAGGCGGCGCGATGGCGGTGCTGCTGGCCATCGCCATCGGCGCGCTGGCGCTGTTCCTGCTGTTCCTGGCCTCGGCACCGGCGCGCGCCTACCGCGAAGCGCGCATGTTCCAGCTGGTGTGGAACAACATCGGCGTCAGCCAGGTCGCGCGCTTCAAGTGCGACCTGAAGCCCTGGCCCTACGTGGGCCTGCGCGTGAAGAACGTGCTGCTGGCGCTGCTGACGCTGGGCTTCTACCGGCCGTTCGCGCTCGCCAGCGAATACCGCATGAAGACCGAGTCGGTCACCCTGCACGCCAAGGGCGGCCTGGACCAGCTCTCCGGGCAGCTCGCGCGCGAAGAACAAGGCGTGGGCGACGCGATCGCGGACGCGGTCGGCCTCGGCCTGGTGGGTTGAGGTCCATGGCCGGCGCCGTGCGCGCGCTGTGGTTCGACGGCCGCACCAGCGCGGGCCGGGCGGTCGACGTGCAGCTGGAGCCGGGCGCACGCGGCCCCTCGCTTGCACTGGATGCCACCGGCAGCACTCCCCTCGTCCTGCGCCACGACCAGGTGGAATGGCCGGAGCGCTGGAGCGCGACGCGGCGGCCGCGCAAGCTGATCGTCGACCTGGGTCCGCACGGCAGCCTGCAGGTGGACGACCCCGACGCGTGGGAAGCCGCGCTGGAAGCCGCGGGGCACAGGCCGTCGCTTGCGCAGCGCATGCACACGCGCTGGAGCACCTTCGCCCTGGTCTTCGCCGTGGCGGCGGTGCTGGTCTTCGCGTTCTACCGCTGGGGGACGCCCTGGGCCGCGACGCAGCTGACGCGCCAGGTGCCGCTGTCCTGGGAGACGGCGCTGAGCGACGGCTTCCTGCGCGACCTGGACGTCGGCTGGCTCAAGCCCAGCAAGGTTCCCGCGGAACGCCAGGCCGCGCTGCGCGCGCGCTTCGACGCACTGGGCCGCGCGCTGCCGGCGGAGCTGCGCCGCTATCCGGGCTACGCGCCGCGGCTGGTGCTGCACTTCCGGCGCGGCATGGGCGCCAATGCGTTCGCACTGCCCGGCGGGACCATCGTGATGACCGACGGGATCGTCGAACTCGCGGACAAGCACCAGCTGGGCGACGACGCGCTGGTCGGCGTGCTGGCCCACGAGATCGGCCACGTGATGCACCGCCACACCACCCGCCTGATCGTCGAACAAGGCGTCCTGAACGTGGGGCTGGGACTCGCGCTGGGCGACGTCAGCTGGCTGCTGTCCACCGGCAGCTCGCTGCTCACCGGCCTCTCCTACCGCCGCAGCCACGAGACCGAAGCCGACTGCTTCGCCCAGGCGCTGATGACCCGCACCGGCGGCCGCACCGAACCCATGGCCGACCTGTTGCTGCAGATGGAAGGCGCGGGCAAGAAGCAGCGCACGGGCGACAACAGCTGGATGGAACTGGCCAGCAGCCACCCCGCCACCGCGCAGCGCGCGCAGGCGCTCAAGAGCGGCACCGCCCCCGCCTGCAGATAGCCAGGGCGAGCAACGCGACGCCCTCCCCATCCACGCAGTGGCCCGTGGACCGCGCGGAATAGCATGCAGCGCGGTCCCTCCATGAACAAAGCCGGATTCACTCCGGCTTTGTTCATCCGATCAGGCCACTCGAAAAACGCCCCAGCGTTTTTCGAGTGAATGTAGTTGTGAAGTCCACCGATACGCCGGATTTTGTGCGCCCGGTTGCCCGGGCGTGACCGTCATTCTTCTGGGCCGGGGGTCGCCCCCACGGCTCGGTGCTACCTACCCGCCAGCTCCGCGGGACCACGTCAACGCTGGCCTATTTGGTATTGCTGCGCGTAGAGATTGCCCGTTTCACCCGGCCTGCCGCCGCTGCGCAAAGCCCCCCGAAGAGGGCTTTGCGGCGGCTCGCGCCGCCGCGACGGCAGTCCGACTCGTCTCTGTTGCTCTGATCCTCACCTCACGGTGGACAGGTGTTGCCTGCTACGCTGCCCTGTGCAGTCCGGACGTTCCTCCAGTGCGGCCTTTCGGCACTTGCACCAGCGACGGCCTGGTGGGCTTCACGGGAACGATTATCCACCGCCAAAGGACAAGGCCCCGTCAGGGGCCTTGTTTTCACCTCCGCCGAAGGCGTTACGCTTGCTGCTGCAGCGCGGCGATGCGCTCCTCGATCGGCGGGTGGGTGGAGAACAGCTTGCCCACGCCGGAGGTGATGCCGAAGGCCTGGATGCTCTTGGGCAGTTCGCCGGGAACCATGCCGCCCAGGCGGGCCAGCGCGTTGATCATCGGCTGCCGGCGGCCCATCAGCTGCGCGGAGCCGCGGTCGGCGCGGAACTCGCGCTGGCGCGAGAACCAGGCCACGATGATCGCCGCCAGGAAGCCGAGCAGGATGTCCAGCACGATGGTCGTCACGAAGTAGCCGATGCCGGGGCCCGAACGGTTCTCGCCCTTGCTCAGGAAGCCGTCGACCAGGTAGCCGATCACGCGCGACAGGAACACGACGAAGGTGTTCATCACGCCCTGGATCAGCGTCATGGTGACCATGTCGCCGTTGGCGATGTGCGCGACCTCGTGGCCGATCACGGCCTCGACCTCCTCGCGCGTCATGCCTTGCAGCAGGCCGGTGGACACCGCGACCAGCGCGCTGTTCTTGAAGGCGCCGGTGGCGAAGGCGTTGGGCTCGCCCTCGAACACGCCGACTTCCGGCATGCCGATGCCGGCCTGGTCGGCGAACTTGCGGACGGTCTCGACGATCCAGGCCTCGTCGGCGTTGCGCGGCTGCTCGATCAGCTGCACGCCGGCGCTCCACTTGGCGATGGTCTTGGACAGCAGCAGCGAGATGATGGCGCCGCCGAAACCCATGACCAGCGCGAACCCGAGCAGCTGGCCCAGGTTGAGGCCGTTCGCCGTCAGGTACCGGTTGACACCCAGCAGGTTGGCGACGATGCCGAGCACCACCACCACGGCCAGGTTGGTCAGGACGAACAGGACGATGCGTTTCATTGTTGGATCACTCCGAAGGGTGGAAGACAGTCACCCTCGCGCGCCAGATGAGGTTGGCAGCAGTGGAAATCAAGAGCGCGAGGAGCCCGCGGACGTTGTTGTTGGAGTGGGTTCTGACGTCTTGCGTGGACGGAAAACGAGGGAGTCATCATAAAAGGAAAAGTTCTCGTTCCCGCTCCACCAACCGGGGATGCCCAGCACCGGCAAGGGCGTGAAGGGCTTGGCCGCCAGCGCATCGGCCGTGCAGCGCGCGGCCAGCCAGCCGTCCGCGTCCGCTCCTGATTCCAGAGCAGCATCGCTGCGCCAGACATGCGCGGTGAGCCCTTTTCGCGGCCGGAGCAGCTGCTCCAGGAGCGCGTGGCCGAAGACCAGCAGCCGGGCCTCGCGCCACAGCGGGCGCAGGTCCACGAACAGCCGCCGCCATTCGCGCGCCACCAGGGCGTCCCACAGCGGCGGCGGCGCGGCGAGCAGCGCGCCGTTCTCGTCGAACACCGTGATCGCGTCGCGCACGGGCCCGCGCCGCGCGCCGACGCCGTCGCGGGCGATGGCCTGCGCCTGCAGCGCATTGAGCGCGGACTTGGCGCGCGGAAAGCGCAGCCAGGCCAGCCCGTTGAAGAAGTCGTGCGGTCCGGGTCGCACCGGGCACTGCCGCGTGGCGAAGATGAACTGCTCGTAGGCCATGCCCGCAGGGAGCGCCTCCTGCGGCACGAAGCGCACGGGCGCAGGGCCCGCCGCGTCGAGCGCCTCGTGCGGCGGCCGGCCGGCCGCCACGGCCTGCGCCACCGTCTCGCCCGGGTCGCGCCAGGGTGCGAACCAGGGCTCGCCCCAGCGGACGTCCATCAGGCCGGATGCGCTTTCAGGCGCACCTTGTTCGGCTGCGACGAAGGAATGAGCTCCACGTAGCCGGCGCTCTTCTTGAGGAAGTTGGGGCCGCTGGCGTTGCGTCCCAGCAGCTTGGCATCCCGCAGCTTCTTGACCACGTCGTTGAGTTCCAGCGAGCGTCCCTGCCGGAAGCCCTCGATCGATTCCAGCAGCTGGCGCACGGGGTCCGCAGCCGCGGGCGCTGCCGCCGGGGCGGCGGCCCTCTTGCGGCCGGCCGTCTTGCGCGCGGGCTCGCGAGCGGGTTCGCGCGCGGGCTCGGGTGCGGACGCGGCCGCTGCCTCGGAAGACAGCGCGGAGCCCGGGTCGACATAGACCAGTTCGTCGTAGCAGCGCGAGAGGTCGCCGTCGGCCGACTTGGCCGCGTGGGCGAAGCAGATCACCCAGGTGCCCTCTTCCCGCAGGCGCAGCGCCAGCGGCGCGAAATCGGCGTCGCTGGAGGCGATCGCCACCACGGGCGGCAGGCTGGTCCGGTGCAGCAGGTCCATCGCATCGACCACCAGCAACGCATCGGTCGTGCCCTTGCCCTGGTTGACGAAGGCGCGCACGCCGTGGCGCAGCAGGCACTCGCGCATGCCGGCCAGCTTTTCGTGACCGCCGTAGGCGCGGCGCACGGTCAGCCGCAAACCGCGCTGCGCCAGCCGGCCCACGGCCTGCTCGACGCCCTGGGCGGAGACGTTGTCCGCGTCGATCAGCAGCGCGGCCTCGCCACCGGTGTCCGGGTCGTGCATCGTGCTCATGCCGCCACCTGCCAGGCCAGCGTCTCGCCGCCGCGCAGCGGCTTCAGCTCCGCCTCGCCAAAAGGCACCTGCTCCGGCAGCTGCCAGGCCTGCTTCTTCAGAGTCAGCCGGCCCGTGTTGCGCGGCAGTCCGTAGAAGTCGGCGCCGTGGAAGCTCGCGAATCCTTCCAGCTTGTCGAGCGCCCCGGCGGCGTCGAAGGCCTCGGCATACAGCTCCATGGCGGACAGCGCCGTGTAGCAGCCGGCGCAGCCCAGCGCGTGCTCCTTCAGCAGCGCCGGGTGCGGCGCGCTGTCGGTGCCCAGGAAGAACTTGGGGCTGCCGCTGGTGGCGGCCTCCACCAGCGCCTGGCGGTGCACCTCGCGCTTGAGCACCGGCAGGCAGTAGTAGTGGGGCCGGATGCCGCCGGTGAACAGCGCGTTGCGGTTGTACAGGAGGTGGTGCGCGGTGATGGTGCCGGCGGTGAAGCGGTCGGCGTCGCGCACGTACTGCACCGCCTCCTTCGTGGTCATGTGTTCCACCACGATCTTCAGCTCGGGGAAATCGCGGCGCAGCGGTTTCAGTTTCGTTTCCAGGAACACGGCCTCGCGGTCGAAGATGTCCACTTCGGGATCGGTCACTTCGCCGTGCACCAGCAGCAGCATGCCCGCGCGCTGCATGGCCTCCAGCGTCTTGTAGGTCTTGCGCAGGTCGGTCACGCCCGCGTCGCTGTTGGTGGTGGCGCCGGCCGGATAGAGCTTGGCCGCCACGACGCCGGCGCGGCGCGCCACCATGATCTCCTCGGGCGCCAGGTTGTCGGTGAGGTACAGCGACATCAGCGGCTCGAAGTCGAGGCCCGCGGGCGTGGCGGCGAGGATGCGTTCGCGGTACGCCGCCGCCAGCGCCGCGGTTGTCACCGGCGGCCGGAGGTTGGGCATGATCAGCGCACGGCCGAACTGCGCGGCCGAATGCGGCACGACCGAGGCCATGGCCGCGCCGTCCCGCACGTGCAGGTGCCAGTCGTCGGGGCGGGTGATGGTGAGTTGCTGCATCCGCCTATTGTCCCAGAGCCCCGTGGGCGGCCCGGTCGTGCAGGCGGGGCGCGATCCGCGGCCGCCCTCTGCGCCTGCCGAGCGTGGCGAGGCCCAGCGGGCCGCCGCGACCGGTCGCCCCGGCTCAGTGGCTGAGGATCTTGTTGAGGAAGTCCTTGGTCCGGGGCTTGCGCGCCTCGGAATTGCCGAAGAACTCTTCCTTGGAGCAGTCCTCGAGGATGTAGCCGCCGACGTCGATGAAGATCACGCGGTTGGCCACCTTGCGGGCGAAGCCCATCTCGTGCGTGACCACCATCATGGTCATGCCTTCCTTGGCCAGGCCCATCATCACGTCCAGCACCTCGCCCACCATCTCGGGGTCGAGCGCGGACGTGGGCTCGTCGAACAGCATCGCGATCGGGTCCATCGACAGCGCGCGGGCGATCGCCACGCGCTGCTGCTGGCCGCCGGACAACTGGCCGGGGAACTTGTCCTTGTGCGCCATCAGGCCCACGCGGTCCAGCATCTTCAGGCCACGCGTCTTCGCTTCGTCCATGCTGCGGTTGAGCACCTTCACCTGGGCGATGGTCAGGTTCTCGGTCACCGACAGGTGCGGGAACAGCTCGAAGTTCTGGAACACCATGCCCACGCGGCTGCGCAGCTTGGGCAGGTTGGTTTCCTTGGCGTTCACCTGGATGCCGTCGACGAAGATCTCGCCCTGCTGGATCGGCTCCAGCCCGTTGACGGTCTTGATCAGGGTCGACTTGCCGGACCCGGAGGGCCCGCACACCACCACCACGTCGCCCTTGTTGATCTGCACCGAGCAGTCGTGCAGCACCTGCACGGTACCGTACCACTTCGACACGTTGCGGATGTCGATCATCGGATGTTGCGGGTCGCTCATGGGCTTGCTTCTCTGATTCTTTGGTGGGAACTACCGGATGATGGCGATCTTCTGCTGCACCCGCTTCACGATCCAGGACAGGCTGAAGCAGAGCACGAAGTAGAGGATCGCGGCGAGGATGTAGGACTCGCGCGGATGGCTCAGGTTGTTGCCCGCCACGGTGAAGCCGTGCAGCATGTCGTGCGCCGTGATGATGTACACCAGCGACGTGTCCTGAAACAGGATGATGGTCTGCGTGAGGAACACCGGGATCATGTTGCGGAAGGCCTGCGGCAGCACCACCAGCCGCATGTTCTGGCCGTAGGTCATGCCCAGCGCCTGGCCGGCGTAGACCTGCCCGCGGGCGATCGACTGGATGCCGGCGCGCACGATCTCGCTGAAGTACGCCGCCTCGAAGGCGATGAAGGTGACGATCGCCGACAGCTCGGCGCCGATCGGCCGCCCGATCAGCAGCGGCACCAGCAGGAAGAACCACAGCAGCACCATCAGCAGCGGCACCGAGCGCATGCCGTTGACGTAGGTCGCGGCCACCAGTTCCAGCGGCTTGATGCCCGAAAGGCGCATCAGCGCCAGCACGGTGCCGAACACGATGCCGCCGATGGTGGCGATCGCGGTCAGCTCGAAGCTGAAGACCATCCCGCTCAGGATGTACGAGCGGAAAACGTCCCAGGTGAAGAAGGAGAAATCGAGTGCGTGCATGTCAGTGCCCGCCCCCGGTGGTGGCCACCATGCCCGGCACGCGCACCCGCTTCTCGATGAACGCCATGAGGCGGTTGATGGTGAAGGCCGAGACGATGTACAGCGCGGTCACCGCCATGTACACCTCGACGCCGCGCGAGGTTTCCTCGCCCACCTGCTGGGCGAAGAAGGTCAGTTCGGTGATCGACACCGCGAAGGCCACCGAGGAATTCTTGAAGATGTTCATCGTCTCGCTGGTGAGCGGCGGGATGATGATGCGGAAGGCCATCGGCAGCAGCACGTAGCGGTAGCACTGCGCCGTGGTGAACCCCATGGCCATGCCGGCGTAGCGCTGGCCGCGCGACAGCGCCTGCACGCCCGCGCGCACCTGCTCGGCGATGCGGGCCGAGGTGAACAGGCCCAGGCCCGCGACCACCAGCACCAGCTTGGGCGTGTCGGCGAAGGCCGGGAAGACCACCGGCACCACGTGGTACCAGAGGAAGATCTGGACGAGCAGCGGGATGTTGCGGAAGAACTCGACCCACCAGTTGCCGATGCGCGTGAGCCACGGGCTGTCCGGCAGGGTGCGCATCACGCCGATCAGCGAGCCGACCACCAGCGCCACCACCAGCGACAGGCCGGCGACCAGCACCGTCTGCCCCCAGGCGGAGAGCAGCCAGTCGAGGTAGGTCTGCGTGCCGGTGGACCCTCCCGTGCCGAAGCAGCCGGGCACCGCGGTCCGTTCGATCGTGTCCTGGCAAAAGACCTGCCACTCCATCGCCATCCGCTCCTCCTCGTCTTGGTAACTCTGAAAAATCGCCGGAGGCGATTTTTCAGAGTTTGCTAGTCAGTGTGAAGAGGACCGGCTTTGCCGGGCTTCGTCACACTAACCAAGCCACCGAAAAATCCGCCCTGGCGGATTTTTCGGTGAACGACTTACTTGTTGAACTCTTCGGCCGGCGCGTCGGACGGGGCCTTCAGCAGGCCGGTCAGGATCTTGCCCATGGGCAGGTTCACGCTGGTGTTCTTCGGCGGGATCGGCGTCATGAACCACTTCTTGTACAGCAGGTCGATCTCGCCGGCCTTGATGGCGCCGCGGATGTAGTCGTCCACCGCCTTCTTGAAGTTCGGGTCGTCCTTGCGGATCATGATCGCGATCGGCTCGACGTTGAGCGTCTCGCCCACGATCTGGTAGCCCTTGGGATTCTGCGAGGAGGCGATCAGGCCGGCCAGGATGTTGTCGTCCATCACGAAGGCGTCGGCGCGGCCGGACTCCAGCAGCAGGAAGCTGTCGGCGTGGTCCTTGCCGTAGACCTCCTTGAACTGGATGCCCTGCGCGCGCTTGTTCTTGCGCAGCAGCGCCACCGAGGTGGTGCCGGTGGTGGTGGCCACGGTCTTGTTGTTCAGGTCGGCGACCGACTTGATCTTGGAGTCGGTCTTCACCGCGGTGCGCACTTCCGTCACGTAGGTCGTGAAGGCGAAGGCGACGTCCTTCTGGCGGGCCGCGTTGTTGGTGGTGGAGCCGCACTCGATGTCCACGGTGCCGTTCTGCACCAGCGGGATGCGGTTGGCGGAGGTGACCGGCACGTATTCGACCGGGACGCCCGGCAGCACGGCCTTCAGGATGCGCTGGCACAGCTCGACGTGGTAGCCGGTGAACTGGCCGCCGCCCAGCGTGTAGGAGAGGGGCGCGGACGATTCGCGCACGCCCATCACCACCTTGCCGCCGGACTTGGCCTTGGCGAGCGTGTCGGTGGCCTGGGCGAACACGCCGACCGAGGCGGCCGCAAGGGCAACTGCCAGCACGAACTTCTTCTTCATTCCAATCTCCTTGTGTAGCGCTTACTGCGAAAGGGCAAATTCTAGGCGGGCCGGCGCGCGTTCCGGGACCCTCCATGGCGCCGGAAGCTTAGGGCTTGCGAGGGGGGGCAGTAAGCAGGGTTTATGCCCGGTGGCATGCCACCGGCCGGTGCGCCCTCAGGGTTTCGGCAGCGTGCCAGCGCGCGCCGCATCCACCAGGAAGGCCCACAGCGACTGCGCCGTGCCCTTGGCCGGCTGCTTGCCGGACGGTCGCCCCCGGTAGGCGCGCACCTCCATCGCGATCTCCAGCCCCTGCATGTCGGCCGGCGCCGCGCTCACCAGCTTGCGCGCGCGCAGCTCCTTCTGCACCGCGCTGTGCGGCAGGAAGGCCACCCCGTGCCCCTCCAGCGCCATCACCTTGAGCCCCTCGGCCATGTCCGTCTCGTAAACGCGGTCGAGGTGGATCGCCGTGCCGGCCTGCTTGAGGAGCAGGTCCGTCACCTGCCCCAGGTAGGCCCCCGGTGCGTACCCCAGGTAGGGCAGCGGCTGCGAGGGGCGGCCGGGCAGCCGGAACATCGGCTCGCCGTGCTCGTCGGGCTTGCAGTAGGGCGCGAGCGTTTCCGTGCCCAGCGTGAGCATCTCGTAGCGGTCGGCATCCAGCTGCAGCGGCTGGGAGGCATGGTGGTAGGCGATCAGCACGTCGCAGCTGCCCTCGACCAGCCGCATGGCGGCGTCGTGCACGTTCAGCGCGATCAGCCGGCTCTTGATGGGACCGAACTTGTCCCGCAGGCTGGACACCCAGGCGGGAAAGAAGGTGAAAGCCAGCGTGTGCGGCACGGCGAATTCGATGACGTCGTGGCCGGCCGATGCATGGCCGCGCAGCATGGCGCGCGTGTTGTGCAGCGCCTGCAGCATCTCCAGGGACTGCGCGTACAGCGTCTCGCCGGCGGGCGTCAGGCGCGTGGGGTAGGAGCTGCGGTCCACGAGGTCGGTGCCGGCCCAGGCTTCCAGCGCCTGGATGCGGCGGGAAAAGGCCGGCTGCGTCACGTGCCGCAGCTGCGCGCTGCGGCTGAAGCTGCGGGTCTCGGCCAGGCTGACGAAGTCTTCCAGCCATTTCGTTTCCATGGCCGGGCATTAGACCACCGGCCGGCACGCCCGCGCGAGCCGCCCGGCGCGGCACCCGTTCAGGCCACGCCGGCGTCGGGCGGGCCCTTGAGCTCCACGGTGTTGCCTTCCGGGTCGCTCAGGTACAGCGACGGCCCCCGCCCTTCGGCGCCGAAGCGCAGCGCCACGTCGCCGGCCGCCACGCCATGCGCCTGCAGGTGGGCGCGGATGGCGTCCGCATCCCACGGGTCGACGCGCAGGCAGAAGTGGTCCAGGTTGCGCCCCTCGCGGCCCGGCGCCGCGCCGCCGGCGCGCCCGAGCTCGCTGTCCACGGGCACCAGGTCGATCAGGCCGCGGCCCGCGCGCAGCTGCACGAGGCCGATCCTGGCGTCGATGCGGTGCACCGGACAGCCGAGCACTTCGCCGTAGAAGCGGACCATGGCGTCCACGTCCCGGACACGCAGCACCAGGTGGTCGATCTCGCGGATGCGCAGCATGGTGGACCGATTGTGGACCGCTTCAGAAGGCCGTGAGCCGCGCCGTCACCTGGCCGTTTTCGATGCGCAGCTCGGCCGCGGAGATCGGCAGCCGGAAGCGCCGCGGCCCGGCGCTGCCCGGGTTCACGTACAGCACGCCGTCACGCTCCTCCACCTTCGGCTGGTGCGAATGGCCGGAGACCACCACGCGCGCCTGCGCCGGCAGCGCCAGGTCCTGCAGGTCGTGCACCAGATGGATCACCACGCCGGCGATCTCCACGGTCTGCGCTTCCGGCAGGCGCTGCGCCCAAATCCCCCGGTCGTTGTTGCCGCGAACCGCCGTCAGGGGCGCCAGCGGCGCCAGCGCCTGCAGCACCGCCTCGCCGCAGATGTCGCCGGCGTGCAGGATGTGGTCGCTGCCGCGCAGGTATTCCAGGACCTCGGGCCGCAGCAGGTCGTGCGTGTCCGAGACGAGGCCGACGCGGACCGGCTCAGCCCGGGTCGATCGCGAGGGCATGCGCGATGCGCTGGCGCGCCGCGGCCAGCCGCTCGGGATGGGCTTTCTTCAGGCGGGCGAGCAGCGCGTCGATCTGCTCCAGCGCATCGATCGCGTCCTGCTCCTTGACCTGCTCGATGCGCAGCTGGATCTCGCGCAGCCGCTTGAGGGATTTCTGCCCCTTGGCGGTGGTGGGCGGCGTCTGCGCCGCCAGGTCGACCAGCACCTCGGTGATCAGCCCCAGCTGCCGCCCGTAGGTCGCCACGTCGAAGGCCTTGCGTTCGATGGTCGGATCGCCCGCGGTCGGTGCGATTCCGTTGAAGAACCACTGGGTGTCGGGCTCGATGCGCTGGGCGACGCTGCCGCCGAAAGGCAGGGTGACCTGGGGCGCCCAGAAGAAGAACCAGGGGCTCATGCTTGTCCTCCCGTTGTCGGTGCGGCGAGCGTACCGCGTCCGGCACGCGCCACGTTCAATGCCACAGCAGCGCGCTCGGCTGCCCCGGTCAGTGGTCCGGGATCAGCCGCTTGCCGAGAGGAATGGCGTCGTCCTGGGCGTAGCCGAGTGCGCGGTAGAAGGCGAGGACATCGGCATTGCTGGTGCGCACCAGCAGGCTCAGCTTGGGGCAGCCGCGTGCCAGCAGCAGGTCTTCCACCTGCCGCATGAGCCGCGCGCCGAGGCCGCCGCGCCGGTGGGCCGTGGCCACCGCCAGGTAGTTCACCCAGCCCCGGTGGCCCTCGTAGCCCGCCATCACGCTGGCGACGATGCGGCCGTCGTCCTCGGCCACCAGGAACAGCTCGCGCTGCACCTGCAGCTTGCGGGCGATGTCCTTGTGCGGATCGTTCCACGGCCGGGTGAGGCCGCAGGCCTGCCAGAGGGCGACCACCTGCGCCTCGTCGGCTTCGCGGAAGGGCCGGATCTCCATGGTGCTACCGGGCCCGCCGCACTTCCAGGATGCCGTTCTGCGTCGCGTGCGCGTACACGGCGGCGTCGCGCTGCGCCATGTGCAGCAGGATCCTGGGCGCCTGCCACATCACCACCCGGTTCAGCAGCACCCCGGCGGCCACCAGCATCGCGCCGGGCCAGGTGCGCCCGGTCAGCGCCAGGGCCAGGCCGACGCCGATGACGGGGATGACCACCACGATGAGCATCAGCCGCTGCGCGACGTAGCGGCGCGCGAGCTTGGGATCGACGACGACGCGGAAGTGCCCGGCCGGCAGGCCGGCGCGGAAGTCCTCGTGCGCGATGTACTCGGCGAAGTCGCCGTCGGCCGCCCCCTGCGCCATCACATGCCGATCACTTCGGCGAAGGCCTCGCCCTCGGCGCTCTGCTGCAGGGCCCACATGTCGGCGTAGCGTCCGTTGCGGGCCAGCAGCTGCTGGTGCGTGCCGCGCTCGATGATGCGGCCCAGTTCCATCACCAGGATCTCGTGCGCATCCACCACCGTGGACAGCCGGTGCGCGACCACCAGCGTGGTCTTGTTCTGCGCGGCGCTGCGGATCTCCGCCTGGATCGCCCGCTCGTTGGCGCTGTCCAGGGCCGAGGTCGCCTCGTCGAAGATCAGGATCGGCGGATTCTTCAGCAGCGTGCGCGCGATCGCCACCCGCTGCTTCTCGCCGCCCGAGAGCTTGAGCCCGCGTTCGCCGACCATGGTCTGGTAACCCTTGGGCGTGGACGCGATGAAGTCGTGGATGCGTGCGGCCCGGGCCGCCTCCTCCACCTCGGCGCGCGAGGCGCCGGTGCGGCCGTAGGCGATGTTGTATTCGACGGTGTCGTTGAACAGCACCGTGTCCTGCGGCACGATGCCGATCGCCTGGCGCACGCTGCCCTGCGTGACGGCGCGCACGTCCTGGCCGGCGATGGTGATGCGCCCCTGCTGCACGTCGTAGAACCGGTACAGCAGGCGCGCCAACGTGGACTTGCCGGAACCCGACGGCCCGACCACCGCCACCGTCTTGCCCGCCGGGATCTCGAAGCTCACGTCGTGCAGGATGGTGCGGCCGGGCTCGTAGGAGAAGGTGACGTGCTCGAAGCGGACCGTCCACTCGCCGCCGCGCAGCGGCTGGGCGCCCGGCGCATCCGCCACCTCGCGCTCCTTTTCCATCAGCGTGAACATCTTGTCCAGGTCGGTCAGGCTCTGCTTGATCTCGCGGTACAGCACGCCCAGGAAATTGAGCGGGATGTACAGCTGGATCATGTAGGCGTTGATCATCACCAGGTCGCCCAGCGTCATGCGCCCCTCCACCACGCCGGTGGTCGCGCGCCACAGCATGGCGACCAGGCCGATGGCGATGATCAGCTGCTGCCCGGTGTTGAGCATGGACAGCGTGGTCTGCGCCTTCAGGCGCGCGCGGCGCAGCCGCTGCAGGCTCACGTCGTAGCGGGCGGCCTCGAATTCCTCGTTGTTGAAGTACTTGACCGTCTCGTAGTTCAGCAGCGAATCGACCGCCTTGGTGTGCGCGGCCGAATCGAACTCGTTGGCCTCGCGCCGGAACTTGGTGCGCCACTCGGTGATGCTGACGGTGAAGACGATGTAGACCACCAGCGCCGCGATCGTGATCCAGGCGAACCAGACATCGAACTTCACKGCCAGGATGGTCAGCACCATGGCCACCTCGATCAGCGTCGGCACGATGCTGTAGAGGGAGTACGAGATCAGCGACTCGATGCCGCGCACGCCGCGCTCGATGTCGCGCGTCATGCCCCCCGTCTGGCGCTCCAGGTGGAAGCGCAGCGACAGTGCGTGCAGGTGGCGGAAGGTCTCCAGCGCGATGCTGCGCGCGGCGCCCTGCGTCGCCTTGGAAAACACCAGGTCGCGCAGTTCGGTGAACAGCGACGTCGACAGCCGCAGCAGGCCGTAGCCGACCAGCAGGCCGATCGGGACCACCAGCAGCGCCGCCGGATCCCCCACCTTGATGTTCATCGCGTCGATCAGGGTCTTCAGCAGCAGCGGCACGCCGACGTTGGCCACCTTGGCGGCCACCATGAAGGCCAGCGCGGCCAGCGCCCGCCACTTGTAGTCCCAGAGGTAGGGGAACAGGCGCTTCAGGGTGCTCCAGTCCGAGCGCGGCTGCGCCGGACCGGTGCCGGGAAGGGGAATGGAGGAGCTGAGTTCGGCGCCGCGGCGCATGGGGGACAATCCGTGGGTGTTGGCTTCAGATTGTGCCCATGTCCGAAAAACAAAGTGCTGCCGCGGGCCACGGCCCCGCCGCCCCGCCCACCGACAAGGAGCTGGTGCTCAAGGTGATCCCCATGCCGGCGGACACCAACGGCAACGGCGACATCTTCGGCGGCTGGGTCATGGCCCAGGTCGACCTGGCCGGCTCGGTGATCCCGGCGCGCATCATCCGCGGCCGCATGGCCACCGTGGCGGTGAAGGAATTCGTCTTCAAGGAGCCGGTGCGGGTGGGTGACATCCTGAGCTTCTACTCGTCCGTCACGCGAATCGGCAACACCTCGATCACCGTGGACGTCGAGGTGTTCGCGGAAAGCTTCCGCGCCCAGGGCGACTACGTGAAGGTGACGGAAGCCCTGCTGACCTACGTGGCCATCGACGAGAACGGCCGGCCGCAGCCGATCAAGAAGCCCTAGAACCTGCCGTGCCGCCCTTCGCCCGCGGCGAAGCGGCCGGCGCCCTGCAGGCCGTCGGCGATGCGCGCCTTGCTGCGCTCCCACTCGCCGTGCAGGGCCTGCGGCAGGTCCTTGCCCCACTGCTCGTAGGCATTCATCCGGTCGGCGCGCATCGTCTCCTGCGGGAATTTCGCCAGCTGCTGCGCCAGCGCGATGGCGGCTTCGCGCGCCTGGCCGTGCGGCACGACGCGGTTCGCGAGCCCCATCGCCAGGGCCTCCGCCGCCTCCACCTTGCGGCCGGTGAGGATCAGGTCCATGGCGTGCCCCAGGCCCACCAGCCGCGGCAGCCGCACCGTGCCGCCATCGATCAGCGGCACGCCGAAGCGGCGGCAGTACACGCCGAAGTAGGCGTCCTCTTCCAGCACGCGCAGGTCGCACCACAGCGCCAGTTCCATGCCGCCGGCCACCGCGGCCCCGCTGACGGCGGCGATCACCGGCTTGGACAGCAGCAGGCGTGACGGCCCCATCGGGCCGGCCGGCCGCGCATCGGCCGGCGCGAAGTCCAGGTCGGCCAGCACCGCGCCGCCACCGGCCTGCTGCGCCATGCGCGCGCCGTACTGCAGGTCCCAGCCGGCGCAGAAGTGGCCGTTGGCGCCGTGGAACACCGCGACGCTCGCCTGGGCGTCTTCGTCGAAGCTGACGAAGGCCTCGTACAGGGCCTGCGCGGTGTCCTTGTCGACGGCGTTGCGCACCTGCGCGCGGTCGAGCGTGACCACGGTGACCGCACCGAGTCGTTCCACATGCACCGAGGGGTTCATGCGGTCATTACACACCAGCGTGGTGCGGTCCGCTGCGCGACAGTCTCCGGGCGAACCCTCTGTGTGCGGCGCACGGTCGCCGCTATAACAAGGCGCCACCAGACAAGAGGATCCGAGTGCAATTCCTGCAATTGGTGATCAGCGGCGTCGCACAGGGCTGCATCTACGGGCTGATCGCGTTGGGGTTCGTCCTGATCTACAAGGCGACCGAGACGGTGAGCTTCGCGCAGGGCGAGCTGATGATGCTCGGCGCGTTCTTCGGGCTCGCCGCGATGACGATGATGGGCTTTCCCTTCTGGGTCGCGGTGCTCAGTTCCATCGCCGCCATGGCCCTGTTCGGCCTGCTGCTGGAAACGCTCGTCATCCGCCCCATCCTGGGCCAGCCGGCCTTCTCCATCGTGATGCTCACCATCGGCATCGGCTACGTCGCGCGCGGGCTGATCACGATGATCCCCGGCATCGGCACCGAAACCCACACGCTGCCCGTGCCCTACAAGGACCAGGTGTGGAACGCGGGCGGGCTGGTGCTGAACGTGGAGCAGATGGTGGTGATCGCCGCCACGGCGGTGCTGTGCGCCCTGCTGTTCACGGTCTTCCGCTACAGCAAGGTCGGCATCGCGATGCAGGCCGCGTCGCAGAACCAGCTGGCGGCCTACTACATGGGCATCCCGGTCAAGCGCCTGAACAGCCTGGTGTGGGGCCTCGCCGCGGCGGTCGCGGCGGTGGCGGGCCTGCTGCTGGCGCCGATCACGTTCGTGCACGCCAACATGGGATTCATCGGGCTGAAGGCCTTTCCGGCCGCGGTGGTCGGCGGCTTCGGCAGCCTGCCCGGCGCGATCGTCGGTGGCCTGATCATCGGCGTGGTGGAGTCGCTCTCGGGCTTCTACCTGCCGGAGGGTTTCAAGGACATCGCTGCCTACATCGTGGTGCTGGTGATGCTGGTCGTGCTGCCCAACGGGCTGTTCGGCGAGAAGCTGCGGAAGAAAGTCTGATGCGGTTCCTGTTCAAGACCGACTACGCGCAGGACATCCGCCTGGCCAGGCACGGCGGCCACCTGTTCTGGTACGGGCTGCTGCTGGTGCTGCTGCTGGCCGCGCCGGTGCTGCTGCCGGAATACCTGCTGGCGCAGCTCACCTTCATCCTGATCTACGGCATCGTGGGCCTGGGGCTGATGCTGCTGGCCGGCTTCACCGGCCTGTTCTCCATCGGCCATGCCGCCTTCTTCGGCGTCGGCGCCTATGCGCAGGCCGTGCTCACCGGCATGGGCTGGCCCTTCCCGCTGGCGCTGGCGGTGGGCGCCGCGCTGTCGGCGGCGGTGGGCATCGTGGTCGGGCTGCCGGCGCTGCGGGTCAAGGGCATCTACCTGGGCATCGCCACGCTGTCCTTCGGCTTCATCGTCGAGGAGGTGTTCGCGCGCTGGGAAAGCGTCACCGGCGGCAACGCGGGCAAGACGGTGGGCGCCGTGAAGATGTTCGGCTGGACCGCCGACACGGGCGCGTCCTTCTACTTCGTGTGCCTGGTGGTCGCGGTGGTCGCCACGCTGGCCTGCCTGAACCTGCTGCGCTCGCCGACCGGACGCGCCTTCGTCGCGATCCGCGATTCCGAGATCTCCGCGCAGAGCATGGGCATCCACCTGGCGCGCTACAAGACCTTGAGCTTCGCGATCTCGGCGGCGCTGGCGGGCATCGGCGGTGCGCTCTATGCGCACCAGATCCGCTTCCTCTCGCCCGACCAGTTCAACATCATCCAGTCGATCGACCTGTTGCTGATGGTGGTCATCGGCGGGTTGGGCTCCATCCACGGCGCCTTCCTGGGCGCGATCTTCCTGATCGGCTTGCCGCAGGCGATCGGCGCGGTGAAGGACTATCTGCCGCAAGCCATCGGCCAGGCGCCGGGCCTGAAGGCCGTGATCTACGGGGCCGTGCTGATCGCCTTCGTGCTGTTCGAACCGCTGGGCCTGTACGGCCGCTGGCTCAAGGTGCGCACCTACCTGCAGCTGTTCCCGTTCTATCGCAAGGGCCTGTTCAAGCGGCAGAAGGCCTTCCAGAAATCCGACAGGCTCAGATGAACGACGTGCTCCTTTCGGCCAGCAACCTCAGCGTGCGCTTCGGCGGCGTGCTGGCGGTCAACAACGTGAGCTTCGACGTGCGGCGCGGCGAGGTGTTCACGCTGATCGGCCCCAACGGCGCCGGCAAGACCACGGTGTTCAACCTGATCAGCCGCATCTACAACCCGACCACGGGCACGATTTCATTCGAAGGCCAGCCGCTCACCGCACAGCCGCCGCACCGCATCGCCTCGCTGGGCATCGCCCGCACCTTCCAGAACATCGAGCTGTTCGAGCACGCCTCGGTGCTGCACAACCTGCTGATCGGCCGCCACACGCACCGCCGCACCGGCCTGTTCGCCGACATGTTCTTCACCGCCAGGACCCGCGCCGCCGAGATCGCCGCCCGCGAGAAGGTGGAGCAGGTGATCGACCTGCTGGAGCTGCAGCACCACCGCGACTCGATGGTGGCCGGCCTGCCCTACGGCGTGCGCAAGGTGGTGGAACTGGCCCGGGCGCTGTGCACCGAGCCCAAGCTGCTGCTGCTCGACGAGCCGTCCTCCGGCCTCAACGTGGAGGAGACGGAGGACATGGCGTTCTGGATCCAGGACATCCAGCAGGAACTGGGGATCACCGTGCTGATGGTGGAGCACGACATGACGCTGGTGTCCAAGGTGTCCGACCGCGTGCTGGCCATGAACCAGGGCGAGGTGCTCGCCATGGGCACGCCGCGCGAAGTGCAGACGCACCCGGGCGTGATCGAGGCCTACCTGGGGTCGATCGAGGATGTTTCCTCGCTGCGTCGGGGGGACCTCGACCCGAGCGCCCCCACCCCGGCCCTCCCCCAGCGGGGGAGGGAGGAAACGGCATGACCGCCAATCCTCCTGCCGTGAGCGACCTGCCGGTGCTCAAGCTGTCCAACGTGGAGAGCGCCTACGGACCGATCAAGGCGATCCGCGGCGTCAGCCTGCAGGTTCGGCGCGGCGAGATCGCCACGGTGCTCGGCTCCAACGGCGCCGGCAAGACCACGATCCTCAAGACCATCTCGGGAATCATCGACCCGCGCAAGGGCAGCGTGGAGTTCAAGGGCGAGAACATCACGGCGCGCGATCCGGCGTTCATCGTGCAGCAGGGCCTGTCGCACGTACCCGAAGGCCGCGAGGTGTTCCCCCTGCTGTCCGTGCACGACAACCTGCTGATGGGCGCCTACACCCGCCGCGACCGCGACGGCGTGGCGCGCGACATGGAGGCGGTCTACCACTACTTCCCCATCCTGCAGGAGCGCTCCGCGCAGGACGCCGGGCTGCTGTCCGGCGGCCAGCAGCAGATGCTGTCGATCTCGCGCGCCATCATGGCCGCGCCCGACCTGATCCTGCTGGACGAACCCAGCCTGGGCCTGTCGCCCAAGCTGACCAAGGAGATCTTCGAGATCGTGGTGCGCATCAACCGCGAGCGCGGCACCACCATCCTGCTGGTGGAACAGAACGCCAACATGGCCCTGAATGCCTCGGACTACGGCTACGTGCTGGAGAACGGGCGCATCGTGATGGAAGACACCTGCGCCAGGCTGCGCGAGAAGGAAGACATCAAGGAGTTCTACCTGGGCATGAAGGAAGCCGGCGTGCGCGGCGAGCGGCGCTGGAAGAAGAAGAAGAACTGGAGATAGCGATGCGCAGACTCTGGGACCTCACCCACACCCGGCCCGCGACGGGCATCGTGCTCGCGGGCGACACCATCCCGCAGATGTTCTGGAACGGCGTCGCGCAGCGGGGCGCCGACGTCTGGATGCGGCAGAAGGAGCTGGGCATCTGGCGCAGCTGGAGCTGGCGGCAGACCGGTGACGCCGTGCGCGAAATCGCGGGCGGCCTGCTGGCGCTGGGCTTCGCGCCGCACGACACCGCCTCCATCCTGTCGAACACCGTCATCGAATGGGTGCTGGCCGACCTCGCGGTGCTGTCCTGCGGCGGCGTCTCCAACGGCATCTACCCCACCGATGCCGCGTCGCAGGTGCACTACCTGTGCGAGGACTCCCGCACCAGCATCCTGTTCGTGGAGGACGACGAGCAGCTGGACAAGGCGCTGGAAGTGCGCGCGCAGCTGCCAGGGCTGAAGAAGATCGTGGTGTTCGACATGGAGGGCTTGCGCGACCTGAGTGACCCCATGGTGACCAGCCTGGACGAACTGCGCCGCCTGGGGCGCGAGTACAACGCGCAGCACCCGGACGAAGTGATGCAGCGCGTGCAGCAGGTCCGGCCCGAGGACCTCGCGATCCTGGTCTACACCTCGGGCACCACGGGCAAGCCCAAGGGGGCGATGCACTCGCACCACGGCCTGGTCTACACCGTGCGCGGCTACAACACGCTGATCGCGGGCGGACCGGACGACGAGCGCATGTGCTTCCTGCCCCTGTGCCACATCGCCGAGCGGCTGGGGGGCGAGTATTTCGCGCTCTACACGGGCTCGAAGCTGAACTTCGTGGAGAACCCCGAGACGGTGCCGGAGAACGTGCGTGAGATCGCGCCCACCGTGTTCACCGCGGTGCCGCGCGTCTGGGAGAAGTTCTATTCGGGCGTGATGATCGGCCTGAAGGAAGCCAGCACCGTGCAGCAGGCCGCCTACGCCTGGGCGATCGGCGTGGGCACGCGCATCGCCGGCAAGGTGCTGGCCGGCCAGCCGGTGGGCGCCGCGCTCAAGGCGCAATACCTGCTGGCCGACCGGCTGGTGTTGGGCAACGTGCGCAAGATGATCGGCATCGACCGCTGCCGCTTCCTGGTCACCGGCGCGGCGCCGATCTCGCCCGAGCTGGTGAAGTGGTACCTGGCGCTGGGCGTGCCCATGCTGGAGGTGTGGGGCATGACCGAGACCTGCGGCGCCGCCACCGGCATCCCGCTCGACCGGATCAAGCCCGGCTCCATCGGCCCGGCCGCCAGCTACAACCAGGTGCGCATCGATGCCGCCACCGGCGAGATCCAGGTGAAGGGACCCAACGTCTTCATGGGCTACCTGAACCAGCCGGAGAAGACGGCCGAGACCTTCACCGCCGACGGCTGGCTGCGCACCGGCGACGTCGGCGGCGTGGACGCGGAGGGCTTCTTCCGCATCACCGACCGCATGAAGGACATCATCATCACGGCCGGCGGCAAGAACATCACGCCCAGCGAGTTCGAGAACGAGCTGAAGTTCTCGCCCTACATCACCGACGCCGTGGTGATCGGCGACAAGCGTCCCTACCTCACGGTGATCGTGATGATCGACCAGGAGAACGTGGAGAAGTACGCGCAGGACAACGACGTGCCTTTCTCCAACTACGCCAGCCTCACGCGCGCGCCCGAAGTGCAGGCGCTGATCCAGGGCGAGCTCGACCGGGTGAACAGGAAGTTCGCGCGGGTCGAACAGGTCAAAAAGTTCTTCCTGCTGGACACGCAGCTGTCCGCCGAGGACGAGGAGCTGACGCCCACCATGAAGCTCAAGCGAAAACTGGTGCAGCAGAAGTACGCGCCGCAGATCGAGGCGATGTACGTCGCCTGATTTTTTCATCCAAACCGAAGGAGACCGTTGATGAAACTGACCCCGAGCATCGCCCTGGCCACCCTGGCCCTGGCCTGCGTGCCCGCCCTTGCGCAGCAGCAGGGCGTGAGCAAGGACACGATTTTGATCGGCACCATCCAGGACCTCTCCGGTCCGCTCGCCGGCTACGGCAAGCAGGCCCGCAACGGCATGCAACTGCGCATCGACGAACTGAACGAACAGCAGGGCAGCGTGCACGGCCGCAAGCTCAAGCTGCTGGCCGAGGACGACGGCTACGACCCCAAGAAGGCGGTGCTGGCGGCGCAGAAGCTGGTGAACCAGGACAAGGTGTTCATCATCGCCGGCCACCTGGGCACGGCCCCCAACATGGCCTCCATGCCGGTGCAGTTCGAGAAGAACATCGTCAACTTCATGCCGATCACCGCGGCGCGCGAGATGTACGAGCCGCTGCACAAGCTGAAGTACTCCTTCGCGGCCACCTACTTCGACCAGATCCGGCTGGCGCTGCCGAAGATGGTGAAGGAAAAGAACGTCAAGAAGGTCTGCACCATCTACCAGGACGACGACTTCGGGCTGGAAGTGGAGCGCGGCGCCGAAGCCGGCCTCAAGACCATCGGAATGGAGGTGGCCGAGAAGACCACGTACAAGCGCGGCGCCACCGACTTCTCCTCGCAGGTCGCCAAGATGAAGTCCTCCGGCTGCGAACTGGTGGTGCTGGGCACCATCATCCGCGAGACCATCGGCACCATCGGCGAGGCGCGCAAGACCGGCTTCAACCCGGTGTTCCTGGGTTCCAGCGCCGCCTACACCGACCTGATCCACAAGCTGGGCGGCAAGCCCATGGACGGCCTGTACGCCACCATGACGGTGCAGCACCCGTACCTGGACGAGGCCTCGCAGCCCATGCGCTTCTGGGCCAACAAGTACAAGACCAGGTTCAACGAGGACCCCACCGTGTTCTCGGTGTACGGCTACGTGATCATCGACAGCTTCATCAAGGCGGCGCAGAAGGCGGGCCCCAACCTCACCACGGACAGCTTCGTCAAGGCGATGGATTCCATGACCTTCGAGCCCGACATGTTCGGCAACCCGAAGGCGACCTACACCGCGACCAAGCGGCTGGGCAACGACATCTCCCGCCTGTCGCAGATCAAGGACGGCAAGTGGGTGGTGGTGAGCGACTACGCAAAGTAAGGATGCGCTGAGCGCACGAAGGCCGCCTGTGGGCGGCCCTTTTTCCTGGCGGTGCCCTGGGCGCGATCCTCACTCCTGCGGGATGTCGTAGTCGCGCACGAACTGCCGCCAGGTTGTCGCGGCGGCGTCGATGGCCTCGGCCATCTGCTGCGGCGTGCCGCCCGCCACGCGCAAGCCCTGGGATTCGAGCGCGGCGCGCATCGTGGGGTCGCCCAGCGCGCGCCCGACCTCCTGCGCGATCCGGGCCGCCACGTCGGCCGGCGTTCCCGGCGGCGCGACCAGCCCGTTCCAGGTGGGCAGCGTGTCGGTGGCGACACCGGCATCGGCCAGCGAGGGCACGCCGGGCACCACTTCGCCGCGTCCCGGCAGGGTCGCCAGCAGCCGCAGCTTGCCGCTCTTCACGTGCGGCAAGGCCGCCGCCAGCGGGCCGATGTTGAACTGCAGTTCGCCGCTGATCAGGTCCGGCATGAGCTGGACGCCACCCTTGTAGGGCACGCGCAGCGCCTTGAGGCCGGCGGCGCGCAAGTAGTGCATCGTCACCATGTATTCGCTGAGCACGCCCGTGCCGTAGCTCAAACGGTCCGGGTTGGCCTTCAGGTACGCGGTGAATTCAGCCACCGAGGTGGCCGGCACCTTCGGGTTGACGAACAGCCCATAGACCACGTTCACGACGGAGGCCACGGGCACGAATTCGCCCATGGACTTCACCGGCGCCGATTTCACCAGCAGCGGCATGCCGGTCATCGACGACATGGCCCACAACAGGGTCTGGCCGTCGGGTGGCGCGGCCAGGACGGCCAGCACCGCCGGCACGCCGTTGCCGCCGGGCCGGTTCTCCACCGTCACCTGGTGGCCGCGGCTCCTGGCCAGCGACTGCGCGATCAGGCGCGCTGCGGTGTCGGAGGCGCCACCGGCCGGCGTGGCCACCACGATCTTCAGCGGCGGGCCAGCCGGAACGGTCTGCGCCGACGCCGGGCGGCGGTCGGTCGCCCCGACGGCGACGGCCGACAGCGCGGAGAGCAGGAAGGAGCGCTTGTTCATCTCGGGTGCCTCGGGCGGGGTTGCAGGGAACCGACTGTAGGAAGGCTGCACGCGCCGGGAAAGCCGTCGCGGGCTGCATCCAGCGTTAACATTTTGTTGTGGCGCCTTCCGGGCGCTCCGATGGAAGGCCGCCCGATGGACAAGCTCAAGGCACTCGACTACTTCGTGGCATCGGTGGAGGGCGGCAGCTTCGCGCGCGCCGCGCAGCGGCTGGAGATCAGCGTGCCGGCGGTGCAGAAACTGGTCGGGGCACTCGAGCGCTCGCTGGGCGTCAGCCTGCTGGAGCGCAGCGCAAGGGGGGTGCGCCTGACGCCCAGCGGCCGCGAATACCTGGACCGATGCCGTCCCCTGCTGGCCGAAATCGACGAACTGGGACAGGCCGAACGCCGGCTCAGGGGCTCGGCCGGGCGGCCCAGCGGGACGCTGGCCGTGGCTGCGCACCCGCAGCTCGCCCACCACGTGCTGCTGCCTGCGCTGCCCCGCTTCCACGCGCTCTTTCCGGAGGTGGAGATCGACTTCCGCACCGTGAACCGCATCGGCGACGCCGACGCCCTGACCGCGGACGTGCTGATGCTGCATGGCTGGCCCGAAGTGCCGCCCGACTACGTGCATCGCAAGCTGGGCGGCGCCCGCAGCCTGATCATGGCGGCCCCCGACCACTGGGCCGTCCATGGCGTGCCCCGGCAGCCCTCGGACCTGGCCGGCTACACCTGCCTCCTGATGCGCAACCCGGCGGGCATCCTGCTCGACCTCTGGGAATTCACCCGCGATGGCACGACGGTCCAGGTCCCGGTGCGGGGCTGGCTGTCCAGCAATGCGCGCGAAGCGGTGCTGGACCTGGTGGTCGGAGGGCATGGGGTCGGACGCTTCACCGAACTCACCACCCGCGACCACGTGAAGTCGGGTCGGCTGGTGCCGGTGCTGCTGGACTGGGAAGTGCAGGGCGGCCCGCCCGTGAACCTGCTTTACAAGGGCAGCGCCCGGCGCGCGCCGCAGCTGCGCGCGTTCATCGACTACGCGTTGCAGTGCCTGCGCGACCTGGATGCCCATGACGACGCCGCCTTCCCGCGCCTGTCGACGGACCGGCCGGCCTGGCACCTGCGCGGCTACGGGCGGGCATCGGCGACGGTGCGGGGTGCGCGCTGAAGCGCGTGCGCGGGAGATGCCGCTGGCGGCGCAGAAGCTGGTCAACCAGGACAGAATCTTCGCGATGGTCCTCCTACCACGACCAGATCCGCGCGGCGCTGCCGCGGCTGGCGCGGGGGAAGCAGGCCAAGCGCGCAGCCCTGGGCGCGGGCCCGGCTCCCCGCCCCCGCCGGTGCGCTTTGTTGGTACCCTCGTCCGGTGAGTGCCCCCAACCCGCTGAAGAGCCCGGAGCTCGAGTTCAAGTCGCTGCTGGTCCTGGTGCTGATCGCGTCGGCGCTGTTCGTGCTGATCGTCTGGCCCTTCTTCGGTGCCGTGTGCTGGGCGGTCTTCATCGCCCTCGTGTTCTGGCCGATGCACCAGCGGTTCCTGCGCGGCAGCCACCACAGCCCCAACATGGCCGCCGCGGCCTCGCTCACCGTGATCCTGATCATCGTGATCCTGCCGCTGGCAATGCTGGCGGGATCCATCACCCAGGAGGCCTCGCTGCTGGTGGCGCGGGTGCGCTCGGGCGAGGTGCAGTTCTCCAGCTATTTCCAGCGCATGCTGGAGGCGCTGCCCATCTGGGCGCGCTCGATGCTGGAGCGCTTCGGCATGGGCGACCTGCAGCTGCTGCAGCAGAAGATCATGGCCATGATCGGCGCCAGCGGCCAGGTGGTCACCAGCCGGGTGGTGGGCATCGGCCAGGTCACGCTGGACTTCGTGGTCGCCTTCTTCACCATGCTGTACCTGCTGTTCTTCCTGTTCCGCGACGGCGAGCGGCTGGCGCAGTCGATCGCGCGCTCGATTCCCCTGCATCCGCAGCACACGCGCCGCCTGCTCACGCAGTTCGCCACCGTCGTGCGCGCGACCGTCAAGGGCAACATCGTGGTGGCGCTGGTGCAGGGCGCGCTGGGCACCGTCGCCTTCGCCTTCCTGGGGCTGCCGGCTGCCGTGCTGTGGGGCGCCGTGATGGCGCTGCTGTCGCTGCTGCCGGCGGTGGGCGCCGTGCTGGTGTGGGGCCCGGTCGCCGCCTACTACTTCTTGAACGGCCAGTTGGTCCAGGGCATCGGCCTCACCGTCTGGGGCGCGCTCGTGATCGGCCTGGTGGACAACCTGCTGCGGCCCATGCTGGTGGGCAAGGACACCCGCATGCCCGACTACCTGGTGCTGGTCGCCACGCTGGGCGGCATCGTGGTGTTCGGCCTCAACGGCTTCGTGATCGGGCCCGTGATCGCCGCGGTGTTCCTGGTCAGCTGGGAAATGCTCGCGTCGGTCCGCCAGGAACCCACTACGCCGCCGCCGCCCTGAAGCGCTGCCAGGATCGCGCGCAGATGCGCCCCGAAGTCCTCCCCCGCAGCACCGCGCGCCAGAACCGCGAACGCGTGATGGCCGCCATCCAGCGGGGTTGCGGCATCGGGCGCTGAGCTTCAGGGGCTGCACCCACCGACGTCGAGGGCGTCTTTCCCATGCCCATGGGACCTTCGTCCAATGGCGGCTGCGGCGCGATGCGCCTATCGTCGCCCCTTTCACCAGTCCATCCACCATGATCCGGAACACCCTTGTCGCCTGCGCGGCGCTCTTCGCTTCGGCCGCGTTCGCTCAGTCTTCGGACCGTTGGCAGTTCAGCGCCGCCCTCAATGTCTTCGTTCCCACCGTGAAGGCGCAGACGGTGTTTCCACCCAGCGGCGGCGGCAGCGCCGCCAGCGTCGACGGCGGCGGCATCCTGGACAACCTGGAAACCTTCTTCATGGGGTCCTTCGAGGCGCGCAAGGGCGTCTGGGGGTTCTTCACCGACGTGGCCTACCTGGACATGAGCGCGGGCAAGTCGGGCTCGCAGGACCTGAAGCTCGGTCAGGTCGGCCTGCCGGTGGGCGCGTCCGCCAACGTGAACTTCGGACTCAAGGGATGGGTGTGGACCGCCGCAGGCACCTACCGCCTCGCGACCACCCCCAAGTACCACGTCGACCTGATCGGGGGCACGCGCCTGCTCGACATCGAAACCAAGACAGACTGGACGCTGGGCGGCAACATCGGGTCCGTCGCCATTGCAGACCGTGCCGGCGCCCGCAGCAGCACCCTGAACAACTGGGACGTGATCATCGGCGCCAAGGGCCGCCTGGCCCTGGGCGCGGACGGCAAGTGGTTCATGCCTTATTACATCGACGTCGGCGCCGGCGAGTCCAAATGGACGGTGCAGGCGATGACTGGAGTCGGCTACGCCTTCTCCTGGGGCGACATCGTCGGCAGCTGGCGCTACCTCGGCTACGAGATGAAGTCCGGCAGCGCCCTGCAGGACCTGAGCTTCAATGGGCCGATGGTGTCAGCGGTGTTCCACTGGTAGCCGACGTCCGCCGGGGAGATCGGCGCGACGCCGGTCGACGACGACCGCATGATGCTGGTGCAGTGGCTGTACCGGAACGACACAGAGGAACAGTGCAGCACGCGGTCGCTCCTAGCCTGGACGCCGCGATCACCGCGGAGGACTGCGACGTCCTGGAAGCGACCGATGCCGACGCCTGCGTGGACACCACGCGCAAGGTCGAATTCCTGAACGCGACCCTCACGCCCTGGCTGCAGGCGACGCCGATGCGGCTGCGGCCCTGATGACGGAGGACGACCCGGTGGCCAGCGGCGGCACGGCGGACCTGCGCTACCTGTTCGTGGCGGGGCGGGAGGTGGTGCGGGATGGGCGCATTCCGCAGCTCGATGTGCTGGAGCTCGACGGCGCAGCGGCGCGGCCGTGCGAGGCATCCTGGCCCGCGCTTGAATGCCAAAAAGGACCGCCTTCCGACCCCCAATGAGACGGTCCGCGATTTATTCCCGAAACCTTCTCCTCCCTTTGGTGGAGCTTGGATACCGCCCGTCACATTAGGCCGATTGCCTACCTTTCCCTAGGGAGAGGCCTGTGCTCCACTGCTCCCCATGAGCAGCAACGACGCACTCATCGCCCTCGCCTGCATGACCGTGGCCATCGCCGTGGGCGTGCAGCTGTGGCGCTCCGTGCGCCGGGGCGCGATGCGGCGCGCACGTCGCCGGCGCTACCGGCAGGCGGGCTACGCGACCCGGCCGCAGCACCTGTCCGAGGACGGCCAGGAACGCTACGGCGCCATGACGCCGGAACGGGCCCACGCCATCCGCCGCGAGGCCGAGCAGGCGGCCCGCCGCGCCGCGGGAGGCCAGCTGCCCGAGCCGCAGAATCCCTATGCGCGCGGGACCCAGGAGTTCGTGCTGTGGGTGGCCACTTACCACCTCACCATGACCGAGATCGACGAAGAGACTGCCGCGGCGCGCGCCGGCGCCGTCTCCGAGCACGCCTGAGCGGCGCACCCGGGCCCTGGCCCGCCCCATCCTTCCCATCGCCCGGCATGTCGCGCCTGTCGCGCGCGCAAGTCTTGCGCTGACGCAAGAATTCGCCACCAGCCTTGCGCTACCTTGCCGATGCAAGGAGCAGTGCAACGATGATCGAATGGGACCAGCGCTACAGCGTGGAAATCGCCGAGATCGACCGGCAGCACCGCAAGCTGTTCGACCTCCTCAACGAACTCTATGTGGCCATGCAGGAAGGCCAGGCCGACCAGGTCGTGGGCAAGGTGCTCGACCGGGTGGTGGACTACACCGTGCTGCACTTCGCCCACGAGGAAAGGCTGTTCACCCAGTACGGCTATCCGGGCGCCGCGGCGCACCGGGACGAACACGCCCAGCTCACCGCCCAGGCGAAGGCGCTGGCCGAGCGGCTCAAGTCCGGCAAGGGCGACGTGCCCGTGAGCACCCTCAAGTTCCTGTGCGACTGGCTGTCCCGGCACATCCTCGGGTCGGACAAGGGCTACGCCGCCTTCCTGGCCCAGCAAGGCGTTCACTAGCGAAGACACGCAGCGAGGGCTAACATGGCGGGCGTCATCGCCTTCGCCATGGATCCGATTCCCTTCCTCGACCCCGAGGTCAAGCCGCCCGAATACCGCGTGCCGCGCGGGCGCAGCGGCGTCGGCGCGCAATCCGCGCTGGAGATCCTGCTGCAGGACCTGGAACGCATCCGCCGCGCCAAGGAAGCCTACGGCGAACCGCCACGGCGGCAAGAGACGCTGCAGTTCCGGTTCTAGCCGGCTGCCTCTTTCCCACCTCCTGTTACCGTGCCCACACCCGGTCGCGCGCGCGCCAGCCCGCGATTTTCCTGATCTGGATCAACTGCCATCCGCCGGCGAAGCGGCTTTCGACGGTCCCATGTGCGTAAACGCACATGCCAGCGGCCCCCCGGTTTTTACAGTCGAGAGCTGGAACCACTCACCCCTTCAACGACTGCCATGAACCACATCCGCCGCTCCGTTTCCATCGCCATCGCCGCCGCCGGCCTGGCCCTCTCCGCCGTGTCCTTCGGCGCCGCCACGCCCGCCCCCACCGGCGCCTACAAGGTCGATGCCGCCCACTCCGGCGCCTTCTTCGAAGTCGGCCACCTCGGTGGCGTCAGCCGCTTCTCCGCCCGCTTCAACGACATCGCCGGCGACTTCGTGCTCGACACGCCCGAGAAGAGCAAGGTCAATGTGACCATCAAGACCGACAGCATCGACAGCAACGTCGAAGCGCTGGACAAGCACCTGAAGAGCCCCGATTTCTTCAACGCCGTGCAGTTCCCCACCATGACCTTCAGCTCCACCGCCGTGAAGCTGGACCCCAACGGCGCCGGCACCCTCGCCGGCAACCTGACGCTGCGCGGCGTGACCAAGCCGGTCACCTTCCAGTTGAAGCAGATCGGCGCCGGCAAGGGCATGAAGGGCGAGCAGCGCGTCGGCTACGTCGCCACCAGCACCATCAAGCGCACCGACTTCGGCATGAGCTACGGCGTGCCGGGCGCGGCCACCGACGAAGTGGACCTGCGCATCAACATCGAAGGCGTCAAGCAGTAAGCCTGGCCTGCGGCGCCGTCCCCCGACGGCGCCGCGCCGCTGACCCGAGCCATCCCATGCCCGAGACCTCGTTCTTCCTGCCCCTGGTGCTGCAAAGCGCGGTGGTGCCCCTGGGCGTCGCGCTGGCCGTGCTGGCGGCCCTGCGCGCCGCGCGCCTGCGGGCGCCGGCTGCGCTGCTGGCGCTGGTCGCCGGCTTCCTCGCCTCCTACTTCCTCACCATGCGCGCGCAATGGTCGCTGGTGCCCAAGGTCGCCCTCGACTGGCTGCCGTGGATCACCCTGGTGGTCGCTGCCGCCGCGTTCGCCGTCGAGCGCCTGCCGGCTGCCGCGGCCCGCGTCGCGGTGCGCTCGGTCGTGTCGCTGGGAATCGGCGGACTGCTCGTG
The DNA here is from genome assembly GCF_056400765.1 of Ramlibacter sp. P4_H7. Lineage (NCBI taxonomy): Bacteria > Pseudomonadati > Pseudomonadota > Betaproteobacteria > Burkholderiales > Comamonadaceae > Ramlibacter > Ramlibacter sp. P4_H7. The sequence goes on from NZ_JBFUKP010000008.1 coordinate 154,400, forward strand.
TCCGGCGCCGTTGCCAGCCTCGGCCCGCAAAAGGCCGTGCTGTCCGCGCTGGTGATCGGCCTCGTGCTCGCGGTGCTGTGGACGCTCTCCCCCCGCCCTGCCCAGGGTGCCGCGACCCGGCCGCTGCTGCTGATGGTGGCCGCCGGCGGCACCGGACTGGCGCTGATGGTGGATTCCAGCCAGTCCATGGGTCAGCTCAGTGGCGCGCTGGCGATGACGCTGGCCGCCTGCACGCTGTTCGCCCTGCCGCGCCTGGCCACCCCGTTCGCCCCCGCGGCGGCGGCAACCGCGGTGGTCGTGCTCGGCACGCTGCTGTCGGCCGCGCACCTGTATTCCGGCTTCTCGCTGGGCTACGTGGCGCTGCTGGGCGCCGGCCTGCTGATCGACCCGGTGCTCGGCGTCGTGCGCCGCAGCCGCGAAGGCGGCCTGCCCTGGATCCCGGCCGCGGTGCTCACCGCCATCCCCGTGCTGGTCACGGTGGCGCTCGCCGTCAAGGCCATGCAGGAAACCGGCGGGTACTGATCCCTCCCCAGTCCCGCCCCTCGCGAGGCCGCCTGTGCAACAGGCGGCCTTTTTTTCAGTCGGCGCGCGCCGGCGGCACGGGCACTGCGGCCTCTTCCCCCGCGGTGCCGGCCTGGCGCGAGGGTATCGCCGCGGTCCACATCGCCACGTCCGATTCCGTCATGGTGCTCGCCGGCGTCAGGCGGCCGTCGGTGTAGCCGAGCCGCTCCACGTCGTGCAGGTACTGCTCGCGCGAGATCAGCGTACCGGCGCACACGCGCGGGTCGTGAGCGGGCGGCCGCGCGACTTCGGCCTGCAGCTTCTCCATCAAGGACTCCATCACCCATGGCGGCACGCGATGGCGTTCCCCCGGGTAGATGAAGCCGAACAGCGTCAGGTGCGCGAGCAGCACGCGCCAGTGGGCGCCGAAGCGTTCCACCAGCCGTCCCCAGTCGATGCGTTCGGCGTTGGCCTGCAGCAGGTGCGCGATGTCGGCGCCGTCGTAGCGCTCGCGCTCCATGATGAAGGCCTTGGACAGCATGCTGTCCTCCATGTTCGCCACGCGCACCGGCACGCCCAGCACGTCGGCCCAGGCGTTGTCGTGGAACCAGCGGTCGTCCACCGGCGTCAGGCCGTTGCCCGAGTTGAAGATCAGGTCGATGAAGTCCTCGCCCGCGTAGACCTTGGCCAGCCAGTGCGGGTAGGTGAGTTCGGTGTGCCAGCCTTGCGCCTGCATCACCTGCTGCACGCGGTCCAGGTCCTGCCGCCGCAGGAACAGGTCCAGGTCCTTGGTGGAGCGGCGGATGCCGGTGAAGCAGGCATGGGCGAAGGCGCCGCCGACCAGGAACGGGATCTCCGCGTCCACCAGCGACCGCAGCGCGCGACGGTAGAAGGCGGCGGTGTCCGGAGCGACCTCGTCCTCGAGGGAAGGTGCGAGAGGAATGGTGGAGCACATGCACCGGAGATTAGGTCGCGGCCCCGCGGAATCCTCTCGGCCGGGACGCCATCGCCGCTAAGGACGAGGAACCGCACAAAGCGTCAGCGCCCGCCTACAGCCCGCCCCCGGGGCCGGGTGCAGCATGGGCGTTCCTCAGCCAGTAGAACGCGTCCGTCATGCACAAGCCCGCCCGCAGTGTCCGCTTCGCCGCCGTCGGCGACCTCCACGTCACCAAGGACGCGGCCGGTAGCCTTCGCGCGTTCTTCGCCCAGGCGGCCGAGGCGGCGGACGTGCTGCTGCTGTGCGGCGACCTGACCGACTACGGCACGCTGGAGGAAGCGCAGGTGCTGGCCGACGAGCTGGCGGTCGTGAAGATTCCAATCGTCGCCGTGCTGGGCAACCACGACCACGAGTCCGGCACGCCCGAGGTGGTGACGGAGACGCTCACCCGCGCCGGCGTGCGTGTGCTCGACGGCGAGGCGGTGGAGATCGAGGGCGTGGGCATCGCGGGCACCAAGGGCTTTGCCGGCGGCTTCGGCCGGGGCTCACTGGGCGCCTGGGGCGAGCCCGCCATCAAGATGTTCGTGCAGGAGGCGCTGCAGGAGGCGATGAAGCTGGAAGCGGCGCTGGCCAAGCTGCGCACGCCGCGCAAGATCGCGCTGCTGCACTACGCGCCGGTGGCCGGCACCCTCCAGGGCGAGCCGCTGGAGATCTTTCCCTTCCTGGGCAGCAGCCGCCTGGAGGAGCCGCTGCTGCGCTACCCGGTCGATGCGATCTTCCACGGCCATGCGCACCGCGGCTCGCTGGAATCCACCACCATCGCCGGCGTGCCGGTGTTCAACGTCGCCAAGCCCCTGCTGCAGCGCAAGCTGCCGGACCAGCCGCCGTTCCGCCTGTACGAAGTCGTGCGCGAGCCGGAGGAAGCCGCCGAACCGGCCGCCGCGCAAGAGGTGAAGTGAGGACTGCAGGGGCGCGCCAGCCCGGCGTGCAAGTGCGGGCCGACTCTGGGATAGTGCGCCGATGTCCTTGCCTGCCTCGCCGGTCTTCTGGGGCGTCACCGCGCTGGCGGTGGGCGCGCTGCTGGCCACCTGCGACGCCGTGCGGCCCGATGCGACACCGGACACGCAGGCGGCTCGCCGCAGCGAGAACACCCGGGACCTGCTGCCCGGCACCTGGCTGCGCGAATACACCAGCCGCGACGTGCGCGTGCGCCGCGTGCTGCGCCTGCAGCCGGACGGCGCCTTCCACGAGTCGGTGCGCGGCGTCGATCCGGCCGGCACCGTCGTCGAGCACGTCCACGAAGGCACGTGGCTCTACGACGGCACCAACCTCAAGCGCAAGTACACGCTGGTGGACGGCAGCCCGCCGTCGCGCCTGAACGTTCCTTTCGCCACCTTCGAGATCGCGTTCGAGACGCGCAACGAGTTCGTCGGCGTGGACCACATCCACCGCAACCGCGTCGTCTACACGCGGGTGCCGGAGGACACGCGGCCCTGAGCGCTCACGCCAGCGGGTCCCTGTACGTTGACAGCGCCGTGGCGGCGTTCTTCATCGGCTCGCTGCAGAAGCGGCCGGTGCGGGCACGGGTGTTGTAGTCGTGGCGCCGGGCGCAGGCGCTGATTCATCCTTCTTGCCGCAACCGGTGATCGTGAGCACCAACGCGGCCAGGATGCTGAGGAACAGTTGGGTTCTCATGGAAACCTCCACTGGAATGGCGGGTATCGATTATTGCGGCAGCACGCGCCGCATGGGGCGTTGCGACGCGGCCGGGCTGGGTGAGCCTCAGCGGTGGCGCACGGGTCAGGAGATGATGTAGGCGCCCGCGCCGCTCGACAGCAGCTTCCCGTCGTCGCCCAGGAATTCCATGCGCGTGCTGGCCACGCGCGAGCCCAGCCGCAGCACCTCGGCGCGCAGCTCGAAGCTCTCGCCGATGGCGGGCCGCAGGTAGTCGATGCGCAGGTCGATCGTGCCGAGCTTGCCAAAGCGATGCAGCCGCTGCGCCGGCAACTCGTCCATGTGGCGCGCGCCGATGGCCGCCATCACGGCAAGGCCGCCCATCGCGTCCAGTCCGGCGCTGATGACGCCGCCGTGCAAGCGGTTGAAGCTGTAGTGGCCCACCAGGTCGGGCTTCATCGCGATGCGGCCGATCACCCGGTCCGGGCGCAGCTCGACGATCCTGAGGCCCAGCACGCGGTTGAACACGATCCTTTCCTCGAAGATCGAACGCAGGCCGGCGACGAACTCATCCTCGAAGGCGGCGGGGACGGCGGGGGGATGGCGGGTCATAGGCCCAATTGTCGCGCTGCCAGGTCCTTCATGATTTCCTCGGCGCCGCCACCGATCATCATCACCTTGACCTCGCGGTAGATGCGCTCGCTCTTCGTGCCGCGCATGTAGCCCATGCCGCCCAGGATCTGCACGGACTGGTCGGCGCAGAACTGCATCGCCTGCGTGCTCTGGTTCTTCAGCAGGCAGACCTGCGCCACGCACTCCGGGTCGGATTCCAGCCGGCCCTCGTCGGCCAGGGCGGTGGCGGCGTGCAGCCAGGCCTCGGTGGCGCGGATGCGCATCTGCATGTCCATGAGCTTGTGGCGGATCACCTGCTTCTCGACCAGCGCCGAGCCGAAGGCCTGGCGCTCCCGCGCCCACGCGAGCGCCTCGTCGTAGCAGGCCTGCGCGAAGCCGAGCGCCATGGCCGACATCGCCAGCCGCTCGCCGTTGAAGTTGCCCATGATCATCCGGAAGCCCGCGCCCTCCTCGCCCACCAGGTAGCGCGCCGGCACCCGCACGCCGTCGAATCGCAGCAGCGCGGTGTCGCTGGCGTGCCAGCCCATCTTCTCCAGCCGGGTGCGCGACAGGCCCGGCGCGGAGCCCGGCACCACGATCATCGAGATGCCGGAAGCGCCGCGCGTTCCCGGCTCGCCGGTGCGCACGGCCACGGTGATCCAGTCCGCGCGCAGGCCGGAGGTGATGAAGGCCTTCTCGCCGTCGATGACGTAGTCGGCGCCGTCCCGGCGGGCTTTCGTGCGCAGGCTGGCCACGTCCGAGCCGCCGCCGGGCTCCGTGATCGCCAGCGCCGCGATCTGCTCGCCGCGGAGCACCGGTGGGATCAACTCCTGCTGCAGCGCCGGCGCGCCATGGCGCAGCACCGGCGGCAGGCCGATGTTGTGCGAGAACAGCGCGGCCATCACGCCGCCGCTGCCGCCATGGCGCGCGAGCGTCACCGACATGGCGTTGCGCAGGGCATGCGGCGCCGGCGTGCCGCCCAGGGCCTCCGGATAGCCGAGCCCGAGCAGGCCCAGCTGCGCGGCCTCGCGGTACAGCCCGCGCGGGACCTCGCCGGCGACATCCCAGGCCTGCGCGTTCGGCGCGATCCGCTCCAGCGCGAAGCGGCGCACGGTGTCGGTCAGCGCCGCGACGTCGGCTTGCAGTTCCGCGGTCACTGCGCAACCGCTCCCAGGGATGCCGCCTCGAAGGTGACCAGCACCTGCGACGTGGCGACCTGCTGGCCCGCCGCCACGTGCAGGCTCAGCACGGTGCCGTCGCGGCCGGCGGCCAGCGCGTGCTCCAGCTTCATCGACTCCACCACCACCAGGGTCTCGCCCTTCTTCACCGCGGCGCCGGGCTGGGCGTGCACGGCGATCACCTTGCCGTTGAAGGGCACGCGCAATTCGTTGGCGCCGGCGGCGGCGGCGCTGCCGGCCGGCGGCTCGAACGAGGCATCGTGCAGGAACAGGTCCACCGACCCGACCTGCACGTGCCAGCGCCCCGCGCCCAGCGTGGCCACCTGCGCCTGCCCGGCGGCGATGCCCTCGGATTCGCTCATCGGCACTTCGAACACGTCGTTGCGGTGGCCGATGCGCACCGGCCGTGCGAACGGCGAGGCCAGCGCGGGCGCCGCGCCGTGCGGCAGCAGCGCGGAGAAGGCGGCCTCCGCCGCGACCCCGAACTCCTCCTCCTCCAGCTGCCGGCGGATCGAGTCGCCGTGCTCGGCCAGGAAGGGTATGCGCGCCTGGCCCCTGACGAACACCGGATGGCGCAGGCAGGTGGCGAGCAGGCGGCGGTTGGTGGGAAAGCCCAGCACCTGCAGCCGGTCGAGCGCGGCCGCGAGGCCGGCGATCGCGCGGGCGCGCGTGCTGGCGTGGACCACCAGCTTGCCCAGCATCGAGTCGTAGTACGGCGGCACCTCGAGTCCTTCGAACAGCGCGTGGTCGAAGCGCAGCGCCGGCCCCTCGCGCGGCGGCACGAAGTGCAGCAGCCGGCCGGTGTGCGGCGTGAAGTGCTCGTCCTCCGCACACAGGCGCACCTCGATCGCATGGCCGTCGAAGCGCAGTTCGGACTGGCGGCAGGGCAGCCGCTCGCCGCAGGCGATGCGCAGCTGCCAGGCCACCAGGTCCAGCCCGGTCACCATCTCGGTGACCGGATGCTCCACCTGCAGCCGGGTGTTCATCTCCATCAGGTAGAAGGCGCCATCCTCGTCCAGCAGGAACTCCACGGTTCCGGCGCCGACGTAGCCGGCGGCGCGCGCCAGCTCCACGGCGCACTTGCCCATGGCCTGGCGCAAGGTGTCGTCGACGGCGGGACTGGGCGTCTCCTCGATCAGCTTCTGGTGGCGCCGCTGCACCGAGCAATCGCGCTCGCCCAGGTGGATGCAGTTGCCGTGCATGTCCGCGAACACCTGCACCTCGACGTGGCGGGGCGACAGCAGCGCGCGTTCCAGCAGCAGCTCGCCCGAACCGAATGCGGACTCGGCTTCCGAGCGCGCGCTGCGCAGCGCCGCGGGCAGCTGCTCCGGCTCGGCGACGAGCCGCATGCCGCGGCCGCCGCCGCCCGCCGCGGCCTTGACCATCAGCGGAAAGCCGATGTCCTGCGCTTCCGCCAGCAGCCGCTCTTCCGACTGGTCCTCGCCCTGGTAGCCGGGCAGGCAGGGAATGCCGCGCGCCTGCGCCAGCTGCTTCGCGCGCGCCTTGCTGCCCAGCATGCGGATGGCCTCCGCGGTGGGGCCGATCCAGGTCAGGCCGGCGTCCTCCACCGCCTGCGCGAATTCCGCGTTCTCGCTGAGGAATCCGTACCCGGGGTGCACCGCGTCGGCGCCGCAGCCGCGCGCCGCGGTCACCAGCTTGTCCATGCGCAGGTAGGAATCGGCCGAAGCGTTGCCGCCCAGCGCGACGGCCATGGTGGCTTCGCGCACGTGCAGCGCCTGGGCGTCGGCCTGCGAGTACACCGCCACCGTCTCGACGCCCAGGCGGTGCGCCGTGCGGATGATCCGGCGGGCGATCTCGCCGCGGTTGGCGATGAGCAGGCGGCGGATCTTCATGTCACTGCGCGTTCGGGCGCTTGGCGATGCCCATCAGCTTGGCCAGGATGCCCATCATCACTTCGTCGGCGCCGCCGCCGATGGAGGCCAGGCGGCCGTCGCGGAACATGCGCGAGACCTTGTTCTCCCAGGTGAAGCCCATGCCGCCCCAGAACTGCAGGCAGGTGTCCGGCACCAGCCGGTTCAGCCGGCCCGCCTTCAGCTTGGCCATGGAGGCGAGCTCCAGCACGTCCTGCCCCTGCACGTACAGGTCGCAGGCACGGTAGGTGAGCGCGCGCAGCGACTCCACCTCGGTCTTCATCTCGGCCAGCTTGAACTGCACCCACTGCTGGTCCGCCAGCGCCGCGCCGAACAGCTTGCGCTCCTGCGCCCATTCGATCGTCCACTGGATGCAGTTGGTGAGCGACTGCAGGCAGCTGGCCGCGGCCCACAGGCGCTCTTCCTGGAACTGCTGCATCTGGTAGATGAAGCCCTGGCCCTCGGCGCCGATGCGAAAGCGCTGCGGCACCCGCACCTCGTCGAAGTAGATCAGCCCCGTGTCGGAGCTGTTCATGCCGATCTTGCGGATCTTCTTCGCCACCTCGATGCCGGGGCGCAGCTTGCCTTTCTCGCGCATGGGCACGATCACCAGGCTCTTGTTCTTGTGCACCGGGCCCTCGCCGGTGTTGACCAGCATGCACATCCAGTCGGCCTGCAGGCTGTTGGTGATCCACATCTTCTGGCCGGTGATCACGTAATCGTCGCCATCCTTGCGCGCGCGGCTCTTGATTCCGGAGACGTCGCTGCCGGCGGCCGGTTCGCTCACTCCGATGCAGGCCACCATGTCGCCGGCGATCGCGGGCGCCAGGAACTCGCGCTTGAGTTCCTCGCTGCCGAAGCGCGCCAGCGCCGGCGTCGCCATGTCGGTCTGCACGCCGATCGCCATCGGCACGCCGCCGCACTCGATGTGGCCCAGCGCCTCCGCCATCGCCATGGAGTACGAGTAGTCGAGGCCGGCGCCGCCGTAGGCCTCCGGCTTGGTCAGCCCCAGCAGGCCCAGCTGGCCCAGGCGCTTGAACACCTGGTGCGCGGGGAAGATCTCCGCCTCTTCCCATTCGTCGACGTGCGGATTGATCTCCTCGGCGATGAAGCGCTGCAGCGTCTTCTGGATCTCGAGGTGTTCGTGGCTGTAGTCCATGGTGGCTTCCTCACATGCGCGCGACGCCGAATTGCAGCGGGCGCAGCGTTTTCTCTTGGGCTTCGCGGATCGTGTCCAGGCAGAAGGCGAGCACCGCGCGGGTGTCGCGCGGGTCGATCACCCCGTCGTCCAGCAGCAGGCCCGAGGTGTAGAAGGCGTCGGCCTGCGACTCGAACACCTGCACGATCCTGTCGAACTGCGCCTTCGCCTGCGCGGGATCGGTCGGCACGCCCTTGCGCGCCGCGGCCGCCTCGCTCACGATCTGCATGGTGCGCGCCGCCTGCTCCCCACCCATCACGGCGGTGCGGGCGCTGGGCCAGCTGAAGAGGAAGCGGGGCGCATAGCCGCGGCCGCACATGCCGTAGTTGCCGGCGCCGAAGGAGGCGCCGCACTGGATGGTGATCTGCGGCACGGTGGCATTGGTCACGGCCTGGATCATCTTGCTGCCGTGCTTGATCATCCCGGCCTGCTCGCTCTCCTTGCCGACCATGTAGCCGGTGGTGTTCTGCAGGTAGACGATGGGGTGCCCGAGCTGGCACATCCACTGGATGAAGTGCGTGGCCTTGTTGGCACCTGGCACGTCGATCGGGCCGTTGTTGCTGATGAACCCGACGGGGTGGCCGGCGATGCTGCCTTGCGCACACACCGTGGCCGCGCCATAGAGCGGCTTGAACTCCAGCAGCCGGTCGCCATCCACCAGCCGCACTATCACCTCCCGCATGTCCACCGGTTCGCGCAGGTTGGGGGGCATCAGCGTGAGCAGGTCTTCGGCGCGTGGGTCCGGCTCCAGCTTGCGGCGCGCCTGCGCCAGGCCGGTGCCGGCGATCACCTCGCGGGCGATGCCCAGCGCGTGGCGGTCGTCCTCCGCCAGGTATTCGCCGAGGCCGGACACGCCGGCGTGCATCTCGGCGCCGCCCAGTTCCTCCTCGGTCGCCACCTCGCCGGTCGCCGCCTTCAGCAGCGGCGGCCCGGCAAGGAAGGCGCGCGAGCGGCCGCGCACCAGGATCACCACGTCGCTCAGCCCCGGCATGTAGGCGCCGCCCGCCGTGCCGGACCCGTGCTGCACGGTGACCACCGGCAGGCCCGCGGCCGACAGGCGCGCCAAATTGCGGAACAGCGCGCCGCCCTGCACGAAGCCTTCCACGCGGTAGCGCATCAGGTTGGCGCCCGCGCTTTCGACCAGGTGGATGAAGGGCAGCTTGTTCTGCAGCGCCAGTTCCTGCACGCGCAGGATCTTGTCCAGGCCCATGGCCTGGATCGCGCCGGCATCGATGCCGGAGTCGCTGGCCACCACCATGCAGCGCACGCCGCGCACGAAGCCGATGCCGGCCACCATGCCGCCGCCCGGCACGGAGGCCTCGGGATCCTTGCTGTCCTGCAGGAAGCCGGCCAGCGTGCACAGCGGCAGGAAGGCCTCGCCGGGGTCCAGCAGAAGGCCCACGCGCTCGCGCGGCAGCAGCTGCCCGCGCTTGTCGAACACCGGCCGCGCCTCCCCGGATTTCTGCTCGGTCCGCCGCTCCAGCGCGCGCAGCGCGTGGATGCGCGCCAGCATCGCCTCGCGCCGCTGCTGCGCCGCGTCGGCGCGGGGATTCCAGGCCGATGCGAAGCTCATGACTGGAGCAGCCCCGGCTTCTGGTAGCGGTGGAAGCCTTCGAAGGGCTTGACGGCATCGCGCTGCTGCGCGTCGGCCGGCGCGCCCACCTGGCCCCAGCCCATGCGCACCTGCGGCCGCGCGCCGTCGATGCGCAGCACGGTGCCGCTGACGAAGGAGGCGCCCGGCGACAGCAGGAAGACGATGCCGGCGGAGGTCTCGGCCTCGTTGCCGAAGCGCCCGGCCGGCACCGTCGCGGCCATCTCTCGCAGCATGGGGCCCGCATCGGGCGGGTAGTGGTCCATGCCGCTGGAGGCGATGTAGCCCGGCGCCACCGCGTTGACGCGCACCCCGCTCTTGGCCCACTCCAGCGCCGCGGTCTCGGTGAAGCTCACCATGCCGGCGCGGGCGGCGCCGCTGTGGCCCATGCCCGGCATGGAACCCCAGATGTCCGCGACGATGTTGACGATGGCGCCGCCGTGCGCCTGCATCGACTGCACGAAGCATTCGCGCGCCACCAGGAAGCCGCCCGTGAGGTTGGTGGCCACCACCGCCTCCCAGCCCTTGGCGCTGATTTTCTCCAGCGGCGTGATGTACTGGCCGCCCGCGTTGTTCACCAGGCCGTGGATGCGGCCGTGGGTGGCGACGATCGCCTGCACCACGTCCTGCACGCCGGTCTCGTCGCGGATGTCGCAGGCGTGGAAGCTGCAGCGGCCGCCGTCGACGATGATTTCCTCGGCCACCGTCTGCAGCTTCTCCAGCTTGCGCCCGAGCAGCACCACGTGCGCTCCGAGCGACGCGAGCTCGTGCGCCGTGCAGCGGCCGATGCCGGAGCCTCCGCCGGTGACGAGGATGACCTGGCCGGCGAACAGGCCGGGAGCGAACACGGAACGGTAATGGCCACTCATGGGGTTTCTCCGATGAACAATGCCAGCGCAGCGGCTGTGAGGTCGTCCAGCGAGGCTTCGCGGCGGCGGTCGAACCACTGCACCGACCAGTTGAGCGCGCCGAACACCAGCAGGCGCGCGAGCTTCACGTCCGCCTGCAGGCGGCCGCTGTCGTGCAGCTGGCGCAGCACGGGGTCCCACACGCCCTCGTACTCGCTGCGCAGGTCGGCGAGCTGGGCGCGCTGGCGCGGCGTGATCGAACGCGCCTCGTACAGCATCACGGGATAGAAATCGCTGCCGCTGCCCAGCAGCACCTCGAAATGGTTGCGCACCAGGCGGCGCAGCTGTTCCCGCGGGTCGGCACCGGCCAGCTCGGCGAGCAGCCGGCGCTGGCGCTCCAGCGCGCTGCGCATGCCCTCCTCCATGACGGCGAACAGCAGGGCCTGCTTGGTCTTGAAATGGTAGAAGGGCGAGCCGCTCTGCATGCCCGCGGCGGCGGCGATGTCGCGCGTGCTGGTGGCGTCGAAGCCCTTGCGGCGGAACAGCCGTGCCGCCCCCAGGATCAGCGCGCGCCGCCGGTTGCCGTCATCGCGCTCGTCGACACTCTTGCGCGGACGCCCGCGCGGGCGCTTCGCGGCGCCGGGCGCTGCGCGGACCGTGCGGGCGGTGGCGGGCTCCATGGCGGGGGACCATAGCAGAGCCCCGCATTTACGGCAAGCAAGTGCTTGGTGAAAATCCCTAGGCGGCCAGCGCGTCGCGGACCCGGCTGAGCCGCTCGTGCGCTTCGGCAGCCACCGCCTGGAGCTGCGGGTTGTCGTTGTCCGCTGTCAGCATCAGCGGGTCGGCGAACACCACCGCCACCTGCCCGGGGCCGTCTTCCCGCACCAGCACATTGCAGGGCAGGAAGCGGCCGATGTCCGGGTCGGACGTCACCGCGCGGTGCGCCAGCCTGGGGTTGCAGGCGCCGAGGATGCGGTAGCCCGGAATGTTCTCGCCGATCTTCTCGCGCAGCGCGGCCTGCACGTCGATCTGGCTGAGGATGCCGAAGCCCTCGACCTTGAGCGCCTCGGTGACGCGTTCGATCGCCTGCGCGAAGGGCAGGGCCAGCTGGGCCTTGATGAGGGACATGGACGCTCCATTGAAAAATAATCTATTTAATTATAGATTGTTCGGCGCCGAAGTCCACCGGTCGCCTGAAGCCCCCGTGTTTCCTCACGCTGTCGCCGGCAGGTCCTGCTGCCACTCGATGCGATAGAGCTCGCGTTCCTGCGTCTTGCCGCGGATGGGCACCACCCCGAGGGCCTGGAAACGGGCGCCGGGCGGCGGCTGGCCAAGACGGTCGATGACCGCATCGGTGGCCAGGATCCCGCGCGCCCCCGCCGACCCGGACAGCCGCGCGGCCACGTTCACCGCGTCGCCGAAGCAATCGCCGGCCATCTCGACCAGCTCACCGCAATCGAGCCCGACCTGCAGTTCCAGCGGCTGTCCGGGGGCGCCACCTCGCCGCCGCGCATGCTCCCTCTGCAAGTGCACCACCGCGGCCAGCGCCTGGGACACGTCGCCGAACACGGCCATCACGCCGTCGCCCAGCGTCTTCACCACCCGGCCGCCGTGCCGCACGCACACTTGGCCGATCCACCGGGTCAGCCCGGTGATCACGTGCGTGGCCGCCTCGTTGCCGAGCCGCTCGAACACGCCCGTGCTGCCCGTGAGGTCGGCAAACACCACCGTGGCGACGCGCGTCATCGTTGCGGGAAGCTCTTTCATCGTGCCCATTTCAGCGCCGCTCCCGCAGGCAGTCCGCAAGATAGGGCGCCGTGCGGCTGTCGCGCGCCTGCGCGACCTGCGCCGGTGTGCCGGCCGCGACGACGCGCCCGCCCTGCGCGCCCGCGCCCGGACCCATGTCGATCACCCAGTCGCTCTGCACCACCACGCGCATCTCGTGTTCGACCACCACCACGGTGTTGCCTTCGTCGACCAGCCGCTGCAGCTGCGCCATCAGGCGGTCGGCGTCGGCGGCATGCAGCCCCGTGGTGGGCTCGTCCAGGATGTAGAGCGTGTCGCCGCGGTGCGTGCGCTGCAGCTCGGTGGCCAGCTTGATGCGCTGCGCTTCGCCGCCCGACAGCTCGGTGGCGGGCTGGCCCAGGCGCAGGTAGCCCAGGCCGATGTCCAGCAGCACCTGCAGCGGCCGCAGCACCGCAGGCTCCTGTGCGAAGAAGGCCGCGGCCTCCTCCACCGTCATCGCCAGCACCTCGGCGATCGACTTGCCCTGCCACTGGATCTCCAGCGTCTGCGGGTTGTAGCGGGCGCCATGGCAGTCGGGGCACGGCGCGTACACGCTGGGCATGAACAGCAGTTCCACCGAGACGAAGCCTTCGCCCTCGCAGGTCTCGCAACGGCCCTTGGGCACGTTGAAGGAAAAGCGCCCCGGGTCGTATCGCCGCCTGCGCGCCGCCGGCGTCGCCGCGAACAGCTTGCGCACGGCGTCGAACAGGCCGGTGTAGGTCGCGAGGTTGGAGCGCGGCGTGCGGCCGATCGGCTTCTGGTCCACCTGCACCAGCCGGCGGATCGCGCCGGTGTCGCCGGCCAGCCGCCCCGACCACGTGCCGTCGCGCGCGCTCGCCTCCAGCAGCTCGTCGGCCTCCTCCTCGCCATCGGGCAGGTCGCTGCCCAGGTGCTGCGCCACCAGTTCCAGCAGCGCGCGCGTGACAAGCGTGGACTTGCCCGAGCCGGACACGCCCGTCACCGCGGTGAGGCAGCCGAGCGGGACCTGCGCGTCGAGGGCCTGCAGGTTGTTGCGCGTCACGCCTTCCAGCCGCAGCCAGCCGCGCGCAGCGCGCAGCGGCTGATGCGGAAGCTCCACCTCGCCGAACAGGTAGCGCCGCGTCTGCGAAGGCCCGACCTGTGCCAGGCCAGTCGGCGGTCCGCTGTACAGCACTTCGCCGCCCCGCTCGCCGGCCGCGGGACCCACGTCCACCAGCCAGTCGGCGCGGCGCATGAGCGAGAGGTCGTGCTCGACCACGTAGACCGAATTGCCGCTGGCCTTCAGCCGCTGCAAGGCGGTCAGCAGCGCCTCGCCGTCGGCCGGGTGCAATCCCGCCGACGGCTCGTCCAGCACGTAGATCACGCCGAACAGCTGCGAGCCCAGCTGCGTCGCCAGCCGCAGGCGCTGCAATTCGCCCGGCGAGAGCGTGGGCGTGCTGCGCTCCAGCGAGAGATAGCCCAGTCCCAGTTGCACCAGCGTGCGCAGGCGGCCACACAGGTCGTGCGCGAGCCGCTGCGCCGCCAGCCGTTTCTCTTCCGACACCGCGGAGGTGAGGCGCACGTCCGGCGCGGCGGCGTGCGCGGCGCCGCCGCGCGCCACCCTGGCCTGCGTGGCGCGCTTCGAAGCCGCGCGCGACAGCTTGTCCCCCGCCGGCATCACGTCCTGCAGCCGGCCCCGGGCGACCGGCTCCATGATGCGCGCCACCTCCTCGATCGGCAGCTGCGACAACGCACCGATGTCGTGGCCGGCGAACGTCACCGACAGCGCCTCCGGCTTCAGCCGCTTGCCTTCGCACACGGGGCACGGCGTGCTGACCATGAACTGCGCCACCCGCTTCTTCATCATCGCGCTCTGCGTGCTGGCGAAGGTGTGCAGCACGTAGTTGCGCGCGCTGGTGAAGGTGCCCATGTAGGCGGGCTCGGTCTTGCTTCGCAGCGCCTGTTTCGTCTCCTTCGGCGTGAACCCGGGGTACACCGGCACCGTCGGCGTCTCGTCGGTGAACAGGATCCAGTCGCGCAGCTTGCGCGGCAGCTCGCGCCAGGGCGTGTCCACGTCGTGGCCCAGGCTCACCAGGATGTCGCGCAGGTTCTGCCCGTGCCAGGCCGGTGGCCAGGCGGCGATGGCCCGCTCGCGGATGCTCAGCGCATCGTCCGGGACCATGGACGCTTCGGTCGCGTCGTACACGCGCCCCTGGCCGTGGCAATGCGGGCAGGCGCCCTGCGGCGTGTTGGGCGAGAAGTCCTCCGCGAACAGCATGGGCTGCCCCGGCGGATAGTGGCCCACGCGCGAATAGAGCATGCGCAGCACGCTGGAGATGGTGGTGACGCTGCCCACCGAGGAGCGCGTGCTTGGCGTGCCGCGCTGCTGCTGCAGGGCCACGGCCGGCGGCAGGCCCTCGATGCTGTCGACGTCGGGCACACCCGCCTGGTCGATCAGGCGGCGGGCGTAGGGCGCGACCGATTCGAGGTAGCGGCGCTGCGCCTCCGCGTAGATGGTTCCGAAGGCGAGCGAGGACTTGCCCGAGCCCGAGACGCCGCTGAACACCACCAGCGCATCGCGCGGCACGTCGACGTCGACGTCCCGCAGGTTGTGTTCGCGGGCGCCGCGCACCTGCACGAAGCCGCGTTCCGCGTGCGCAACGGCGCCGTCTCCGGCGGCCGCCTCCGCGGGCGCCTGCTTGTCCTGTTCTTTTCCCATGCTCCCGCCAAAGCTAGAGCCATGGGGGGCGTGGGGTCGTGGGAGGCGTCGCAAAGTCCTGTAGGAGCCGCTCCCCTAAGATCGGGGAATGTCCAGCCTGCCTGCCCCGGTGTCGCGCCGCCCCGTCCACACCCGCAACATCCGCTTCGAAGGTTTCCTGCGCGACGATGACCTGTGGGACATCGATTGCGAACTGAGCGACACCAAGTCCAACCCGATCCACATGCGCGAACGCGGCACGCTGCCGCCCGGCGAGCCGGTGCACCTGCTGCGCGTGCGGCTCACGGTCGACGACCACTTCACCATCCGCGCGGTGCAGACCGCTGCCGTGAACACTCCGTTCGGCGAATGCCAGTCGGCCGCCGATGCGCCGATGCAAAAGCTCGTGGGCCTCACCATGGGCCCCGGCTGGCGCAAGAAGATCGAGGGCGCCATCGGCGGCGTCGCCGGTTGCACCCACCTGCGCGAACTGGTGTTCAACGCCGCCACCGCGGCCTTCCAGATGATCCCGCACCACCGCGCGCTGCAGCGCGGCCAGAAGGACGACAGCGCCACCGCCGACGGCAAGCCGCCCTTCTACATGGGCCAGTGCATGACCTGGGCCTTCGACGGCCCGGTGGTGCAGCGGCTGGCGCCGCACTTCTACCGCGCGCCGCAGCCGCTCAAGAAGACCGGCTGAGTCAGGCCGGCACCGGGGCAGGATCACGCGGGCCCCAGTGGCTCAGGCGCACCCCGAGCGCCGTGAGCAGCCCGTACAGGGCCATCGCGCCGCCGACCAGCGAGAACAGCATCCACGGTTGCGCGCCTGCGCCGAGCGCGCTGCCCAGCACCAGCACGAACAGGAAGCGAGCGAAGCCCGCCGCCACCGGCGCCGCCACCTTGCCCGCGCCCTGCGCGGCGAAATAGAGCGTCAGGCCCAGCCCCAGGAAGGGGAAGCCGGCGCCGGCGCAGCGCAGGTAGGTGCGCGCGTGCGCCAGCACGCCGGCGTCGCGCGTGAACCAGCCGGCCCACGCGTCGGGCCACAGCACGACGACGAAGCCGATCGCGCCCAGCAGGGCCGCCGACACCGCGCCGGCGGTCCAGGCGACGCGCCGCGCCCGCACGATGTCGCGCGCGCCCACCGCCATGCCGACCATGGGCACGGCCGCGACGCCGACGCCGAAGGCGATCGGCACCAGCAGGAACTCCAGCCGCGCGCCGATGCCGTAGCCGGCCAGTGCCTCGGGCCCGTGCCCGGCCACGAACGAAGTCACCGCCAGCACCGTCCCCACCGTCAGCAGCGGCGACAGGCAGGCCAGCGCGCCGACGCGCAGGATGTCCTGGAACAGCGGCCACTGCAGCGCGATGCCGCGCAGGTCCAGCCGCACGCGGGTCTGGCCGCTGCGCACGTAGCGCCACAGCACGCCGGCGGCGAGCCAGTACGCGATCACCTGGCCCAGCGCGACGCCGGGCATGCCCAGCCGCGGCGCGCCGGCCAGGCCCAGGCCCAGCGTCGCGCCGATCGCCACCTGCACCAGCGAGACGCCCAGGATCGCCGCCGACGGCACGCGCATGTCGCCGCTGCCGCGCACCAGGGAGATCAGCGTGTTGAAGAGCCAGATCGCGGGGACCGCGCCGAACACCCACGCGCCGTAGCGCCCCGCCTCGGCCAGCACCTCGCCGCTGCCGCCCCGGCCGGCCAGCAGGCGGAAGAACAGCGGCCCGGCCGACCACATCAGCACCGTGAAGACCAGGCCCAGCACGGTGCCGATGCACAGGGCGTGCACGGCCAGCGCCCGCGCGCGCTCCGGCTGGCCGCCGCCCAGCGCGCGGCTGATGGCCGACGACACGCCGCCGCCCATGGCGCCGGACGAGAACATCTGCATCAGCATCACGAAGGGGAACACCAGCGCCATGGCCGCCAGCGCGGTCTTGCCCAGCAGGCCCACGTAGACCGTCTCGCCGATGCCGACCGCGGTGGCGGCGACCATCGCGAACACGTTGGGCACCGCGAGGCGCAGCAGCGTCGGAAGGATCCGCCCTTGCAACAGCGGGCTGGCCACCGTCAGCCGCCTTCCAGCAACCAGGCGCGCGCCTCGTCTTCGCCGCGGAAGCCGCGCAGGTGGAAGTCATGGCGGGCTGCGACCTTCTGGCTGTTGTAGCTGTCGGGATCGTCGGGCACGACGGTGGCCAGGCGCTGCAGGTGCTGCAGCTTGCGCACCACCAGTTCGCCGATGAAGAACTGGTCGCTGAAGTAGAGCCGGCCGACCACGCCGCGCAGGTCGACCATCACGAGCCGGTCATGCGCAGCGATCGTCTCGCTGGCCGCCTGGTCGATCAGGTCGGCGTAGTTCTTGAGGGACGCCGGGCCGCTCGCCTGGTAGCGCACGTACCGCGGCAGGCGCTCCACAACGATATTGAACGGCATGCGGCCTCCCGGTAGCGCGCCATTCTAGGACGCCTTCCGCACGGCCGCCTTCGCAGCGGCCGCACGCTCGAGCAGCAGGTCGCGCTCGCGACCGTTGCCAGCCAACGCCGCCGCTTCCTCGAACGCATCGCCCGCCTCGCCGTGACGGCCCAGCTTCGCGAGCAGGTCACCGCGCACGCTGGGCAGCCACTGGTAGCGGCGCAGGGCGGGGTCGTCGCGCAGCCGCTCGACGATCGCCAGCCCGGCGGCGGGACCGTCGGCCATCGAGACCGCCACCGCGCGATTGAGCTCCACCACCGGCGACGGCGCCACCTCCGCCAGGGTGGCGTACAGCGCGGCGATGCGGGTCCAGTCGGTTTCCACGGCGCTCGGCGCGCGAGCGTGGCAGGCCGCGATGGCCGCCTGCAAGGCGTACACCCCGTGCCCACCTCCGAGCTGCCCGGCGCGCTCCAGGGCCGCGAGCCCGCGCCGGATCAGCAGCCGGTCCCAGCGCTTGCGATCCTGGTCGGCCAGCAGGATCGGCCGGCCCGCGCCGTCCGTGCGCGCGCCCATGCGCGACGCCTGCAGCTCCATCAAGGCCAGCAGGCCGTGCACTTCGGGCTCGCGCGGCGCGATCTCCGCCAGCATGCGGCCCAGGCGCAGTGCCTCGTTGGCGAGCTCGGGCCGCATCCAGTCGCTGCCCGCCGTGGCGGTGTAGCCCTCGTTGAACACGAGGTACACCACCTCGAGCACGGAGACCAGGCGCTCGGCCAGTTCCGCGCCGCGCGGCACCTCGTAGGGAATCTTCGACTCGCTGAGCGTGCGCTTGGCGCGCACGATGCGCTGCGCGATCGTGGGCTCCGGCACCAGGTAGGCGCGCGCGATCTCGTGCGTGGTGAGGCCGCCCAGCAGCCGCAGCGTGAGCGCCACCCGCGCTTCGGTCGAGAGCACCGGGTGGCAGGCCGTGAAGACCAGGCGCAGCAGGTCGTCGCCGATGTCGTCCTGCCGCGCGGCGTCGAGGGCATCCACGAAGTCCGGCACGATCAGAGCCTCCTGTGCTTCCAGGTCCTGCCCCAGCTCGGTGAGCTTCTGGTCCTGCAGCTTGCGGTGCCGCAGGTGGTCCAGCGCGCGGCGCTTGGCGGTCGTCATGAGCCAGGCGCCCGGCTTGTCGGGGATGCCGTCGCGCGGCCAGTGCTCCAGTGCCGCGACCAGCGCGTCCTGCGCCAGTTCCTCGGCGAGGCCGACATCGCGCACCATGCGCGCGACCACGGCGACGATGCGTGCGGCATCGATGCGCCAGACCGCCGCGATCGCCTGGTGCGTGGCCGAGTGCATCCGTGCCGCTGCCGATCAGCCGGCCGGAATCGGCATGACTTCCATCACCTCCACGCCGTCGCCCGGGAACAGCGTGAAGTGCGGATGCTCGAGGAACAGGCGGGCCGCCGCATCCTGCGACTCGGCCCGGACGATGGTGAACGCGCCCAGGTTGTTGCGGATGTCGCTCACCCCCTCGCGCGAAACCCGCTTGGTCTTGCTGAGCGGCCCCCCCATTTCCACGATGACCGCCGCGTGGTCCTCGGCCCACTTCTTCCATCCGGCGATCCCTTCGCCCTCGCGCCGCCGGCGCTCCGCCTCGGGAAGCTTTTGCCAGGCGTCCATCGCGTTCGGCGAACCGGTGAAAACACATAGATAGTTCTTCATGCGAATCTCCTGAAAGGTTTCAAGCGTGCGGCGGCGCCGCGTTCGGGTCCATCCACGTGAGCTCCCACAGGTGCCCGTCCAGGTCCTCGAAGCCGTGGCCGTACATGAAGCCGTGGTCCTGCGGCGCATTCGGCGCCTTGCCGCCCGCGGCCAGCGCCTTCTTCACCAGCTCATCCACTTCGGCGCGGCTCTCGCAGGACAGGCATACCAGCACCTCGGTGCTCTCGCGCGCATCGGCGATCCGCTTCTTGGTGAAGCCCTGGAAGAAGGACTCCACCAGCAGCATGGCGAAGATGTCCTCGGAGATCACCATGCAGGCGCCCTGCTCGTTGCTGAACTGCGGGTTGAAGGAAAAGCCGAGCGCCGAGAAGAAGGTGCGCGAACGCGCCATGTCTCGGATCGGCAGGTTGACGAAGATCTTGCGGGCCATGGCGGTATCCTGTTCAGCGGTGGCCCTCGACATTGGCGTGCAGCCGGTCGAGGTTCTGTTCGTTGGCGGGGATGCAGATGGGCGCCATGCGGTCGCGCTCGCCGGCATCGTCGAAGACCTGCTGCCAGCCGACGCGCGTGCCCGCGCCTTCGTCCTGCAGGGTGATCGTCAGGTCAAAGCCGTGCGTCCTGTCTTCGTGCCGGATCACCACGCGCCGGTCCGGTTCGATCAGCGTGAAGATGTTGTGGTTTTGGTAGTCCTTGCCGTCGGGCCCGTGCAGCACGAAGCGCCAGTGCCCGCCGGGTCGGAAATCGCAGGTGTCGACCGTGCTGGTGAAGCCCGCGGGACCCCACCAGAGGGCGAGACGCTGCGGGTCGGCGATCGCGCGGTACACCTCGTCGCGGCGAAAGGGCAGCACGCGGGATGTTGCGATTTCGCGCGCGGCTTCGTCGGTCCTGTCCATTCCGGCTCCTTCAGGCGCGCCCGGCGCGCAAGTCATCACGGGGGTTCAGCATCGCGGCCTCCTCACTTGATGTCGATCTTCTCGAAGCGCTTCTTGGTCTCTTCCTCCACGATGCCGTCGAAGTCGTCCATCTCGTAGAGCTGGCGCACCTCGATGTGGCAGGCCACGCCCTCGCCGATCGGGTTGGGGAAGCGCCGGGACCATTCGACGGCCTCATCGCGGGTGCGGGTCTGGATCAGCGTGTAGCCGGCGACCAGCTCCTTGGACTCGGTGAAGGGGCCGTCGACGACGGTGCGCTTGCCGCCGTCGTAGTTCACGCGCCAGCCCTTGCTGCTGGGTTGCAGGCCCGACGCATCGAGCAGCGCGCCCGCGCGCGCCAGTTCCTCGTGGAAGGCCGCCATCGCCTGGAACAGCGGCTCGGGGTTGGGTGGAAATCGGCCGGCCTCGCTGTCGGGGGTGGCCTTGACGATGATCATGAAGCGCATGGGATGCTCCTTGTGCACGGACGGGAAGCGGCGCCCTTCGCCGGCTTCTGCATCCACGACGAACCGGGCGCGCCGGAATCGACAACCATCCGTCCGGGGGAAACCCCTAGAGGTAGCAGGGCGCGGTTTCGCGCACCTCGACCGTGGCCCATTCGGCGGCGGGGCAGCGGCTCGCCAGGGCCAGCGCTTCCTCGCGCGTCTTCACGTTCACCAGGAAGAAACCTCCCACCATTTCCTTGGCCTCGGCGAACGGCCCGTCGACCACCTGCGGCTTGCCGGCGCGGACCCGGACCCGCGCGCCCGTCTGCTGCGAGGCGAGGGATTCGACCGCCAGCAGCTTGTCCTGGCGCTTCAGCTCGTCGGCGAAATCCACCATGCGCTGGAACACGGCTTCGCCCTCCGCGCGCGTGCGCGTGCCGCGCTGGGCCGGGTCTTCGACGATCAGGAGCATGTAGGCCATGGCGGCGATGATAGTGGCGGCGCCCCGCGCGCGCCAAGCCGGGCCGTCCGGTTCACCAGCAGTCTCGTCCGCACGCGGCCGGTTCAGGCGCTCGCCCGGTTCAGCATCCGACCCAGTACGGCCAGCGCCGCGGCGACGTAGGCCAGCGCGGCCGGCACCCACATGACGAGCCCCCCGAGCTGCTGGTCGTCCACCGCGTCGATGCCCAACGCGAGGGCCTGCTCTGCGTAGGGCGCATACCAGGGCGTCGGAGCCAGGCTCAGCAGCGCGCCCAGCGCGCTCGTGTGCAGCATCGTCGCGAACAGCGACAGCGCCGCATGGCCGGGACCGTAGCGGCCGCGCGGGTCGTGCCCCAGCACCGACCACCAGAAGAACAGCGCGGTGCCCAGGAAGGACAGGTGCTGCAGGATGTGCCAGCCCTCGTGGTGCAGGGCGGCGTCGAACGCCACCGGGACGTGCCAGCCCCACAGCGCGATCGCATGCAGCGCGAACGCCCCGAGCGGATCGGTCAGCGCCGACCACGATCCGGACCAGGCCCGGTTCTGGAACGCGCGGCCGACGACGCGGCGCTGCACCGGCGGCAACGCCCAGGTCCAGGTGGCGAGCGGCCGGCCGATCACCAGCAGCGGCGCGGCCACCACCATCAGCAGTTCGTGCTGCACCATGTGCGCGGAGAACAGGCGGCTGCCCAGCGCATCCAGCGGCGTCACCAGCGCTGCCGCGAGCGCGAGCCAGCCGAAGGCGAAGCAGGCCGCCTGCGGCACGCGCACGCCGCGCCGGCTGCCTGCACGGGTCCACAACCGCTGCAGGCCCAGCGCGTAGCCCGACGCAGACAGTGCCAGCAGGACCAGCAGCCAGGGTTCGGTGTTCCAGCTGCTCCACGCCGACGGCGCGGCCGGCGCGCCGCCGGGTGCATGTGCGAAGGCCGCCGGTGCCGCCAGCAGCAGCAGGATCAGGGCTCGCAAGGCGTCAGCACCCACAGCGTGAACCACATGGCCAGGATCACCAGCGCGGACAGCGCGGCGACCGCGCTCGCCATGTTGGCGAGGAAGCGCCGGCGCCCGTGCGCATGGCCTTCGTCGCTGTCGTGCGAGCCCGGTTCGCCGCGCCGCAGCGACGATTCGCCGAAGGCCACCACCGCCATCACCACGACGATGGTGAGCGCGACCGCGGCGACGATGTGCAGCTGCAGGCGGGCCTGCGCGCTGCACGACGGCGTCACCATGGAGTAGAGCACGCTCTGCGTCGCGAGCGCGATGGTGGGCGTGACGACCAGGGCGAGCCAGCTCTTCATGTTCACAACGCCCGCGCGCCCCAATAGATCACCAGGTAGATCGGGATCCAGGTGGCCACCACGAAGTACCAGTAGAAGGAGTTCTCGCTCACGTCCACGTAGCGCTTGCCGTCCAGCGGCCCCGTGAAGAACAGCACCGCCAGGACGACGGTGTCGATCAGGTCGGTCACGATGTGGGTGGTGTGCAGTCCCAGCAGCAGCCACACGACGGACCCGTAGGCACTGCTGTCCCAGCGCGTGTTGAGCGCGGCGAACTCGAAGCCGCGGACGACCGCAAAGACCACGCCGAAGACCACGCTGGCCAGCAGCCACACCCGCACGCCGCGCAAGTCCAGCCGTTCCGCCGCCTTCTTCGCCAGGTGCGCCGGCAGGAAGCTCGCCAGCATCACGCCCGTGTTGAGCGTGCCCCACAGCAGGTCGGGCGGCCGCGAGCTGATCGGCCAGGTGTCCTGGTGGCTGCGCAGGTAGAAGTACGCCATGATCGCCAGCCCGAACACGGTGCCCTCGATCGCCATCATGCCCAGCGTGCCCCACCACATCAGGCTGCGGTGGCCGAACACCACCGTGGGCAGTTCGCCGACGTCGAGCGCCGCGCCCTTCACGACCGCTTCGTCGCTCATGGGATCTTCTCCAGCGCGAGTTCCTCTTCCGCCTCCCTGGGCTTGGGCCAGAACCAGGCGATCAGCGCGATGGTGACCGGCACGGCGCCCCACACCACCGCCCAGGGCGTGAAGATGGAGCCGATGAACAGGACGGTGGTCGCCGCGGCCGCGAGGAAGGGCCAGGGTGACGGTTCCGGGAAGGTCATGCGGCTGTCCGGCCTGGCGTCCGCCACGGTCACCGTGAGCAGCTCGCGCATGTCGGCGGCCAGCCCCGCCACGTGGTTCGGCTGGCCTTCCGGGACCCCTTGCCACAGCGGGTCGCGGCCGTGCACCACCGGCAGCGCGGGGAAGTTGCAGCTGCGCGGCGGCGACTCCGCCAGCCACTCCAGCGTGCCGGCGCCCCAGGGATCCGGCCCGGCGAACTCGCCGCGCAGCGCACTGCGCACGGCATTGACCAGCGTGAGCAGGATGCCGGTGGCCAGGGTGACGGCACCCAGGGTGGCCAGCAGGTTCAGGTCGCCCCAGCCCAGTTCCTCCGGGTAGGTGTAGATGCGCCGCGGCATGCCCTTCAGTCCCAGCAGGTGCATGGGGAAGAAGGCGACGTTGAAGCCGATGAACATCAGCCAGAAGCTCCAGCGCCCCAGGTGCTCGGACATCATGCGGCCGGTGAACTTGGGGTACCAGTAGTAGAGGGCGCCGAACAGCGGGAACACCGCGCCCCCCAGCAGCACATAGTGCAGGTGCGCCACCACGAAGTAGCTGTCGTGCACCTGCGTGTCGAGCGAGACGGACGCGAGCATCAGCCCGGTCATGCCGCCGATGACGAGGATCACGAAGAACGAGAGCACGTAGTACAGCGGCACCTTGAAGTTCAGGCGGCCGGTCCACAGCGTCGCGATCCAGCAGAAGATCTGCACGCCGCTCGGGATCGCGATCAGCATGCTGGCTGCCGTGAAGAAGGTCTTGCCCAGCTCCGGCACGTTGGTGGCGAACATGTGGTGCACCCACAGCCCGAACGACAGGAAGCCGGTGGCGATCATGGACAGCACCATCGCCGTGTAGCCGAACATGGGCCGCCGCGCGAAGGTGGGGATCATGGCGGACATGAAGCCCAGGCCGGGGATGAAGATCAGGTAGACCTCGGGGTGGCCGAAGAACCAGAACAGGTGCTGCCACAGCAGCACGTCGCCGCCCTCGCCCGGGTTGTAGAAATGGGTGGCGACCAGCCGGTCCAGGATCAGCAGCGTGCTGGCCAGCGCAACCGCCGGCATCGCGAACAGGATCATGAAGGACACCACCAGCATCGCCCACACGTACAGCGGGATGCGGTTGAGCGTCATGCCCGGCGCACGCAGCTTGAACACCGTGCCGATGATGATGATCGCGTCCAGCAGTGCCGACACCTCGGTGAAGGTGATCATCTGCGCCCAGAAGTCGGTGCGCTTGCCGGCGCTGTACTCGGGACCCGAGAGCGGGACGTACGCGAACCAGCCGGCCTCCGGGCCCGTGTTGCAGAGGAAGGCGATGTAGATCATCACCCCGCCGAACAGGAAGATCCAGTACGAGTAGGCGGTCATGCGCGGGAAGGCGGTGCTGCGCGTGCCGAGCATGAGCGGAACGAGGTAGATGGCCACCGCCTGCATCACCGGCACGGCGAACAGGAACATCATCGTCGTGCCGTGCATGGAGAAGACCTGGTTGTACAGGTCCGGCCCCATCAGCGTGTTGCCGGGACGCGCGAGCTGCATGCGCATCGACGCAGCCAGCAGGCCGCCCAGCGCGAAGAACACCAGGCAGGTGACGAGGAAGCGCCGGCCGATGGCCTTGTGGTTCACCGCGCAGAACCAGCCGAAGAAGCCGCGCGGATCGCACCAGGTGTCGTCGAGCAGGCGCGCCACCAGCTCTCCGCCGGCCAGGCCGTCCCGGGTCTTGCCCTTGTGCGGATGCGGCTTCTCGCCCATCGGGCCGCGCGTGCGTTCTTTCATTTCAGCGTTTCCAGGTAGGCCACGAGTGCGAACAGGTCCTCGTCGGACATCCGGTTGGCCGGCATGTTCACCCCGGGCTTGTGCTGGTGCGGATCCGTGATCCAGCTGGCCAGGTTCTCCGCCGTGTTGGGCAGCGTGCCGGCGGCGATCGTGCGGCGGCTCGCGACGTGCGTGAGGTCCGGCGCCTTGTGCGCCTGCGCGATCGTGCCCTGCACGGCATGGCACATCGCGCACTGGATGGACTGGAACAGCTGCTTGCCGCGCTGCGCCTGCGCATCGGTGGGCTCGGGCGCGGGCTGCAACTGCGCCTGCCGCCATTGCGCGAACTCGGCCGGCGGCTGCGCCTGCACCTCGAAGGCCATGAAGGCGTGCTGGAAGCCGCAGAACTCCGCGCACTGCCCGCGGTAGATGCCGGGCTGGTCGGCCTGGAAGGCGATGGTCGTGGTGCGGCCCGGGATCAGGTCGCGCTTGCCGGCGAGGCTGGGCACCCACAGGCTGTGGATCACGTCGCCCGACTTGAGCTCGATCAGCACCGGCCGGCCCACCGGCACGTGGATCTCGTTGGCCGTCTCGAAAGTTTCCGACACCGGCCCGTCCTTGTACTTCACGGTCCACCACCACTGGTGCGCCGTCACCTCGACGTGGATCGGCTGCTGCAGCGGCAGGCGGGCCAGCGCGCGGTCGGTGAACACGCTGGCGGCCAGCAGCGCCAGCAGCAGGATGATGGACGCGGCCACCGCCATCGTCACCGCGCGCGCCAGCCGCGGCTCGGGCACGTTCACCGTGCCCAGGTCGGGCGGCTCCGGTACGTGCACGCGGGGTGCGCGGCGGATTGCCAGGAACAGCGCCGCCATGACGGCGGCAAACACCGCACCGCACACCCCCAGGAAGATGCGCCACAGGTCGACGATGTGCGCGGCCTGCGGACCCAGCGCATGCAGCGCATCGTGCAGCCCGGGATTCATCGCACCTCCAGCGATTGCTCGGCCCGCGACACTCCCTTCTGGATGGCCGGTTGCGGGGAACGGAAGTTCTCCGGCTTGCCGGGATAGAGCGAGTCGCTGCGCG
The DNA here is from genome assembly GCF_056400765.1 of Ramlibacter sp. P4_H7. Classification (NCBI taxonomy): domain Bacteria; kingdom Pseudomonadati; phylum Pseudomonadota; class Betaproteobacteria; order Burkholderiales; family Comamonadaceae; genus Ramlibacter; species Ramlibacter sp. P4_H7. The sequence continues at coordinate 180,146 of NZ_JBFUKP010000008.1, forward strand.
AGGGCGCGACGTCCGTGCGCACGCCGCCCCCCATGGCCCGCACGTAGGCGACGATCTTCCACACCTGGTCGTCGGGAATGTGGCCGCCGAAGGAGGGCATGCCGTTGGGCCGGCCCTGCACGATGGTGCGGAACAGGCTCTCCGGGTCGCTGCCGTAGCGCCACTCGCTGTCCATCAGCGCGGGCCCCATGCCGCCGCCGCCGTTGGCGTGGCAGCCCGAGCAGTTGTACCAGCGGTACAGGCGCTTGCCCTCGTTCACCGCGAAGGCGTTGTCGTCGTACATGCTGACGTTGTCGGCCGGTGGCTTGACGTAGCCGCCGAGCGCCATGCCCGGCTGGTTGATGCTTTGCCGGACCAAGGATGCATCGGGTCCGGCGTTCTGCCGCTCCGCCCGGAAGTGGCGTTCCTCGCGCTCGCAGCCCGAGATCATCGCGACCAGCACCAGCACCAGCAGCACCGTCCAGAACCAGGGTTTCATGGCGCCTCCTGCGGGACGCGCGGCACCCCGTACTCGGCCAGGATGTGGTCGATGTCGCCCTGCCGGCGCGCGATGAAATCGTCGAGGCGGTCGCGCAGCGCCCGGTCGCCGCGGCGCACGCCCATCGCGATGGCGAAGGCGAAGGGCTGAGCCTTCAGCGTCTCGGGCGGCGGCAGGTAGTGCAGCTGCAGCGGCGCCGCGGATTGCCGTGCGTAGTAGCCGGCCTGCGGTCCCCAGACGAAGGCCGCGTCGAGCTCGCCGCGCGCCATCGCCTGCACGATGCGCGCGGCCGCGGGCTGCTCGCCGGCGATGGGAAAGCCGACCACGTTGGCGGTGGCGCCGGCCTGCGCCAGCGCGTGGCCGGGCGGCGTGGCGGCCAGGTCGTCGCCCACGAGCTGCACGCCGATGCGCCACCGGCGCAGGCGCGGATCCGCGAAGTCGCGCGGCGGTGCGGCGTCCGGTCCGGGCTCGACCAGCATGTAGCTGGAGCGGTAGTAGGGCCGCGTGTTGAGCGTGCGCTCGAAGCCCGCCGGCACGCCGATGATGAGGTCGCACAGGCCCGCACCCATCGTCTTGCGCACGAAGCCGCGCAGGTCGGGCAGCCAGGCGTACTCCAGGGGCAAGCCGAAGTCGTCGGCGATCAGCTGGGCGATGCGGTTCTCGAAGCCGCTGCGCTGCGCGTGCGAGTACGGCAGGTTGTCGGGATCGGCGCAGACACGCAGGGACGGCCGCTCGAGGTCCTGCGCCGGCTGCGCGCCGCAGGCACTGGACGCCGCCAGCGCGGCCACCGCGGCGAGCGCGAGCAGCGAGGCGGCGCGGCGCTTCACCTGGCTGCTCCCTGCAGGCCGAACACGTACAGGTGCCCGCCCTTCTTCGTCACCGCCGGCAGGTCGCGCATCACGTTCACGAAGCCGCCGCCGGCCGTTCCGTCGCGGGAATCGAGATTGCCGGAGACGATCGCGCCCGACCAGCCGCCCACGCCGGCGAGCACGGCCACGTACTGCTGGCCGTCGGCCGCGCGGAAGCTCACCGGCTGCCCGATGACCCCGGACTCGGTCTTGAACTGCCAAAGCACCGTGCCCTTGCGCGCGTCCACCGCCTTGAACCAGCCGTCCATGGTCCCGTAGAACGCGAGGTCGCCGGCGGTGACCAGCGCGCCGCTCCACACGGGGAACTTCTCCTCGATGTCCCAGGCCTTGCGCTGCCGCACCGGGTCCCAGGCCGTGAAGCGACCGCGCATGCCGCCGGGCCCGGCGTACATCTTCAGGTCGGCACCGACGAAGGGCGTGCCCGCGATGTAGCTCACCTCGTAGGTGATCGCGTCCTGGCACAGGTTCTGGTGCGGGATGTAGAGCAGCTGCGTGCGCGGCGACCACGCCGCCGGCTGCCAGTCCTTGGCGCCGGGCGACGCGGGGCAGATGCTGCGCACGGTCTCGCCGGCACGCGGCGACTTGGCCGGGTTGTAGCGCAGCGCACCGGTCTCCAGGTCCACGCCGCTGGAGGTGGTGGTGTGGACGAAGGGCGCGGCCGAGATCACCTGCCCGCTGGTGCGGTCGATCACGTACAGGTAGCCGTTGCGGTCGGGATGCAGCAGCACCTTGCGCCGCGCGCCGGCGATGTCCAGGTCGACCAGGATGCTCTCGTTGACGCCGTCGTAGTCGTGCAGGTCGTGCGGGCTGGTCTGGTAGTACCAGATCGCCTCGCCGGTGTCGGGGCGGCGCGCGAACAGGCCCGAGGTCCACTTGTTGTCGCCGGGGCGCTGCTCCGGGTTCCAGGGCCCGGGATTGGCGGTGCCGTAGTACAGCAGGTCCGCCTCGGCGTCGTAGGAGACGAAGCCCCACACCGTGCCGCCGCCGATCTTCCACGCCTCGCCCGGCCAGGTCTTGGTGCCCAGGTCCTGGCCCTGGTCGGCACGGTAGTAGGGCTTGAAGTTGGGGCCGATCAGCACGTCCTTGTCCGGCCCGGTCGTGTACGCGCGCCAGGCGATCTTCCCGCTCGCGGCGTCGAGCGCGGTGACCCAGCCGCGCACGCCCAGCTCGCCGCCGCTGTTGCCGACGATGACCTTGCCCTTGACGGCCAGCGGCGCCATCGTCATGGTCTCGCCGTTCTTGATCTCGCCGAGCTTGGTGCGCCACAGCTCCTTGCCGGTCTTCGCATCGAGCGCGATCGTCTGGTTGTCCAGCGTGTTGAAGAACAGCCGCCCCTGCGCATAGGCGCCGCCGCGGTTGACCGTGTCGCAGCAGGCGACGCCCTTGGCCGACGCCTGCGGCTTCGGGTCGAACACCCACTTGAGCGGAAAGCCCGGCTTCGCGAGGTCGAAGGCGAACACCAGGTTGGGAAAGGGACCGACCACGAACATCGTGTTGTCGGCCACGATGGGGGCGGCCTCGTGGCCGGCGTCGAGGCCGGTCGGGTAGTGCAGCGCGAGCTTCAGCTGCGCGGCGTTGCCGGTGTGGATCTGCGCGAGCGGGCTGAAGCGGGTGAGCGCGGCGTCCTTGCCGGCCGTGCGCCACTCACCGTCGTCGACGGCGGGCTGGCCCCAGGCGGCGGCAGTGCATAAGAGGGCCACGAGGCCCGGCAAGGGTGGTCGCATCCGCACCATCTCCACGCATGAGTGAAGCCCCTTGTTCCTCGCCGCGCCACCGCGGACACCCGTGTTGTCTCGCCCTCGAGGGCCCTGCTTTTGTGCAAATCAGTTTACACAGCGCGCCCCGGCTTGGGGCCGCTCGATCGGGCCATTGCGAACCGCGAGCTCGGCCATCGCCCTCCCGTCCAGCAACGAGGACGTGCGAAGTGAAAACTTTCGCACGAGCCTGCGCTTCAGGTCGGACTCTTGCCGGCCTGCAGGGACGGCACGCGCGTTGCCGTCCGGTTCCGGTACCAGCGCGTGATCGCCTTGCGCGCCGGACCCTCGATGTAGCGGTAGGTGTAATGGGAAGCCGCCAGCACCAGCGCCACCCCACCGGCCAGGATGATGGCTCGGCCGGCGAGCGGCGGAACCCCCAACAGCCGCAGCACGCGGCCCATCACGAAATGCCAGGCGGCCAGCACCCAGAAATGGTTCAGGTACACGGAGTAGGAGATCTCCCCCAGCCAGTGCAGCAACGGTGTCCTCAGGGGCCGCGTGAGCCAGCCGCGATCGGGCCAGGTGGCGGCGACCAGCAGGAAGAAGCCGGGGATCGCGGCGACGTCGTTCAGGCCCAGCAAGGGCGTGCCGAGGGCGATCGCCGCACCGGCGGCCTGGAGCACGCCCAGCGTGGTGTCGGACAGCCGATCGACCTGCGCGCGCGTGGCATAGAGGATCATGCCGAGCGAGAAGCCGGCGAGGCAGCGCAGCACGGCCGCGCCCTTCACGATGTCCAGGACGCCCGTCGTCGCAGCCACCCACGCGTAGAAGCACACGGCCGCCGCGCCCATCACGGCAAGGGCCGCGCGCCCGCCGCGCACCATGAAAGCCGCCAGCGCCGGAAACAGCGCATAGGCCACCGCCTCGGTGCTGATCGACCAGCTCGGAACGTTCCAGCCGATCCGGCCCGTCACGCCCCAGCCGTTCAACAGGAACAGCTGCTCCACGAAGTTCAGCAGGCTGCCGGGCGACCACAGATCCGGAGCGACCATCTGCTTGCCCAGCACGCGGCCCACCGCCGTTTCGGCGAGCGCCTCGGCCAGCAGCACGAGCAGGCAGAACACGTGCAGGGGGTAGATCCGGGCGAAGCGCAGCAGCCAGAAGGACTTGATGTCGGTCCAGCCGAAGGGCGCGCGCTCATCCGCGCGGGCCGAATAGCTGATCACGAAACCGGACAGGATGAAGAACAGGTCGACCCAGAGGTAGCCGACGCGGAAGAACGGCGTCGCGCTCTCCCACGAAAACAGCACGGGCGCGCCGAACTGCAGGTGATAGAAGACGACCAGCAGGGCGGCAATCCCGCGGATCGAGGTGTGGGAAACGATGTAGCGCTGCGTCATCGGAGCGGGGAAACCATGGCGCCGATGATATGGGCTGCTACCGGCTCGCGCCAAGGCGGAGTGCCGGCTCGGGGTGCTTCTTGCGAGGAGAAGAGGCCCGGCGCGGTGGGCGGCGTGATGACGGTCCGGACCGGCGTGGGGCAGCCCACCTGGGCGAATGTCCCCCGTCAGGGGCTGAAGCCCCTGCCTCCTCCTTTATTTCGCCCAGATGGGCTGCCCCACACCAGTCCTGCGCCGCAGGGTTCGCGCCGAGGGCAGACGACGCTTCAGTGAGAGCGCTTGCGCAATCCAGGGTCAGGTCCTTGTGCGCGGTGGTCCGGGCCGCATGCAACCCCGACGCAGGATGAGGGCGGGGCAGCCCGTTTCGGCGAAATAAAGGAGGAGGTGCGGGCTTCAGCCCGCGCCGGGGGACATTCGCAGAAACGGGCTGCCCCGTCCTCGTCCGGCCCACCGCGCGCCGTGCTCGCACCGGTACCGGTATCCGTACTCGTGCCCGTGCGCCCGCCCTCAATCCACGAAGAAGTCGGGGATGAACTTCAAGTTGCCCGGCGTCACCGCATACCGGTCCAGATCGACCTGCCCGTGCCCAGCCAGCAATGTGTCGTCGATGTAGAAGTTGCCGGTGTTCTTGTCGTCGCGCGCATCGGAGGTCAACACCAGGTACGCAGCGTCCGCCAGGATCTCCGGCTTGCGGCAAGCCTTCAGGTCGACGCCCGGAATCATCTGCAGCGCCGCGGTGGCAATCGCGGTGCGCGGCCACAGGCTGTTGACGGCGATGCCGTAGCGGCGGAACTCGCCCGCATGTCCCAGCGTGCACATGCTCATGCCGTACTTGGCCATGGTGTAGGCCGTGTGCGGGGCGAACCAGTGCGTCTTCATCGACAGCGGCGGCGACATGGTGAGCACGTGCGCGTTGCGGCCGGCGGCGGCCGACTTCTTCAGCTCCGGCAGGCAGGCCTGGGTGCACAGGTAGGTGCCGCGCGCGTTGATCTGGTTCATCAGGTCGTAGCGCTTCATCGGCGTGTGCTCGGTGTCGGTCAGGCTGATCGCACTGGCGTTGTTCACCAGGATGTCGATGCCGCCGAAGGTCAGCACGGCCTGCTGCACGGCGGCGAGCACGCCGGCCTCGTCGCGGATGTCCACCTGCAGCGGCAAGGCCTTGCCGCCCGCGGCACGGATCTCCTCGGCGGCGCTGTAGATGGTGCCGGGCAGCCTGGGATCGGGCTCGGTGGTCTTGGCGGCGACCACGATGTTGGCGCCGTCTGCCGCGGCGCGCTTGGCGATCGCGAGGCCGATGCCGCGCGAGCCGCCGGTGATGAACAGGGTCTTGCCTTTCAGGTCCATGTCACACCTTCGAGAAGTCGGGACGGCGCTTTTCCAGGAAGGCCGTGAAGGCCTCCTTGGCGGCGGGCGACGTGAGCAGGCGCCGGAAGCTTTCGCCCTCGTCCGCCATCTGCTGCTGCACCGCGCCCTGCTGGCCCTTCTTCATCAGCCGCTTGGTCTCGACCAGGCTGGTGATCGGCTTGGCCGCAAGCTTCCTGGCCTGCGCGCTGGCGTAGCCGTTCACCTCGGTAGGCGGCAGCACGCGATTGACCAGGCCGACTTCCAGCGCGGCCTCTGCCATGAAGGGCTCGCCCAGCAGCAGCGCTTCGGCGGCGCGGTGGTAGCCCAGCATCTGCGGCAGCAGCAGGCTGGCGGCCGCTTCCGGGCACAGGCCCAGGTTGACGAAGGGCATGGAGAAGGCCGCGTTGTCGCCCGCATAGACCAGGTCGCAGTGCAGCAGCATCGTGGTGCCCACGCCGACGGCGGGACCGCACACGGCCGCCAGCAGCGGTTTCGGGAACGCCGCGATGCCCTGCAGGAAGCGGAACACCGGCGAGTCGGCGCCGGCGGGCGGCTGGTTCAGGAAGTCGCCGATGTCGTTGCCCGCGGAGAACACCGTCTCTTGGCCCTGGACCAGCACCACGCGCACGGAGGCATCCTCGCGCGCCTGGGCGAGGCCGTCGGCGAGCGCCCCGTACATGGCCGAGGTGATGGAGTTCTTGCGCTCCAGCCGGTTCAGGGTGAGGGTGATGACGCCGGCTTCGGCGTGGAGGAGGATGTCGCTCATGGTTGCAATGCTTTCTGGACGAATTCGAGGCGGTCCTGGCCCCAGAACATCTGGTCGCCGACGAAGAAGGTGGGCGCGCCGAACACGCCGCGCGCGACCGCCTCCTGGGTGACCACCTTCAGCTCGTCCTTCACCGCTGGATCGGCGGTGAGGGCGAGCAGCTTCTCGGGTGCGAAGCCCGCCTGCTGCAGCACGGCGGCCACGGTGGCGGGATCGTTCATGTTCTTCGCGTCGACCCAGATCGCGCGGTAGACGGCATCCACGTAGGGCACCATGCGCGCGGGCTCGCGCATCTGCAGGCCCAGCGCGCCGCGCATCAGCATCAGCGTGTTGATCGGGAAATGCGGGTTGTGGCGGTAGGGCACGCCATAGCGCGTCGCGTAGCGCTGCAGGTCGTCCTGCATGTACTGGCCCTTGGCCGGCACCTCCATCGGCGAGCGGTTGCCGGTGGCCTGGAACACGCCGCCGAGCAGGAAGGGCCGGTACTCGATCTCGCTGCCGGCCTCGCGAGCGATCTTCGGCAGCTGGGTCCAGGCGAGATAGGACGCGGGACTGCCCACGTCGAAGTAGAACTCGACGGCATGGTGTCTTGCCTCGCTCATATCTGCCCTTTCGTTCGAGGTCATGCGGTGATGATCGGCGGCTGGCGACGGAGGGTCAAGACTGGACGTCTTGACCCTTCGTCGACGGCCGGCGAGGGCGCCGCAGGGCCCGAACCCTTCGGGCTGGGCTGCAATGGGGCGCATGCCGCGTTACGTCCACAGGTCAATGCGTCCAGCATTGACCTGCGCCCGCGCCTTGCCTGCGCCCCATTGCAACCCAGCGAAAGGGCAGATAGGAGCGAGGCAAGACACTGCATCAGAATTTCTCCATCCAGGGACGCAGGTCCAGTTCGTGGGTCCAGGCATCGCGCGGCTGGCTGTGCAGCATCCAGTAGCTGTCGGCGATGTGGTCCGGATTGAGGATACCCTCCCTCTCCTTCAACGCGTAGCGCTCGGGGAAGTTGTCGCGGATGAAGGCGGTGTCGATCGCGCCATCGACCACGACGTGCGCCACGTGGATGCCGCGCGGCCCCAGTTCGCGCGCCAGGCTCTGCGCCAGCGCGCGCAGCGCCGCCTTGGCGCCGGCGAAGGCCCCGAAGTTGGCCGCGCCGCGCATCGAGGCTGTCGCGCCGGTGAACAGCATGGTGCCCTTGCCGCGCGGCGCCATGCAGCGCGCCGCCTTTCGAGCGGTCAGGAAGCCGGCGAAGCAGGCCATCTCCCAGACCTTGTAGTACTTGCGCGCAGTCTCTTCCAGGATGCTGCTGGGCACGTTCGCGCCGATGTTGAACACGAACACCTCGATGGGACCGATGCGCGCCTCGATGTCGTCGAACAGCGCGTTGACCGCATCCTCGTTGCGCGCGTCGGTGCCGAAGCCGTGCGCCTGGCCGCCCGCGGCTCGGATCTCGTCGACCAGGGGCTGCAGCTTGTCGGCGCTGCGCCGGACGGCGCACACGGTGTAGCCGCCGCGCGCGAAGCGTTTCGCGATCGCGCCGCCGGTGGCATCGCCCGCGCCGATGACGACGGCGACGGGACGCGCGGGTTCGGAAGCCATGGCGCTCACTCCTTGTAGTACATGACCTGGTGGGTGGTGGCCAGCAGCTCGCCCTGCTCGTTCCAGAGCTGGCCGGTGTGGTCGAAGTATCCGCTTCCGAAGCCCTGGCCGCGCGCCTGCGCGAGCAGGTAGCCGGTGCCGGCCGCCTGCAGCTCGGCCGCGGCCGCGTGGAAGTACACCGTCATCGACACGGTGCCCAGCGGCGTCTGGCGTGCGCGGCGCAGCCAGATGCGCGGGAAGAACACGTCGCACAGCGCGGCCAGCGAAGCGAAGTCGAGCGGCCGCGGCGGATCGTCGCGCACCCACATGCGGCTGAGGCTCTCCGTCCCGCCGTGACCGTCCCAGTCGCGCGGGATGGTCCCCGCCAGGAAGCGCATCTCGTAGCGTTCCAGCCAGGCGACGCCGCGGCGCGAGGTGCGCGCGACCTCCTGCGGCGGCGGCACCTGCGGCATCTTCGCCTCGTGGTCACCCCAGGTCGGGCGGCGCACGGCGGTCAGCGCGGTGGCGGTGGCGACCACCTCATCGCCCTGCACCATCTCGATGATCCAGTGCTGCGTGGACCGGTTGGTGCGCGCGGCGCGCGGCCGAACCTCGAAGGTGCCGTCGGCAACGGCGGCCGCGAAGTTGACCGTGAACGCCACCGGATCGCCCAGCCGTTGCGGATGGCGCAACACCGCATTGAGGCACTGCGCCGCCGTGATACCGCCGTAGGGGCCGATGAAGTTGGCGTAGGCCGGACTGGTGTGCCCCGTGAAAGCATGCTCGCCCAGCGGCTGCAGGGCGATCGCGGTGTCGAAGACGTCGTCGCTCATGTTGTGAGCGGCGCGACCGCGAGGGTGACACTTTCCATGCTGGCTCTCCTCTTCTTGACTCCACTCCCTCCCCCTCTGGGGGAGGGTTGGGGTGGGGGCGCGGTGCGACGTAATGGTGGGACGAGTGAGGCCACCAGCGCCCCCATCCCAACCTTCCCCCAAAGGGGGAAGGAGCCAGTCCCATCAGACCCGCTCGAAGATCCCCGCCGCGCCCTGGCCCATGCCCACGCACATCGTGACCATGCCGTACTTCAGATTCTTGCGGCGCAGCGCGTGCACCACTGTCGCGGAGCGGATAGCCCCGGTGGCGCCCAGGGGATGGCCCAGCGCAATCGCGCCGCCCATGGGGTTCACCTTCGAAGGGTCGAGCCCGAGCGTGTCGATCACGGCGAGCGACTGCGCGGCGAACGCTTCGTTCAGCTCGATCCAGTCGATGTCGTCCTGCTTCAGCCCCGCGTTCTTCAGCGCCGCCGGGATCGCCTCGATGGGGCCGATGCCCATGATGTGCGGCGGCACCCCGCGGCTGGCATAGCTGACGAAGCGCGCCAGCGGCTGCAGGCCGAAGCGCTTCACCGCCGCCTCGCTGGCCAGGATCAGGGCGCCGGCGCCGTCGGAAGTCTGCGAGCTGTTGCCGGCGGTGACGCTGCCACGGGCGGCGAACACGGGCCTGAGCTTGCCCAGCGTCTCCACCGTGGTGTCCGGGCGCGCTCCCTCGTCGAGGCTGAGCTTGCGCGTGCGCACCGAAACCTCGGCGGATTCCAGGTCGAGCGAGCGCTCGGGCACGTCCAGCTCGGTCATCTCGGCTGCGAACTCGCCGGCCTGCATGGCGGCGATCGCCTTCATGTGCGAGCGCCAGGCGAATGCGTCCTGCGCATCGCGCGACACCTTCCACTGCCGCGCCACCTTCTCGGCGGTGAGTCCCATGCCGTAGGCGATGCCGTAGCTCTCGATGTCGTCGGGATTGGCAAAGATGGTCGGCGACAGCGAGGGCGAGTTGCCCATCATGGGCACCATGCTCATGCTCTCGGTGCCGGCGGCGATCATCACGTCGGCCTCGCCGACGCGGATGCGGTCGGCGGCCATCTGCACCGCGGCCAGGCCGGAGGCGCAGAAGCGGTTGACGGTGATGCCGCCCACGCTCTTGGGCAGGCCCGCGAGCACCGCCGCGACGCGCGCCACGTTCAGGCCCTGCGGCCCCTCGGGAATGGCGCACCCGCAGATGATGTCCTCCACCGCGTGCGGATCGAGCCCGGGCACCTGCGCCATCGCCGACTTCAGCACGGTGGCCAGCAGGTCGTCCGGCCGCATGTTGCGCAGGAAACCGCGGTGCGAACGCCCGATGGGCGAGCGGGTGGCGGCGACGATGTAGGCGTCCTGGATTTGTTTCACGAGAGAGTCTCCTGTCTTTCTCTACTCCCTCCCCCGCTGGGGGAGGGTTGGGGTGGGGGCACGCGCCGCCAACATCTTCAGTTGTTCAAGAATCGCCGTGCGCACACCTTCAAGGTTGGTGAACGGCGCGTCGGTCGGAAATCGCAGGACGGCGAAGCCCTGCTCACGAAAGAACGCGTCCCGGCGCTGGTCGTATTCGACATGGGTCGCATGTTGCGATCCGTCCAGTTCCACGAGCAGTTTCGGATCGAGGCATGCAAAGTCCGCGACGTAGCTGCCCAGAGGGTGCTGGCGACGAAATTTCACGCCCAACTGCTCCGCACGCAAGCCCCACCAGAGCTTGTGCTCCGACTCGGTCATCTCCCTTCGGAGAACCCGGGCGTTGCGCTGTGCCTTGAGAGTTGATTGGTGTTGCATCTCGCCCCCACCCCACCCTCCCCCAGCGGGGGAGGGAGAGCAGAACAGCATCAATTCCGCACCGGCTTCCCCGTGCTCAGCATCCCCAAGATCCGCTCCTGCGTCTTGGGGTGCTGCACCAGCGCGCAGAAGGCCTGGCGTTCCAGCGTCATCAGGTACTCCTCGTTGACCAGCGTGTTGGCGTCGACGTCACCGCCGGTGACCACGTTGGCGATCAGCGAGGCGATGTGGAAGTCGTGCGCGCTGGCGAAGCCGCCGTCGCGCAGGTTGACCAGCTGGCCCTGGATGGTCGCCTTGGCGCTGCGCCCTGCGACCGGAAACAGGCGCTTGTGCGGCGCCCGGTAACCGGCGTCGAACATCGCCTTCGCCTGCTGCAGCGCGACGTACAGCAGTTCGTCCTTGTGCGGCACGATGATGTCGCTGTCCAGCAGGTAGCCCAGCTTGCGCGATTCGATCGCGCTGGTGCCCACCTTGGCCATCGCCGCGGCGGTGAAGCCCTCGGTGAGGAACTTCAGCAGGTCCTTGTCGGTGCTGGTGGCGGAATTCTCCGCCGCACGGCGCGCGATGTAGGTCAGGCCGCCGGCGCCCGGCACCAGGCCCACCCCCACTTCCACCAGGCCGATGTAGCTCTCCATGTGGACCACGCGCCTGGCCGAGTACAGGCCCAGCTCGCAGCCGCCGCCCAGCGCCAGGCCGCGGATCGCGGACACCACCGGCACGCTGGCGTAGCGCAGGCGCAGCATGGTCTGCTGCATGAAGCCTTCCGCATCCTCGATCGCGGACACGCCCACGGCGATGAACGCGGGCAGCGTGGACTCGAGGTCGGCGCCAGCGCTGAAGGGCTCGTCGCCCGACCACACCACCAGGCCCTGGTACTCCTTCTCCGCCAGCTCGATCGCCTGCATCAGGCCTTCGCACACCTCGGGGCTGATGGTGTGCATCTTGGTTTTCAGGCTGACGATCAGCACCTCGTGGTCCAGCGTCCACAGGCGGATGGTCCTGTCCTCGTGCAGCGTCGTGCCCGCGGTCTCGAAGCGCGGACCGGCCTCGCCGCGCAGCAGTTCCGGGAACAGCTGGCGCCGGTAGACGGGCAGCACGCGGCGCGGCTGGAACTGCCCCGTGGTCGGATTGAACGAGCCCTGCTCCGTGTGCACGCCGCCCGCTTGCGCGACCGGCCCCTCGAACACCCACTTGGGCAATGGCTCCTTGGACAGCGCCTTGCCGGCGTCAATGTCTTCCTGGATCCACTGCGCCACCTGCAGCCAGCCCGCCTCCTGCCACAGCTCGAACGGACCCTGCTTCATGCCGAAGCCCCAGCGCAGTGCCTGGTCCACGTCGCGCGCGGTCTCGGCGATGGTGGCCAGGTGCACGGCGGCGTAGTGGAAGCCGTTGCGCAGGATGGACCAGAGGAACTGGCCCTGCGGCCCGCTGGCATTGCGCAGCAGCTTCAGGCGCTCGCCCGCGGGCTTCTTCAGCATGCGGCCGTAGACCTCGTCGGCCTTCTCGCCGGCGGACACGTAGGATCCGCTCTCCAGTTCGAAGCGCTGGATGTCGCGCCCGACCTTCTTGTAGAAACCGGCCTTGCTCTTCTGGCCGAGGTTGCCCAGCTCCAGCAGCTTCTTCAGAACCTCCGGCGTGCCGAAGCTGCCGTAGAAGGGATCGGTCTCGGGCGACAGCGTGTCCTGCAGCGTCTTGATGACGTGCGCCATCGTGTCCAGGCCCACGACGTCTGCGGTGCGGAAGGTGCCGCTGGAGGCGCGGCCCAGCTTCTTGCCGGTGAGGTCGTCGACCACGTCGAAGGTGAGGCCGTACTTCTCCACCTCGCGCATCGTCGCCAGCATGCCGGCGATGCCCACGCGGTTGGCGATGAAGTTGGGCGTGTCCTTGGCGCGCACGACGCCCTTGCCGAGGCCGCTGGTGACGAAGCTTTCCAGCTGGTCGACGATCGCGGGATCGGTCGTCGGCGTCGCGATCAGCTCCACCAGCACCATGTAGCGCGGCGGATTGAAGAAGTGGATGCCGCAAAAGCGCGGCTTGATCGCCTCGGGCAGCGCTTCGGACAACTTGGTAATCGACAGGCCCGAGGTGTTGGACGCGAGGATCGCATGCGGCGCCACGTGCGGCGCGATCTTCTTGTACAGGTCCAGCTTCCAGTCCATGCGCTCGGCGATCGCCTCGATCACCAGGTCGCACTCGCCCAGCAGCGCCATGTGCTCCTCGTAGTTCGCCGGCTGGATCAGCGCGGCATCCTCGGGCACGCCCAGCGGCGAGGGCTTGAGCTTCTTGAGCCCTTCGATCGCCTTGGTGACGATGCCGCTCTTGGGGCCTTCCTTGGCCGGCAGGTCGAACAGCACCACCGGCACCTTCACGTTTACCAGGTGGGCGGCGATCTGCGCGCCCATCACGCCGGCGCCCAGCACCGCGACCTTCTTCACCTGGAAGCGCTGGCGGGCGGCCTCGGCGGCGGCCGCGCGGACCGCGGCCTGTTCGTCTTGATCTTTGTACATTTCTGCCTTTCTCCCTCCCCCACCGGGGGAGGGTTGGGTGGGGGCGCCCTTAGCGCGAAGAGCGCCCCCACCCTGCCCTCCCCCAGCGGGGGAGGGAAATACCGAAACCTATTGAACCCGCACCCAGGTCTGCGTGCGATAGAAGGGGCCGATGAAGCCGCGCACCTGCAGCTTCTGGCCGGCGTCGATGGGCGCGAGCTTCAGCGTGTATTCCTTGCCGTTTTCGGGGTCGAGGATCTTGCCGTGCTCCCACACGTCCTGGCCCTCGGCCTTCTTCGCGCCGCGGATGATCTCCAGCCCCTGGATCGCCTGGCCCTTGCGCTCGTCCTTGCACTCCTCGCAGGTCGGCTTGGCGTCCTTCTTCAGGGTCTTCTCGATGCGGCCGTTCAGCACGCCGGCGTTCTCGACGATGCGGATTTCGGCCTTCGCATCGCCGGTCTTGTCGTCGACGCTGCGCCACAGGCCCACGGGGCTGGTCTGCGCGAATGCGACACCGGCAGCGGCGGCCACGAGGAAGGTGACGAGTCTTTTCATGCCAGGGCCGCGTCCGTGTCGAGCAGGTTCTTCACGCCCGAGCGCGCGGTGCGCATCAGCGTCGCGGTCTCGGGGAACAGGCGCGCGAAGTAGAAGCGCGCCGTCTGCAGCTTGGCCTGGTAGAACGGATCGGTGTTGCCGGCCTCGATCTCGCGCAGCGCGACCTGCGCCATGCGCGCCCAGAAGTAGCCGAACACCAGGTGGCCCAGCACGCGCAGGTAGTCCACCGCGGCGCCGCCCACTTCGTCGGCATTCTGGAAGGCCTTGAAGCCCAGCTCGGTGGTGAACTTGGTGATCTGGTCACCGAGATAGGCCACGGGGTTGATGAACTCGGCCATCTTCTCGTTGACGCCCTCTTCCTCCACCAGTTGCGCCACCAGCTTGCCGAACTTCTTCAGCGTGGCGCCGTTGTTGCCCAGCACCTTGCGGCCCAGCAGGTCGAGCGACTGCACGGTGTTCGTGCCTTCGTAGATCATGTTGATGCGGTTGTCCCGCACGAACTGCTCCATCCCCGACTCCTTGATGTAGCCGTGACCGCCGAACACCTGCATGCAGGCATTGGTGGCGGTGTGGCCGTTGTCGGTCAGGAAGGCCTTCACGATCGGCGTGAGCAGCGCGACGATCTCGCCGCTGTCCTTGCGCACCTTCTCGTCGGGGTGGTACAGCTCCTTGTCCAGCAGCATCGTGCAGTAGATCGCCATCGCGCGGCCACCCTCGGCGTAGGCCTTGGCGGTCAGCAGCATCTTGCGCACGTCGGGGTGCACGATGATCGGGTCGGCCGGCTTGTCCTTGGCCTTCGGGCCGGACAGCGAGCGCATCTGGATGCGGTCCTTGGCGTAGGCCAGCGCGTTCTGGTACGCCACTTCGGTCAGGCCCAGCGACTGGTTGCCGACACCGAGGCGCGCGGCGTTCATCATCACGAACATCGCCGGCAGGCCCTTGTTCGGCTCGCCCACCAGCGTGCCGACGGCGCCGTCGAGCACCAGCTGCGCCGTCGCGTTGCCGTGGATGCCCATCTTGTGCTCCAGGCCGCCGCAGAAGATCGGGTTGCGCTCGCCCATCGAGCCGTCCGCCTTCACCTTGAACTTGGGCACCAGGAACAGCGAAATGCCCTTGCTGCCCTGCGGCGCATCCGGCAGGCGCGCGAGCACCAGGTGGATGATGTTCTCCGCCATGTCGTGCTCGCCGGCGGAGATGAAGATCTTGTTGCCGGTCAGCTTGTAGGTGCCGTCGGCCTGCGGTTCGGCCTTGGTGCGCAGCATCCCCAGGTCGGTGCCGCAGTGCGGCTCGGTCAGGCACATGGTGCCGGTCCACTCGCCCGAGACCAGCTTGGGCAGGAACAGCTTCTTCTGTTCGTCGGTGCCATGCGCATGCAGCGCCTCGTAGGCACCGTGCGACAGGCCCGGGTACATGGTCCACGCCTGGTTGGCGCTGTTCAGCATTTCGTAGAAACACTGGTTCAGCACGAAGGGCAGGCCCTGGCCGCCGAAGTCCGGATCACAGGACAGCGAAGGCCAGCCGCCTTCGACGTACCTGGCGTAGGCATCCTTGAAACCGGCGGGCGTGGTGACCTCGTGGGTCTCCTTGTCCAGCGTGCAGCCCTGCTCGTCGCCGGCGATGTTCAGCGGGAAGGTCACTTCGGCGGCGAACTTGCCACCTTCTTCCAGCACCGCGTTGATGGTGTCGACGTCGATGTCGGCGTGGCGCGGGCAGGCCTTGAGTTCCTCGGTGAGGTTCAGCACCTCGTGGATGACGAACTGCATGTCGCGCAGCGGCGGCGTGTACGTGGGCATCTTGTTTACTCCTTGGCGCTCTTGGCCGATCGGGCGGATTTGCTGGAAAGTCGCGGGGACTGCGCGGCGCCGTAGCGCCGCAGGATGTTTTCGAAGCCCGTGTGGGCACGGGCGATCGAACCGGGGTTCTTGAGGAAACGGGCCTCGTAGTGCAGCGCGAGGATCAGGCCATGGATCTCGAACAGCATCTGCTCCTCGTCGGTCGCGCCGTCGAGGTGGCCTTCTTCCTTGGCGATCGCGATCGCGCGCTTCATTGCCGTGTGCCAGGTCTGCACCGACCAGGCGAGCGCATCGCGCACCGGGCCGGGACGGTCGTCGAACTCCACGGCGCCGCTGATGTAGATGCAGCCCGAGTCCAGTTCGACCGAGGTGCGCTGCATCCAGTTGGCGAACATGGCGCGCAGGCGCGGCAGGCCGCGCGGCTCGCTCATCGCCGGATAGAACACTTCCTGTTCGAATCGCTGGTGGTACTCGCGGATCACGGAGATCTGCAGTTCCTCGCGCGAGCCGAAGTGGGCGAACACGCCCGACTTGCTCATCTGCGTGACCTCGGCCAGCGCGCCGATCGACAGGCCTTCCAGCCCGATCTGCGTGGCCAGCCCCAGCGCCGCGTCGACGATCGCCGCCTTGGTCTGCTGGCCCTTGTGCAAGGCTTTGCCTTCCCGGGCACGGGCGGACTTCAGCGGCAGGGGGGTGACGGACATGGGCAGGCCAAATAAAACGAACGATCGTTCTATTCTGCAGCATTTCCGCCGATCCGGGTGGGGTCGGCTAGGGAGGGGACTCCAAAGCGGCGACGGCGCACCGCGCCGTCAAGGGGCCCGCCTGCGCAAGCTCATCCCCTGGCGCGCACGGCCCGCCCCGGCCGTACGCCCTGCGGTCGGGGGTCGCTACTCCACCTTGGCACCCGACTGCTGCACGGTCCGGCCCCACTTGTCCACTTCGTTCTTCAGGAAGCTCGCGGCCTCCGCCGGCGGCGTCCACGTGGCCGCGAAGCCCTGGGCCGCGAACCGTTCCTGCACCGCGGGCTGCGCCAGCGCCGCCTTGAGCTCCTCGCTCACGCGGGCGAGCACGGCCGCCGGCGTGCCCGCGGGCGCGAGCAGCCCGTTCCAGGCATAGGCCTGGTAGCCGGGCAGGCCGGACTCGGCGATCGTCGGCAGCTCCGGCGCCGCCGGCGAGCGCTGCGCGCCGGTGATGGCCAGCGCGCGCAGCTTGCCCGCCTTCACGAACGGCATGGCGGACAGCATGGTGTCGAACATCACCGGCACCTGGCCGGCGATCAGGTCGTTCAGCGCCGGCGCACTGCCCTTGTACGGAACGTGGGTCATGGGTGCGCCGGCCATGCTGGCGAACAGCTCGGCCGACAGGTGCGTGGACTGCCCGTTGCCCGAGGAGGCGAAGCTCACCGACTTCGGCTTGGCCTTGGCCAGCGCGATCAGCTCCGCCACGCTCTTGGCCGGAAAGTCGGGATGCACCACCAGCACCAGCGGGCCCTGCGTCAGCAGCGACACCGGCACGAAGTCGCGCTGCACGTCGTAGGTCAGGTTCTTGAACAGCGTCTTGTTGATCGCATGGGCGGTGGTCGCCACCAGCAGCGTGTAGCCGTCGGCCGGCGCCTTGGCGACCGCGTCGGCGCCCAGGTTGCCGCCGGCACCCGGCCGGTTGTCCACGATGAAGGGCTGGCCGGTCTGCGCCTGCAGCCGCTCGGCAACGACGCGCGCCACGATGTCCGTGGGGCCGCCGGGCGGGTACGGCACCACCAGCTTCACGGGCTTCGCGGGCCAGGCCTGCGCCAGCGCCTGCACCGGCGCCAGCAGCGCCAGCGCGAGGGGAATCCACCATGTCATTGCACTGTCTCCTGCAAGGTTCGTTCTGATCCGCGGGCCGCCTTGCGCTCGCTCATTCCAGCTTCACGCCGGACGCGGCGCCGACGCGCGTCCACTTCTCGCGCTCGCTGGCAAGGAAGCGGGCGAATTCGTCGGGCGTGATGCCGCTCGGGTCCGCGCCCAGCTCCAGCAGCTTCTTGGCGGTCTCCGGCTCCTGCAGGATCGCGGCCACTTCCTTGTAGAGCATCTGCTGGAGCGGCTTGGAAATGCCGGGGGGACCCATCAGGCCGAACCAGGCGGACATCTCGTAGCCGGGCACGCCGGCCTCGGCCATCGTCGGGATCTCCGGCGCGGTGGGCCAGCGCTTGCTGGTGGTGACGGCCAGCGCGCGCACCTTGCCGCCGCGGATGTGGGCCATCGCCGAGGGCAGGTTGTCGAAGGCCGCGGGCACCTGGCCGCCCATCAGGTCGATCAGCATCGGCCCGCCGCCCTTGTACGGTACGTGCAGCATGTCGATCTTGGCGGTCACCTTGAGCAGTTCGCCGCTCATGTGCGGCGAGCCGCCCTGGCTGGTGGAACCGAAGCTCAGCGCGCCCGGCTTGCTGCGCGCCAGCGCCAGGAAGTCCTCCAGCGTGCGCACCGGCAGGTCCTTGTTGACCAGCAGCACGTTGGGCGTGCCGGCGATGATGGTGATCGGCGTGAAGTCGCGCACCGGGTCGTAGGGCGGCGTCTTCTGCAGCGCCGGGATGATGCCGTGGCTGGCGATGGTGGACAGCAGCAGCGTGGTGCCGTCGGGCGCGGCCTTGGACACCTGCTGCGATCCCACCACGCCGCCGGCGCCGGCCTTGTTGTCGATCACCACCGGTTGCCCGAGGCGCTCGGACAGGCGCGCCCCGACGGTGCGCGCCAGCAGGTCGCTGGTGCCCCCCGGCGGATAGGGCACCACGATCTTGATGGGCCGGTCGATGCGGGGTTGCGCCTGCGCGACTGCCCAGCCGGGCGTCAGCGCCGCGGCAGCGAGGGCGAGCGCCACCCGGCGCTTGAATGCATGCATGCTTGTCTCCTGGTTCTTGTCGGGTTCAGCGGGGCAACAGCCTGGCCTGCTGCATGCGCTCCAGCCAGTCGTGGAAGGAATCCTCGGTGTCCATGCAGCCGTGGAAGCCGTGCTGGTGCAGCTTGATGGGGCTGAGCACCGAATCGGCCGGGCGCTGCAGGCCGTGGCCCAGCGCGCGGTCGGTGAACTGCCACGAGCTGCCGATCATCTGCTGCAGCGTCAGCCGCTGCAGCCCGTGGCGTTCGACCACGCGCTGCCAGGTGTCCTCGCGCCCTGGCATGGCGTCGGTGAGCGACAGCGGCACGTCGTCGCCACGCTCCATGCCGAAGCGCGCCGCGATCGAGCCCCAGATGTCCTGCCACACCAGCATGTCGCCGTTGATGACGTTGTAGGTCTCGTTGGCGGCCACCTCGTGCGTCGCGCAGAAGTGCGCGGCCTGCGCGATCAGCCGCGCGTCGCTGGCGGCGTTGATGTAGCGCCCGCCGCCAGGGAAGTGCAGCGGCTGCCCCAGCTCGCGCTGGATCGCGGCATACGCGCCGATCGCGCCGACGATGTTCATGGGACTGGAGACCGCGTAGCCGAACACCAGCTGCGGCCGCAGGATGGAGAAGGTCCAGGCCGCGTGCGGCTGGCGCTCGCGCAGCATGTCCTCCTGCAGCCAGTAGAAGTTGGCGTGGTTGTGCCGCGGCCAGCGTTCCTTGGCCGGCACCCGCGCCGGCTCCACGTGGCCGCCGTAGGCCTTGGTGCCCTGCATGATCGTGACGTGGCGCAGGCCCTTCGCCTTTGCTTCGAGTGCATCGAGCAGGTTGCGCAGCATGGCCTCGTTGGTCTTCATCTGGCGCTCGTCGCGCCAGCCCGCCACCAGCTCCGGCAGCTCGAACAGCGCCGCGAACAGCACGTGCGTCACGCCCGCCAGGCCGTCGGCGGCGGCCGCGCAGGCGTTCGCGTCGGTGAGATCCAGCGGCACGTGGATTGCGCCCTCGGGCAGCGGGAAGGGCCGGCGCGACAGCGCCAGCACCTGGAAATCCGGCTGCGCAGCGAAGTGCTCGGTGGCGGCCTTGCCCACGACGCCGCTGGCGCCGGCAATCAGGATCGTGTGTTTCTTGCGGCTGGCCATGTGCCGTCCCCTCAGGCCTTGGCGAGCAGTTGCTGCCCGTGCAGCTTGCCGCGCAGCGCGTCCGGCACCTCGATCTCGAAGCCCAGCACCGCCGCGGACAGCGCCTTGCCGTAGTTGTCCAGGCACAGGCTGCGCGAGACGCCGCCGCCCAGCGCGCCCTGGCAAACGAAGTTGAAGGCGTCGATGTTGGGCGCCTCGTAGCGGGTCACCTCGCCACGGATCGCGCCCTTGTAGAAGGCCTTGAAGCGCTCGGCGCTCAGCTGGTCCTTCAGCAGGGGATAGAACTCCGGTTCGAATGCGAACACCGCGATGTTGGAGGTGTCGCCCTTGTCGCCGGAGCGGGTGTGGGCCACGTGCTGCAGTTTCACTTTCATGGCTTCAGCTTTCGAAATAGGAGATGGAGGCCGGCACCGCCTCGCGCGGCACCAGCGAGGACCAGACGCCGATCACCTCGCGCACGCGGTCCGCGTGCGGCACGCGCTTGCCGGTGTGGCCGATGCCGCTGACGGCCATGCCGTCGACCTCGCGGCCGACCTTGTTGGCCTGCTCGCGCGTCCTGGTGCGCGCGGCCACGCGCACGGCGATCTCGTAGGGCTCGGGCGCATCGGCCGGCGTGGCCGCGCCGTGGATGGCGTTCAGGCCCAGGAAGTCGATGCGCACCTCCTCGGCCTCCAGGCCGACGATGCGGAAGCGCTCGGTCAGGATCTTCTTGGCCAGTTCGGCGCGGCGCAGCGCGCCGGGGCCCGCGTAGAAGAACATGTCCTCGCCGATGAAGCCTTCGGTGCAGCCGATGGAGACCTTCAGCGTGGGCGTGCGCGGCTTGCCGGCTATGCCCGAGACCTTGACGCGGGACGGGCCCACCTGCTCCAGCTTGGCGCTGGTGAAGTCCACCACCACGTCCGGCGTCAGGTAGTTCGCCGGGTCGTGCACCTCGTACAGCATCTGCTCCTTGACCGTGCGCAGGTTGACGTCGCCGCCGGTGCCGGCCACCTTGGTGAGCACGGTGGTGCCGTCGGGCTGCACCTCGGCGATCGGGAAGCCGAAGTTCCAGGGCTCGGGCACGTCCTTGAATCCGGGGTCGCTGAAGTAGCCGCCGGTGACCTGAGCGCCGCATTCCATCAGGTGGCCGATGCCCATGCCCTGCCCCAGCTTGGCCCAGTCGCTGGGCGACCAGCCGAACTCGAACATCATCGGCGCCATGAAGATCGAGGGGTCGGCCACGCGGCCGGTCACCACGATCTGCGCGCCGGCGGCCAGCGCCTGCACGATCGGCTCGGCACCGAGGTAGGCCTCGGCCGAGATCAGGGTGGGCGCCAGAGTCGCGGTCGGCTGGCCGTTTTCCATGATCTTCTGCGTGAGCGACAGCACCCGGTCGGTGATCAGGCTGCCGTTGACCGACGCCACCTTCACGCCCTTGTGCCCCATCTGCTGCAGCCAGTGGACGATGCGCCTGGCGGCGGCGTCCGGGTTGATCCAGCCCTGGTTGCTGATGATGCGGGTGCCGTTCTTCATGCACCCGGGCAGCACCGCCTGCATGCGGTCGTCCAGGTAGGTGTCGTAGCCCTCGAACGAGGGATCGCGGCGGGCGCGCACCTGCGCCGCCGACACCGTGGCTTCGGCCATGGTCTCGAAGCACAGGTAGTCCAGCTCGCCGCGGTCGGCATTCAGCTTGGCGGGCTCGACCCGGTCGCCCCACCAGGCGGCGCCGGCACCGATGCGGATGGATGGTTTCATCAGGTTTTCCTTTGGTAGACGACGGCGTCGAGCGCCACGCAGCCCTGGCCGCGCGGGCGCACCATCACGGGGTTGACATCCAGCTGGCCGATGCCAGCCTGGGGATCCGACATGAGCTGGCCGACGGCGACGGCGGCCTCGCAGAAGGCGGGCACGTCCATCGGCGGTTCGCCGCGCACGCCATCGAGCAGCGGCGCGATGCGCAGGCGGCGCAGCGCCTGCTCCACCTGTGCGGAGGTGAAGGGCGCCAGCAACACCTGCACGTCGGGCATGGCCTCGACGTACTTGCCGCCGTCGCCCACCAGCACCACCGGGCCGAACACGGGGTCGATGCGCGCGCCGATCATCAGCTCGCGCAGGCCGCTGTCCTGGGCCGCGACGATGACGCCGCTCAGTACGATGTTTGCCTTGCTGGCGGCTGCCTGCATGGCGCGGAACGCTTCGCGCACGCCCTGCGCGTCGGCGATGCCCAGCCGCACCAGCCCCAGCTCGCTCTTGTGCGAGGCCTCGGCCGTGCAGCCCTTGACCACCACGCGCACCGAACCCAGCTGCGCGAACGCGGCGGCAGCCTCTTCCTCGCTCGTGCATAGGCGGTGCGGGACCACGGGCACGCCGCGGCTCGCCAGCAGGGCGAGGCTGGACGCTTCATCCAGCAGCTGTGCGCCTTCCGGCGGTTTCGGCGGTTGCGGCAGTGCCGGCGCGCGCGCCCGCGTCTCTTCCAGCAACGCCATGTGCGTCAGGTACAGGCCCAGCGCGTGCACCGCCTCGCCCTCGGTCGGGAAGACCACCAGGCCGTGCTTCTTGAACTGCCCGGCGATGCTCTTCTGCGGGGCCGCCATCACCAGCGGCTTGCCGGTCTCGGCGGCGAAGTTCGCGGCGTCGCGCGAGAAGGCATCCACGTCGTAGCCGGCGCCGGCCACGGCGATGCCGATCAGGAAGGCGTCGGCTGCGGGATCGCGCGAGATCGGCGGCAGGATGCCGCCGAACAGTCCGCTGTTGGTCAGCAGCGCCGCGGTGATGTCCACCGGATTGCGCACGGTGGCGAAGCCGGGAAGGATGCCGCGCAGCGCGTCCTGCGTGGACTCCTGCAGCGGCTCCAGCGGCATGCCGGCCTGCGTGGCCGCGTCGGCGGTGAGCACGCAGACGGCGCCGGAATTGCTGATCGCCACCAGCCGCCGGCCCCGCGGCCGCCAGCCCTGCAGGTACAGCGGCGCGCTGTTCACCAGGTCGGCCATCGAGTCGGCGCGCAGGATACCGTGCTCGCGCAGGAAGGCGTCGACCGTGCGGTCCTCGTTGGCCAGCGCGCCGGTGTGCGACTGCGCCGCCACCTGGCCGGCCGCGGTGCGGCCGGACTTGAGCACCACGATGGGCAGGTCGCGCTCCCGCGCCACGCGCGCCGCCTCGGCCAGGTTCCACGGGTCCGGGATGCCCTCCAGGTACAGCAGCAGCAGCTTGAGCTCGGGGTCTTCCGCGACCACGGCCGCCAGTTCGCACACGGTGACGTCGCAGTCGTTGCCGGTGGCGTGCGAGTGGCGCACGCCCAGGCCGCGCTCGCGCAGGAGACCATAGGGAATGACGGCCATCGCGCCGCTCTGGCTGACGATGCCAATCGGGCCGTCGGCCGGCTGCACCTCGGTGAACATCGTCGAGAAGCTCAGCACGGCGCCGGTGCCGAAGTTGGCCAGGCCCTGCGAGTTGGGCCCGACCAGGCGCATGCCGGCGGCGCGCGCGCGCTCGCGCATGGCGCGTTCCTGCTGCTTGCCCTGCTCGTGGACCTCGCCGAAGCCGGAGCTCATGATGATGCCGACCGAGACGCCGGCGCTCGCGCACTCGTCCACGGCCTGCACGGCCAGGTCGCCCGGCACCGCGATGATCGCCACGTCCGGAACTTCCGGCAGGTCCTGCAGGCCCTGGTAGCTGCGCAGCCCCTGCACTTCGGCGCGCGCCGGATTGATGGGGAACACCTTGCCCTGGTAGCCGAAGCGGGACAGGTAGGCGATCGGCCGGCCGCCGATCTTGTGGGCGTTGTCGGAGGCGCCGATCACGGCGATCGAGCGGGGAGCGAGCGCGCGGCGCAGGGCGGCGCGGGGATCAGGCGGCATCGGGATCCTTCACGAAATAGGGAAGCAGGCGGCCGGAGATGGCGCGCATCTGGCAGCGCACGGGCGTGTCCAGGGCGAGGCCGGGCTCGGCATGCCCCATGACCCGGAAGCCTTCACGCAGGTCCACCAGCACGATGCTGTAGGGCAGCAGGGACTTGAATTCCTCGGAGGGCGCGCGATGCACCAGCGTGCTGGCGTGCAGCGTGCCCGCACCGTCGGCGGCGAGTGTCTGCGGTGGCGCGTGGCCGCAGGCGGGACAGAAGTCGCGCTGGAAGTACCAGACGTTGCCGCAGCCCCCGCAGCGCTGGTACTGCAGCCGGCCGTCGGCGCCTTGCGCTTGCATCGGCTGGTTCATGCCTTCTCCATCACCAGGCTCACGTGCGAGGACAGCACGCCGCCATCCGCATGCAGCAGCGCCACGCCCGCGCGGGCGGCCTGGCGTTCGCCGGCGCGGCCCGTGATCTGCAGGTGAGCTTCGGCCAGGTGCGCCATCGCTCCGGCCACGCCGCAGTGCCCATAGGACAGCAGGCCGCCGTGCAGGTTGAGCGGCACGGCGCCCTCGCGGCCGAAGCGGCCCTCGCGCGCCCAGGCGCCGGCCCGGCCGCGCGGCGCCAGGCCGATCTCCTCCAGCAGCATGGTCAGCGTGATGGTGAAGCTGTCATAGATGCCGGCGTACTCGACGTCGGCGAGGCTGCGGCCGGCGTCCTGCAAGGCGCGCGCGGTGCAGGCGCCCGCGCCCAGGGTGGTCAGGTCGTCCATGGCGCTGATGTGCTGCGCGTTGTGGTGCTGCGCGGCGCCGAGGATGCGCACCGCATTCGCGCCGCCGGGTTCGGCCGAGACGACCAGGGCACAGGCGCCGTCGGCGGTGGCGCAGCAATCCAGCAGCTTGAGCGGGGTGGCGATCGGACGCGAGGCCAGCACCTCGTCCTCGGTGATCGGCGTGCGGAACTGCGCGCCCTCGTGCCGCGACGCGTGCGCCCGCATCAGCACCGCCAGCGCGGCAAAGTCGCGTTCGCTGTTGCCGAAGGCGTGCATGTAGCGCGAGGCCACCAGCCCGTAGTAGGCCGGGATGCTCGCGCCCAGCGGCACCTCGTAGACGGGGTGGCCGACCTGGGCCAGCACCTGCACCACCGAATCGCGGCTCTGGCCGGTCATGCGGTTCTCCCCGCCGACCACCAGGATGCGGCGGGCAGCGCCCGAGCGCACCAGATGGTGCGCGAGCATCACCAGGCCCATGCCGGTGGCGCCACCCATCTGCACGGTGTGCGCGTAGCGCGGGTGCAGGCCGAAGTGTTCGGCGAACAGCGTGGCCAGCATCAGGTGCGGCAGCGTCGTGGAGTAGCCGCACAGCAGGCCGTCGATGTCCTGCCGGGCCAGTCCCGCATCGGCCAGCGCGAGAGTGCCGGCCTGCGCCATCAGGTCCAGGCTGTTGCGGCCTTCGTGCCGCCCATAGCGGGTGAGGCCGCTGCCCACCAGCCAGCTCATTGGATGCCCTCCCCCACGCTGGTCCGGGCGGCGCTCATGCCGCCTCCAGTTGCGGTTCGTTGGCGGACAGCTCGCCGGCTTCCTGCTGCAAGCCCTTCACCAGCATCGGCAGGCGCGAGAGGATGCGGTCGCTCAGCGCCGCGATGCTCAGCGCCGCGGACGGTCGGCCGTCGGCGCCGAAGATCGGCACCGCCACCCCTCCCATCTGCTCCACCACCACGTCCAGCAGCAGCGCATAGCCGTTGTCGCGCGAGCGCTGGACCTCCTCGCGCAGGCGCTGCGGCGGGATCCGCGGGTAGCGCTCGGCCAACCGCGGCTTGATCAGTTCGATCACCGTCTCGCACTCGTCCGGCGGCAGCCACGCCAGCAGCGCCAGGCTGCCCGCGCCCGCGCCCAGCGGCCGGCGGCTGCCGATGTCGAGGTAGTTGGCGCGGATCGGGAAGCTGCCGAACTCGCGGTCGATGCAGACCGACTCCAGGCCATGCCGCGTCGACAGCAGCGCGGTGTCGCCGCTCAGCGCAGCCAGCCGCACCAGCGCGGGCCGCGCGCGATCGCGGATGTGGTCGCGGCCCTGCATCGCCAGCCCCAGCAGCAGTGCCTGGTTGCCCAGCAGGTAGCGCTTGGCGTTGGCGGGATCGCGGCGCACGAAGCCCTCCTCGATCAGCGTGTCCAGGATGCGCAGGCAGGTCGGCGCGCTGAGCTCGGCCCCGGCGGCGATGTCGGCCAGCCGCAGGGACTCCGGGTTGGACAGGATCTTCAGGATGCGGCAGACCTTCTGCGGCGCATTCGTGCTGGAGGCTTGGTACATCTTGGAAAACAGGAATCAGGCCGTGGCGGCCGCTTGCCCGCCACCGAGGTAGACGCGGTGGATCAGGTCGCCCTCGCGCAAGTCCTCGGAGAAGGCGGAGGTGGCGACGCGCCCGGTCTCCATCAGGTAGGCATAGCGCGCGTGCCGCAGGGCCTTGTCCACCAGCTGCTCGACCAGCAGGATGGCCAGGCCGCTGGCGCACAGCTGCGAGGCGACGTCGAGGATGCGGTCGATCACCATCGGCGCCAGGCCGCTGGAGGGCTCGTCCAGGATCAGCAGCTGCGGGTCGCCGATCACGCCCTGCGCCACCGCCAGGATCTGCTGCTGGCCGCCCGACAGGCGCGAGGCCATCTGGTGGCGGCGCTCCGCCATCTCGGGGAACAGCGCGTAGATGCGATCGAGCTTGCCGCGGTCGCCGTGCGGCGCATGCGCGTAGGTGCCGATCAGCAGGTTGTCCTCCACCGACAGGCTGTGGAACACGCGGTGGCCTTCCAGCACCTGCACCACGCCGGCCTGCACGATCTCGCGCGGCGCCAGCTGCGTGATGTCGCGGCCGGCGAAGCGCACGCGGCCCGAGCGCTTGGGGATGAGCCCCGACACCGCGTGCAGCAGCGTGCTCTTGCCCGCGCCGTTGCGGCCCAGGATCACGACGAACTCGCCCTTGCGCACGTCCAGCGAGACGCCGTGCACCACCTCCGCCTTGCCGTAGGCGACGTGCAGGTCCTCGACGGACAGAAGCACTTCCGCGGGACGCGTGCGTTGCGATGCGCTCATGCTCAGGCTCCCAGGTAGACGCGGATCACTTCGGGGTCCTGGCGCACCTCGTCGGGCAGGCCGTGGCGGATCATGCGGCCGACGTTGAGCGTCGTGACGCGGTCGCAGATGCGGAACACGAAGTCGGTGTGGTGTTCGACCAGCAGCACGCCGATGCCGGCGTCGCGCAGCGTGCGCACGACGTTGGCCAGGTGCTCGATCTCCTGCGGCGTCAGGCCGCCGGCGGGTTCGTCCAGCAGGATGAACTTCGGCCGCATCGCCAGGCCGCGGGCGATCTCCAGGAAGCGCTGCTCCGCGTGGTCCAGCAGGTTGGCGCGCCGGTGCAGTACATGGCCCAGGCCCACGCCGTGCAGCAGCTCGGTCGCGCGCGCCAGCAGGGCCTTGTCCTCGCGCGCCACCGAGGGCAGCGCGAAGGTGGTGGCGAGAAAGCCCGAGCGCGCATGCGGCCAGGCGCCCAGCACCGCGTTCTCCAGCACCGACAGCATCGGCAGCAGGCGTGGCTTCTGGAAGGTCCGCGCGATGCCGGCGCGCGCGCGGCGCTGCACGGGCGCGGCCGACAGGTCCTCGTCGCCCAGGCGGATGGCGCCGGCGCTGGGCTGGTAGTAGCCGGACAGCAGGTTCAGCAGCGTGGTCTTGCCGCTGCCGTTGGGGCCGATGAGGCCATGCACCTCGCCCGGCCGCAGGTCCAGGGAGACATCGTCGAGCGCGTTGAGGCCGCCGAAGTGCTTGGTGACGTGCTCGGCCCGCAGTTCGGCCGCGCGCGCCGCCGCGGCGTCCGCCGCCGGCGCCTCGGCGAGCGGCGGGT
>NZ_JBFUKP010000009.1:0-206327 GCF_056400765.1 Ramlibacter sp. P4_H7
GCGCCGCGCGCCGCGGTGGCGGTGGCGGCGGCCGCGGCCGCTAGCCAAGCCCTTCGTCACGAAGAGAACACACCAGCCCGTTAGAATTGCGGGCTTTGCCGAACTATTTGCCTCCGGCAAAACCCTAAAACACAAGTCAGGAACTCCAGCATGGCCATCGAACGCACCCTCTCCATCATCAAGCCCGACGCCGTGGCCAAGAACGTGATCGGCCAGATCTACGCGCGCTTCGAAGCCGCCGGCCTGAAGGTCGTGGCCGCCAAGATGGCGCACCTGTCGCGCCAGGAAGCCGAGCAGTTCTACGCCGTGCACAAGGAGCGTCCCTTCTTCAAGGACCTGGTGGACTTCATGATCTCCGGCCCCGTCATGATCCAGGCGCTGGAAGGCGACAACGCGATCCTGAAGAACCGCGACCTGATGGGCGCCACCGACCCCAAGAAGGCCGCGCCGGGCACCATCCGCGCCGACTTCGCCGACAGCATCGACGCCAACGCCGTGCACGGCTCCGACGCCCCCGAAACCGCCAAGGTCGAAGTCTCGTTCTTCTTCCCCGGCATGAACGTGTATTCGAGGTAACGTGCGCCCGGGCTCCACTGCGTTTCGCGGCCTGCCTAGGGGGCGCGGCACGTCTTGGGGCGGCCCGGCGACGCGCCGGCGAACCTTGCGATGACGGCCAACCTGCTCGATTTCGACCTCGAGGGCCTGGCCACGTTCTGCGCCGAGCTGGGCGAGAAGCGCTTCCGCGCCACCCAGCTGTTCCGGTGGATCCACCAGAAGGGCGCGCGCGACTTCGGCCAGATGACCGACCTGGCCAAGTCGCTGCGGGAAAAGCTCGAGGGCAACGCCCGCATCGAAGGCCTGCCGCTGATCTCGCAGCACGAATCCGCCGACGGCACCATCAAGTGGCTGTTCGACGTGGGCGACGGCAACGCCGTCGAGTCGGTGTTCATTCCCGAGGACGACCGCGGCACCCTGTGCATCTCGTCGCAGGCGGGCTGCGCGGTGGGCTGCCGTTTCTGTTCCACCGGCCACCAGGGCTTCAGCCGCAACCTGGGCGCCGGCGAGATCATCGGCCAGCTCTGGTTCGCCGAGCACTTCCTGCGCCAGCACCTGAAGACCGGCGGCGAACGCGTCATCTCCAACGTGGTGATGATGGGAATGGGCGAGCCGCTGCAGAACTATGCGGCCCTGGTCCCCGCGCTGAAGATCATGCTGGACGACCACGGCTACGGCCTGTCGCGCCGGCGCGTGACGGTGTCCACCTCCGGGGTGGTGCCGATGATCGACCGGCTCGCGCAAGACTGCCCGGTGGCGCTTGCCGTGTCGTTGCACGCGCCGAACGACGAACTGCGCGACAAGCTGGTGCCCCTGAACAAGAAGTACCCGATCGGCGACCTGCTGGACGCCTGCAACCGCTACCTCGCACACGCGCCGCGCGACTTCATCACTTTCGAGTACTGCATGCTCGATGGCGTGAACGACCTGCCCGAGCAGGCGCGCGAACTGGCGCACCTGCTGCAGACGCATCGCGGCCAGGGCGTGTCGTGCAAGCTGAACCTCATTCCCTTCAATCCCTTTCCCGCTTCCGGACTGGTGCGTTCGCCGCAACAGCGCGTGCAGGCTTTCGCGAAAATCCTGAGTGATGCTGGTATCGTCACGACGGTGCGGAAGACGCGCGGCGACGACATCGACGCCGCCTGCGGCCAGCTGGCCGGCGACGTCAAGGACCGCACCCGGGTGGACCGGCGCATCGCGCAGCAACGCACGGTGATGCTCAAGCCGGTGCCCGCGGACAACACCAAGGAGGCGGAGGGATCATGACGATGGCCATGGCGGCGCAAGGCCGCCGCACGGGGGGATGGCTGGCTGCCGCGGCATTCGCGGGTTTTCTCACGACGCTGGCGGCGGGTTGCGCCACCCAGCATCCGGGAGGAGCTTCCGCCGACACGATGGCGACGCCGTCGGACGACACGGACCAGCGACGCCGCGCCCGCATCCGGCTGGAGCTCGCCTCCAGCTACTACGAGGAAGGCAAGACCGAGGTTGCGCTCGACGAGGTCAAGCAGGTCCTCGCGCTCGACCCGACCTTCGGCGAGGCCTACAACCTGCGCGGCCTGGTCTACCTGCGCCTGGGCGATCCGGTCCAGGCCGAGGACAACTTCCGCCGCGCCGTGGTGCTCAATCCGCGTGATGGCGATGCCCACCACAACTACGGCTGGCTGCAGTGCCAGCGCGGGCAATACACCGAGGCGGCGCGCTCGTTCCAGCAGGCGCTCGCGATTCCCCTGTACAGCGGGCGGTCCAAGACCTTCCTGGCCATGGGCGTGTGCGATGCGCGCGCCGGGCTGATGGCCGATGCCGAGCGCAACCTGCTGCGCGCCTACGAACTCGATGCCGCCAATCCGGTGGCGGGCTACAACCTGTCGCGCGTCCTGTACCAGCGCGGCGACTTCCAGCGTGCTCAGTTCTACATCCGCCGCCTGAACAACAGCGAGCTCGCGAATGCCGAATCGCTCTGGCTGGGGATCAAGGTCGAGAACCGGATGAACGATTCGCAGGCGATGGCCCAGCTGAGCGAACAGCTGCGCAAGCGCTATCCCCAGTCCCGCGAGCGCGGATCCCTCGATCGGAAAGCCTACGATGAATGAGGGCGCCGTCCCCGCGGACGGCGTCACCGCGGGCATGCTGCTGCGCCAGGCGCGCGAGGCCGCGGGCCTGCATGCCGAGACGCTCGCCGCCAACCTCAAGGTGCCGGTGCGCAAGCTGGAGGCGCTGGAAGAGGACCGCTACGACCTGTTGCCCGACGCCGTCTTCGTGCGCGCGCTCGCGTCCAGCGTGTGCCGCACGCTCAAGGTCGATGCGCAGCCGGTGCTGCAACGGCTGCCGCAGACGGCGCAACCCCGGCTGGTTCCCGACACCGAAGGCATCAACGCTCCGTTCCGCGCGCCCGGCGACGGCCCGGGCCCCCGCCTCCTCGACCAGGTATCCCGCCCGGTGGTGCTGACGGTCGGCGCGCTGCTGCTGGGGGCCCTCGTCCTGGTCTTCCTGCCGAACGTACAGCAAGGCATCCAGGCCGTGACGCAGGCCAATATCGGCGAACCCGTGATGCCGCCGCCGGGCGCCGCGGCCACCGTGCCCAACAGCCCGGTTGCCGTGGAAACCGTCAGTGCACCCGCCGCCGCGATGCCTGCCGAGCCAGCCTCCGCATCGGCCCCTGGTGTAGCAGCGACCGACCCGACAGCGTCCGCTGGCCCCGCAGCGCCGGGGCCCGCGCCCGCACAGGCCGGCACGGCGACCGCAGCGGCCACCGGGCCCGGCGCCGGCGCCGCCGTTTCGGTGGGGCAGGTGCCTGACGGGGCGAACACCGCCAGTGGCATCGTGGCCTTTCGCGCCAAGGGACAATCCTGGGTCCAGGTGACCGACGCCACCGGCACGGTCGTGTTCCGCAAGCTCATGGAGAGCGGCGAGACCGCGGGGGTCAACGGCCGCCTGCCCCTGTCCATCACCGTGGGCAGCGTGCAGGCGACCGAGGTGGAGGTGCGCGGCAAGCCCTACAACCTCGGCCCGGTTTCCAAGGACAACGTGGCCCGATTCGAAGTGAAGTGATGAACCCTCCCTGCCTCCCGATCGAACCCGCGGCGCCCAAAGCGCGCCGGTCCGCCCAGGCGCGCGTCGCCTGGGGGACGAACGTGGTCACGGTCGGCGGGGATGCGCCGGTGCGCGTGCAGTCGATGACGAACACCGACACGGTCGACGCCATCGGCACCGCGATCCAGGTGAAGGAACTCGCGCTGGCGGGCAGCGAACTGGTGCGCATCACGGTCAACACGCCCGAGGCGGCGCAGCAGGTGCCCTACATCCGGGAACAGCTCGATCGCATGGGCATCGACGTGCCCCTGATCGGCGACTTCCACTACAACGGCCACCGCCTGCTGAGCGAGTTTCCCGACTGCGCGCAGGCGCTGTCCAAGTACCGCATCAACCCCGGCAACGTGGGCAAGGGCGACAAGAAGGACCGGCAGTTCGCGCAGATGATCGAGGCGGCGCTCAAGTGGGACAAGCCGGTGCGCATCGGCGTCAACTGGGGCAGCCTGGACCAGGAACTGCTGGCGCAGCTGATGGACGAGAACGCGCAGCGCGCAGCGCCCTGGGATGCCAGGCAGGTGATGTACGAGGCGCTCATCACGTCGGCCATCGGGTCGGCCAGGCTGGCCGAGGAACTCGGCATGCGCCACGAGCAGGTGCTGCTGTCCTGCAAGGTGAGCGGCGTGCAGGACCTGGTCTCCGTCTACCGCGAACTCGCGCGCCGCTGCGACTACCCGCTGCACCTGGGCCTGACCGAAGCCGGCATGGCCACCAAGGGCACGGTGGCGTCGTCGGTGGCCCTGGGCATCCTGCTGCAGGAAGGCGTCGGCGACACCATCCGCGTGTCCCTCACGCCGCAGCCGGGCGAGTCCCGCACCCGGGAAGTGGTGATCGCGTCGGAGATCCTGCAGGCGCTGGGCCTGCGCAGCTTCGTGCCGAGCGTGACCGCGTGCCCGGGCTGCGGCCGAACGACCAGCACGACCTTCCAGGAACTCGCCAAGCAGATCGACGATTTCCTGCGCGCGCAGATGCCGGTGTGGCGCGCGAAGTACCCGGGCGTGGAGACGATGAAGGTCGCCGTGATGGGCTGCATCGTCAACGGGCCGGGTGAAAGCAAGCATGCCGACATCGGCATCAGCCTGCCCGGCACCGGCGAGGCGCCCGCCGCTCCCGTCTTCATCGACGGGCAGAAGGCGATGACGCTGCGCGGCGAGAACATCGCGCGCGAATTCCACCAGATCGTCGAGACCTACATCGAGAAGCGCTTCGGGACCCCGCAGGTCGCCGAGCACGCCTGAAGGCGCAAGGACATGGCTGAGAAACTGAGTGCCGTCAAAGGCATGAACGACATCGTGCCGCCGCATTCGGCCACCTGGGAGTGGCTGGAGCAGCAGGTGCGGAACCTGATGGCGCGCTATGCGTACCGCAACATCCGCACGCCCATCGTGGAGCACACGGCGCTGTTCGTGCGCGGGCTGGGCGAGGTGACCGACATCGTCGAGAAGGAGATGTACTCCTTCGAGGACAAGCTCAATGGCGAACACCTGACGCTGCGGCCCGAGAACACGGCGGGCGTGGTGCGCGCGGTGGCGGAGCATTCGTTGCTGTACGACGGCCCCAAGCGCCTGTACTACCTGGGCCCGATGTTCCGCCACGAGCGCCCCCAGCGCGGCCGCTACCGGCAGTTCCACCAGATCGGCGCCGAGGCCCTCGGCTTTGCCGGCCCCGACGTCGATGCGGAGCTGATCCTGCTCGCGTGCTCGCTGTGGGAGGCCCTGGGCCTGAAGGACGTCCGCCTGGAGATCAACAGCCTGGGCCAGCCCGAGGAGCGCAAGCAGCACCGCGCGCAGCTGATCGCCTACCTGGAACGCCACGGCGACCAGCTGGACGAGGAGGCGAAGCGGCGCCTGCACAGCAATCCGCTGCGCATCCTGGACACCAAGAATCCGGCCATGCAGCAGCTGGTGGAAGGCGCGCCCAAGCTGATCGACTTCCTCGGCGAGGCGTCGCTCGCGCACTTCAACGGCCTGCGCGCGATCCTCGACGCCAATGGGATCGGCTACACGATCAACCCGCGGCTGGTGCGCGGGCTGGACTACTACAACCTCTCGGTGTTCGAGTTCATCACCGGTAGCCTGGGCGCGCAGGGCACGATCTGCGCGGGCGGCCGCTACGACGACCTGATCGCGCAGATCGGCGGCAAGCCGGCGCCGGCCGTGGGCTGGGCGCTCGGCGTGGAGCGCGTGCTGGAACTGGTGAAGGAGCAGGGCGCCGCGATTCCCGCGCTGGTTCCGGACGCCTACGCCATCGTGCCCGACGCGAGCGTGATGCCGACGGTGCTGAAGACCTTGCAGGCGCTGCGCCGTGCCGGTGCCAGCGTGCAGATGCATGCGGCCGGCCCGGACGGCCTGGGCAGCATGAAGTCGCAGTTCAAGAAGGCCGATGCCAGCGGCGCCGGCTTCGCCCTCATCTTCGGCGCCGATGAAATCGCGCAGGGCAAGGTGGCGGTCAAGGCGCTGCGCGACGGCGCCGGGGCTCAGGAACTGCGGCCGCTGGAAGCACCCGGGTCCTGGGCCGACGCACTCAAACTAAAATCCCCGGCTTGACCTGGGCACCACATGGCACGACACCTCGATCTCGAAGAACAGGAACAGCTTGACGACCTCAAGCACTTCTGGAACCAGTACGGCAACCTGATCACCTGGTTCCTCATTGCCGTGTTCGGCTCGTTCGCCGCCTGGAATGGCTGGCAGTACTGGCAGCGTTCGCAGGCGGTGCAGGCCTCCGTGCTGTACGACGAGGTCGAGCGGGCTGCCGCCGGCGGCGATACCGCCCGCGTGGAGCAGGCGTTCAAGGACATCCAGGACAAGTTCGGCCGCACCACCTACGCGCAGCAGGCGGGCCTGCTGGCCGGCCGCATGCTGGCGGAGCAGGGAAAGACCGACGCCGCCAAGGCCGCCCTGCAGTGGGTGGCCAGTGACGCCTCGGACGCGGGCTACCAGTCCCTGGCGCGCCTGCGGCTGGCCGGCCTGCTGGTGCAGAACAAGGCGTACGACGACGCGCTGAAGCAGCTCGCCAGCGGCATCAGCAAGGAGTTCGAGCCGCTCGCGGCCGACCGCCGCGGCGACATCTACAACCTGCAGGGCCAGCGCGACCAGGCGAAGGCCGAATACCTCAAGGCCTGGCAGGGCTTCACGGCCGATTCCGAATACCGCACCCTGGTGGAAGTGAAGCTCGCGGCGCTGGGCGCCGAAGTGCCCACGACCAAGCCGCCGGCCGAAAGCGCCAAGTCATGAGGCGGCTGCTTTCCCTCGCGCTGCGCACCGCCGCCGCGGGCGCGCTGGTGCTGGCGGGAGGCTGCTCGCTGCTGCCGTCCTCGCTGGGCGGCGGCGCCGAGAAACCGAAACCGGCGGAACTGCAGGCCAATCCGAACCTGATCGGCGTGCGGCAGGCCTGGACCGCGAAGGTCGGCACGGTGGACTTTCCCCTGGTGGTGACGGTCAGCGGCAACGTCGCGGCCCTTGCGTCGAGCGACGGCACGGTGCTCGGCATCGATGCCACCAGCGGCCGCGAACAATGGCGCGGCACGGCCGGTGGTCCCCTGGCCGCCGGCGTCGGCTTCGACGGCGGCACCGCTGCCGTCATCACCCGCAGCAACGAGGTGGTGGCTTTTGCAAGCGGCAAGGAAGTCTGGCGCCAGAAGCTCACTGCCCTTTCCACTACGCCGCCGCTGGTGGCGGGTGCGCGTGTCTTCGTCCTGGGCGCCGATCGATCGGTCAGCGCCTTCGACGGCGGCACCGGCCGCCGCCTGTGGTCGCAGCAACGCACCGGCGACCCGCTGGTGCTGCGCCAGGCCGGGGTGATCCTCGCCGTGGGCGACACGCTGGTGGTGGGGCAGAGCGGCCGCCTGGTCGGCCTCAATCCGCTCAACGGCAGCGTCCGCTGGGAGGCGACGATCGCAACGGCACGTGGCATCAACGACGTCGAGCGGTTGGTGGATCTCGTCGGGCGGGTGAGCCGCGTCGGCGACAGCGTCTGCGCCCGCTCCTACCAGACGGCCGTGGGCTGCGTGGACACGTCCCGCGGCCAGACCGCGTGGACGCAGAAAGCCGACGGCGCCGAAGGCCTCCATGGCGACGGCGCCAACGTCTTCGGCACCGAGCGTGACGGCAAGGTCGTCTCCTGGCGCCGCGACAACGGACAGCGCGCCTGGACGACCGACCGGCTGCTGCACCGCGAGCTCGGCGCCCCGCTGGCGCTGGGCCGCTCGGTGGTGGTGGCCGACGGCTTCGGATTCGTGCATTTGCTGTCGCGCGAGGATGGCACGCTGCTCAACCGCCTGAGCACCGATGGCTCCGCCATCGGCTCGGCACCCGTGGCCGCGGGCAACACGCTGATCGTCGTGACGCACAACGGCGGCGTGTACGGGTTCGTTCCCGAATAAAGAGAGAAACATGAAGCCGGTGATGGCCCTGGTGGGCCGCCCCAACGTCGGGAAGTCGACGCTGTTCAACCGGCTGACCAAGTCGCGCGATGCGATCGTGGCCGATTTCGCGGGCCTGACCCGCGACCGCCACTACGGCAACGCCAAGCAGGGCCGCTACGAGTTCATCGTCATCGACACGGGTGGCTTCGAGCCCGATGCGGAGTCCGGCATCTTCAAGGAGATGGCCAAGCAGACCCAGCAGGCGGTGGCCGAGGCCGACGTCGTGGTCTTCCTGGTGGATGCCCGCGCCGGCATCTCCGCGCAGGACCACGACATCGCCAACTTCCTGCGCAAGCTGGGCAAGGCGACCCTGCTGGTGGCCAACAAGGCCGAGGGGATGCAGGAGGACAAGTTCTCCGAGTTCTACGAGCTCGGCCTGGGCGAGGTGCACGGCATCTCGGCGGCGCACGGCCAGGGTATCCGCGACCTGGTGGACGCCGCGCTGGATCCCCTGAACCTGCCCGAGGACGAGGACAGCGCGGACGAGCAGCAGAGCGGCATCATCAAATTGGCCGTGGCCGGCCGGCCGAACGTCGGCAAGTCCACCCTGATCAACGCCTGGCTGGGCGAGGAGCGCCTGGTCGCCTTCGACCTGCCCGGCACCACCCGCGACGCGATCTCGGTGCCCTTCGAGCGCAACGGGCAGAAGTTCGAACTGATCGACACCGCCGGCCTCCGCCGCAAGGGCAAGGTGTTCGAGGCGATCGAGAAATTCTCGGTCGTGAAGACGCTGCAGGCGATCGAGTCCGCCAACGTCGTGCTGCTGCTGCTGGACGCGACGCAGGGCGTGACCGACCAGGACGCGCACATCGCCGGCTACATCCTCGAATCCGGCCGCGCCGTGGTGCTGGCCGTGAACAAGTGGGATGCCATCGACGATTACAACCGCGAACTGGTGCGCCGCCAGATCGAGCAGCGGCTGCCTTTCCTGAAGTTCGCCGATCTCCACTTCATCTCCGCGCAAAAGCGCCAGGGCCTGGGTCCGGTCTGGTTGTCCATCACGCAGGCCTACAAGTCCGCGATGGTCAAGATGACCACGCCGGTGCTCACCAGGCTGGTGCAGGAGGCCGTGCAGTTCCAGGCGCCCAGGCGCTCGGGCATGTTCCGGCCCAAGCTGCGCTACGCCCACCAGGGCGGCATGAACCCGCCGGTGATCGTCGTCCATGGAAACTCGCTGGAACACGTGACGGACGCCTACAAGCGCTTCCTGGAAGGGCGGTTCCGCAAGGAATTCAAGCTGGTGGGAACGCCCCTGCGCATCGAGATGCGCACCTCCAAGAATCCGTACGCGGACAAGGAATAAAACGACTCCGCCCCCCGGCGGCGTCCGTTGGCCTTGTTTTCAGCCCGAACGGCGCCAACTGGGCAGCCTCGGGTTGCCCGCCACCGCGCTCCGCTGTGGTAATGTGCAACTTCCAACAACGCCGGAACACGGAGAATATCGTGAGCAATAAAGGGCAACTCCTACAAGACCCCTTCCTGAACACCCTGCGCCGGGAGCATGTGCCGGTGTCGATCTACCTGGTCAACGGCATCAAGCTGCAGGGTCAGATCGAGTCGTTCGACCAGTATGTGGTGCTGCTTCGCAATACCGTGACGCAGATGGTCTACAAGCACGCGATCTCCACCATCGTGCCCGGCCGGGCGGTGAACTTCTCGCCGGCCGAGACCGGCGGCGAAAGCCCCGCACCCTGAGCCCGCGACCCCATGACGCCCGCCCCGTGCGGGCGCTGCCCGCAGTCTTCCCTGGTTGCCGGACTTGACCGCATCGCCTGAACGCCCGGCCGCCGCCACCATCCTGGTGGGGGTGGACCTGGGCCTGCCCCATTTCGACGCCGAGCTCGAGGAACTGGGCCAGCTCGCCCAGACCGCGGGCATGGATCCGGTCGCGCGGGTCGCCTGCAAGCGCAAGGCGCCCGACGCCGCGCTGTTCGTCGGCAAGGGCAAGGCGGACGAGATCAAGCAGCTCGCCGAGGAAACCGGCGCCAGCGAGATCCTGTTCGACCAGTCCCTGAGCCCCGCCCAGCAGCGCAACCTGGAGCGGCACATGGGCCTGCCGGTCAACGACCGGACCCTGCTGATCCTGGAGATCTTCGCCCAGCGCGCGCGCAGCCACGAGGGCAAGCTGCAGGTCGAGCTGGCCCGGCTGCAGTACCTGAGCACGCGGCTGGTGCGGCGCTGGTCGCACCTGGAGCGCCAGACCGGCGGCGCCGGCGTGCGCGGCGGTCCGGGCGAAAAGCAGATCGAACTGGACCGCCGGATGATCGACGACTCGATCAAGCGCACCCGCGAACGCCTGGTCAAGGTGAAGCGGCAGCGCGCCACCCAGCGCCGCCAGCGCGAGCGGCGCGAGACCTTCAACATCTCGATCGTGGGCTACACCAACGCGGGCAAGTCGACGCTGTTCAACGCGCTGGTGAAGGCGCGTGCCTATGCGGCCGACCAGCTGTTCGCCACCCTGGACACGACCACCCGGCACCTTTACCTGCAGGACCAGGAAGGGGCCAGCGGCGGGCCGGGACGGTCGGTGTCGCTGTCGGACACGGTCGGCTTCATCCGCGACCTGCCGCACGGCCTGATCGACGCCTTCCAGGCCACGCTGCAGGAAGCGGCCGATGCCGACCTGCTGCTGCACGTCGTGGACGCGGCCAATCCGCACCATCCGGAGCAGGTCGCCGAGGTGCAGCGCGTGCTGCACGAGATCGGGGCGGCCGAAGTGCCGCAGCTGGTCGTCTTCAACAAGATCGATGCGCTGGACCCCGCCCAGCACCCCCGCACCCTGGTCGACCGGTTCGAGGTCGAAGGGGCGCAGGTGCCGCGCGTGTTCGTCAGCAGCCGGACCGGCGAGGGCTTGGCCGAACTGCGCCGCGAACTCGTCCGCATCGTTGCCGAGGCGCATCCGGCCCAGCCGGCAAGCGCTGGCTCATCCTGAACCCGCACTGTTTGGGCACAATGCGGCTGCCGACCACCGAAAGAGAAAACGAACGAATGAACCTTTCCTTCCGCAGCCTGCACTTTTCCGGGCTGAGAGACCGCATCCGGGGGATGTTCAACCTGAACGATCCCCGCTGGGGCCGTGGCGAGGACAAGAACGAGGGCCAGCGCTCGGAGGGCAAGGGCCCGAACCAGGGGCCCCCGGACCTGGACGAGCTGTGGCGTGACTTCAACCGCAAGCTGGGCGGCCTGTTCGGCGGCCGCAAGCGCGGTGGCAACGGCGGCAACTTCGGCGGCGGCAACGGCGGCAACTTCCAGCCCGACATGAAGAGCGCGGGCGTGGGCGCCGGCCTGATCGCCATCGTCGTGGTCGTGATCTGGATGGGCACCGGCATCTTCATCGTGCAGGAAGGCCAGCAGGCGGTGATCACGCGCTTCGGCCGCTACAGCGCAACCGCGGGCGCCGGCTTCAACTGGCGGCTGCCGTACCCGATCGAGCGCCACGAGATCGTGAACGTCACGCAGATCCGCGCCGTGGACGTGGGCCGCGACAACGTGATCCGCGCCACCGGCCTGAAGGAATCGGCGATGCTGACCGAGGACGAGAACATCGTCGAGATCAAGTTCGCCGTGCAGTACCGCCTGAACGATGCGCGCGCCTGGCTGTTCGAAAGCAAGAACCCGCAGGAAGCCGTGGTGCAGGCGGCCGAGACCGCCGTGCGCGAGGTGGTCGGCAAGATGCGCATGGACACGGCCCTGGCCGACGAGCGCGACCAGATCGGCCCGCGCGTGCGCATCCTGATGCAGAGCATCCTGGACCGCTACAAGATCGGCGCCGAAGTGGTCGGCATCAACCTGCAGCAGGGCGGCGTGCGTCCTCCCGAGCAGGTGCAGTCGGCTTTCGACGACGTGCTGCGCGCGGCGCAGGAACGCGAGCGCGCCAAGAACGAAGCGCAGGCCTATGCCAACGACGTGATCCCGCGGGCCGTGGGCGCCGCCTCCCGGCTCGCGCAGGAATCCGAGGCGTACAAGGCGCGCATCGTGGCGCGGGCGCAAGGCGACGCGCAGCGCTTCAAGTCGCTGCTGACCGAATACCAGCGGGCACCGCAGGTCACCCGCGACCGCCTCTACATCGACGCCATGCAGGACATCTACTCGAACGTGACCAAGGTGATGGTGGAGTCCCGCCAGGGCGGCAACATGCTGTTCCTGCCGCTCGACCGGATCATGCAGCAGGTCGCCGCCGGCGGCGCCGCGGCGCCCCAGGCGGACGCACTGCCGCCTTCGCAGGCCCCGGCGACGCAGGCGCCCGCCACGTCGCCTTCCTCCTCCACGGACGCCCGCAACCGGGACACTCGCGGCCGCGACAGGGAGACCCGCTGATGAACCGCATCGGACTGATCGTTTCCTCGCTGCTGGTGGCGCTCGCGCTGCTGAGCTCCATGCTGTTCGTCGTCGACCAGCGCCAGTTCGGCGTCGTGTACGCCCTCGGCCAGGTCAAGGAGGTCATCAGCGAACCCGGCCTCAAGTTCAAGCTGCCGCCGCCGCTGCAGAACGTGAGCTACATCGACAAGCGCCTGCTGACGCTGGACAGCGTGGACACCGAACCCATGCTGACGGCCGAGAAGCAGCGCGTGGTGATCGACTGGTATGTCCGCTGGCGCATCACCGACCCGCTGGCCTACATCCGCAACGTGGGCCTGGACGAGGCCGCCGGCAACAACCAGCTCAATCGGGTGGTGCGCAACGCCTTCCAGGAAGAGGTCAACCGCCGCACGGTGCGCGAGCTGCTTTCGTCCAAGCGGGAACAGCTCATGTCCGACGTCAAGCGCGAGGTGCTGGAGGTGGTCAAGGGCACCAAGCCCTGGGGCATCGACGTGGTGGACGTGCGGATCACGCGCGCCGACTACGTCGACGCCATCACCGAGTCGGTCTACCGCCGGATGGAAGCCGAGCGCAAGCGCGTCGCCAACGAGCTGCGCTCCACCGGCGCGGCCGAGGGCGAGAAGATCCGTGCCGACGCCGACCGCCAGCGCGAAGTGGCCGTGGCGAACGCCTACCGCGACGCGCAGAAGATCAAGGGCGAGGGCGATGCCCAGGCGGCCGCGATCTACGCCGAGTCCTTCGGGCGCGACCCGCAGTTCGCCCAGTTCTACCGCAGCATCGAGGCCTACAAGGCCAGCTTCAACAAGAAGGGCGACGTGCTGGTGGTCGATCCGCAGGGCACCGAGTTCTTCCGCACTTTCCGCAACGGCGGCACCGGCGGTGGCGCCGCCGCCGCGCCGGCCCCCGGGCCGCGGCGGTAAGCGCCTTGGACTCCGACGTCCTCTGGACGGCCCTCGCGCTCGTCCTGGTCTTCGAGGGCCTGTTCCCTTTCCTCTCGCCGGGAAGCTGGCGCAACACCTTCCTGCGGCTGGTGCAGCTGCGGGACGGACAACTGCGCTTCTTCGGGCTGACCAGCATCCTGCTGGGGCTCGCGACGCTCTGGATCCTGTCGCTCTAGGCGTCGGTCCTGCCGTGACGGCGCTGCCGCGTCCCTCGTGGCGGCGCCCTGGCCCGGCCGTGGCGCCCGGCCCGGTAGAATCACGTTTTTAACAGCGTCCCCTTTCCCATGTCCGCCTGGGTCCTGCCGGATCACATCGCCGATGTGTTGCCTTCCGAGGCCCGCCACATCGAGGAACTGCGCCGCGAACTGCTGGACACCGCACGTGGCTACGGCTACGAGCTGGTCATCCCCCCGATGCTGGAGCACCTGGAGTCGCTGCTCACCGGCACCGGCGAGGCGCTGGACCTGCAGACCTTCAAGCTGGTGGACCAGCTCTCGGGCCGCATGCTGGGGCTGCGCGCCGACACCACGCCGCAGGTCGCCCGCATCGATGCGCACCTGCTCAATCGCCCGGGCGTCACGCGCCTGTGCTACTGCGGTCCCGTGCTGCACACCCGCCCCGACCGCCCGCATGCCACGCGCGAGCCGCTGCAGTTCGGCGCGGAGATCTATGGCCACGCCGCGCTGGAAGCGGACCTCGAGGCGCTGCTGCTCGCGCTGGACTGCCTGCGCGCCACCAAGGTCGACCCGCTCACCGTGGACATGGCCGATGCGCGCATCGTCCGCGCCCTGCTCACCGGCGTCGCCACGAGCAACGCGCAGCTGGCCGCGGTGCACGCCGCCCTCGCCACCAAGGATGCGACGGAGCTCGCCAGCCTCACCCAGGCATTTCCGAAAGCCGCGCGCGAGGCCTTGCAGGCGCTGATCGGCCTGTACGGTGACCGGAAGGTGCTGGCCGAGGCCGCCAAGGCGTTGCCGCGCACGCCGGTGATCCAGCAGGCGCTGGAACAGCTGCAGTGGCTCGCCGGCCATGTCGAGGGCGCGGGCATCCGCTTCGACCTGGCCGACCTGCGCGGCTACGCCTATTACAGCGGCATGCGCTTCGGGATCTACACGCCCGGCGCCAGCGATGCGCTGGTGCGCGGCGGCCGCTACGACGAGGTCGGCGCCGTGTTCGGCCGCAACCGTCCCGCCGTGGGCTTCAGCCTGGACGTCAAGGAACTGGTCGGCGTCGCCGCCAGGCGCCCGTTGAAGGCCGCGGTCCGCGCCCCCTGGCTGGACGCCTCCGCCGATGCCGGCGGACTGCGCGCGGCCATCGCCGCGCTGCGCGACGAAGGCGAGACCGTGGTGTGCGTGCTGCCGGGCCACGAAAGCGAAGTGGACGAGTTCCGCTGCGACCGCGAGCTGGCGCTTGACGCCACCGGCCGCTGGGCCGTGCGTGCCCTCTGATCCCCCGAATCACCTTTTCCGCGAAGAGCATCATGATGAAGACGAAGGGCCGCAATGTGGTCGTGGTCGGCACCCAGTGGGGTGACGAAGGCAAGGGCAAGCTGGTCGACTGGCTGACCGAGATGGCGCAGGGCGTGGTGCGCTTCCAGGGCGGCCACAACGCCGGCCACACGCTGGTGATCAACGGCGTGAAGACCGCGCTGCACCTGATCCCCAGTGGGATCATGCGCCCCGGCGTGAAGTGCTACATCGGCAACGGCGTCGTGGTGTCGACGGCCAAGCTGCTGGAAGAGATCGAGGGCCTGGAAAAGGCCGGCGTCGAGGTGCGCTCGCGCCTGCGCATCAGCGAGGCCTGCCCGCTGATCCTGCCGATCCACGCGGCGCTCGACATTGCGCGCGAATCCAAGCGCGAGCAGGGCGGCACCGAGAAGATCGGCACCACCGGCCGGGGCATCGGCCCGGCCTACGAGGACAAGATCGCGCGCCGCGCGCTGCGCGTGCAGGACCTGAAGCATCCCGATCGCTTCGCCGCCAAGCTGAAGGAACTGATGGAACTGCACAACTTCGTGCTGACCCAGTACCTGGGCGCGCCGGCGTTGGACTACCAGCAGGTGCTGGACGAGGCCCTGCGCCATGGGGAGATCATCCGGCCGATGATGGCCGACGTGTCGCGCGAGCTGAACGAGGCCCACATCCACGGCGACAACCTGCTGTTCGAAGGCGCGCAGGGCACGCTGCTGGACGTCGACCACGGCACCTATCCCTACGTGACCTCCAGCAACTGCGTGGCCGGCAACGCCTCGGCGGGCGCGGGCGTCGGGCCGGGCATGCTGCACTACATCCTGGGCATCACCAAGGCCTACTGCACGCGCGTCGGCGGCGGCCCGTTCCCCACCGAACTGGACTGGGAGACTCCTGGCACGGTGGGCTACCACCTCTCCACCGTCGGCGCGGAGAAGGGCGTGACCACGGGCCGTTCGCGCCGCTGTGGCTGGTTCGACGCGGCGCTGCTCAAGCGCAGCGCGCAGGTCAACGGCCTCTCGGGCCTGTGCATCACCAAGCTGGACGTGCTGGACGGCCTGAAGGAATTGCTGCTGTGCACCGGCTACGAACTGGACGGCGAGCACATCGACATCCTGCCGCTCGGCGCGGACGAGATCGCGCGCTGCAAGCC
Source organism: Ramlibacter sp. P4_H7 (assembly GCF_056400765.1). Taxonomy (NCBI): domain Bacteria; kingdom Pseudomonadati; phylum Pseudomonadota; class Betaproteobacteria; order Burkholderiales; family Comamonadaceae; genus Ramlibacter; species Ramlibacter sp. P4_H7. Next base: position 15,955 of record NZ_JBFUKP010000009.1, read on the forward strand.
GCTTTACGAGACGATGGAGGGCTGGAGCGAATCGACCGTGGGCGTGACCCAGTACGACAAGCTGCCGCTGAACGCGCGCCTGTACCTGCAGCGCATCCAGCAGGTCACCGGCGTGCCGGTCGATATCATCTCGACCAGCCCGGACCGCGACCACACCATCATGATGCGCCACCCCTATCTCGCGGATTGAATGGCCCACCCCCGAAGCGCCTGCGGCGCCTCCCCCTCAAGGGGGCGTCCCCAGCGGCCCGGCAAAGCCGGTTCCGCGGCGGCACTGGAATGGTTGCGCGCTCTGGCGTCGTGAAGAACTGAGAGGAAGAAGAGATGTTGACGGAAGACGGCAAGCACCTGTACGTGAGCTACGACGAGTACCACAACCTCTGCGAAAAGCTGGCGATCAAGATCCACCAGTCCGGCTGGGAGTTCGACACCATCCTGTGCCTGGCCCGCGGCGGCATGCGTCCGGGCGACATCCTCTCGCGCATCTTCGACAAGCCGCTGGCGATCATGTCGACCAGCTCGTACCGCGCCGAGGCCGGCACGGTGCAGGGGCACCTGGACATCGCGCACTACATCACCACGCCCAAGGGCGAGATCGCGGGCAAGGTGCTGCTGGTCGACGACCTGGCGGATTCGGGCCTGACGCTGAACAAGGTGGTGGAGATGCTGCGCGGCAAGTACAGCAAGGTCACCGAACTGCGCACCGCGGTGCTGTGGACGAAGGGCCTGAGCAAGTTCACGCCGGACTACTCGGTCGAATTCCTGCCGACCAATCCCTGGATCCACCAGCCCTTCGAGAGCTACGACGCCATGCGGCCGGAGAAGCTGCTGGAGAAGTGGAAGGTATGAGATTCACTCTGAAAAGTCGCGGGCGACTTTTCAGAGTGGCCTGATCAGTGGAAAGAAGCCGGGCAAAGCCCGGCTTCTTTCCATGGGAGACCGCTCTGCATGTTATTTCGAGCGGTCCACGGGCCGCGGTGCGGGGCAAGTCCCCCGCCGGGACCGCAGAGTGGCGGCGGGCATCGCCGCACGGCTAACATGCCGCCATGAGCAAGCCGGTCACCGACCTCATCCACCATCCTTACGCCCCGCCCGCCGGCTTCGCCGCGCCGCAGCCGGGGGTCTTCAAGGCTTCCACGGTCATCTTCGCCAACGTCGCCGCCATGCGGGCGCGTGACTGGAAGCACAAGCACGGGTACACCTACGGGCTGCACGGCACGCCCACCACCTTCACGCTGGAAGAGCGCATCGCTGCGCTGGAGGGCGGCCGGCACTGCATCCTGGTGCCGAGCGGGCTGGCGGCGATCGCCAACGTGGGCATGGCGCTGCTGAAGTCCGGCGACGAGGTGCTGCTGCCGGACAACGTGTACGGCCCCAACCGCGCACTCGCGGACGGCGAGTTCAAGGCCTGGGGCATCGGCCACCAGCTGTACGACCCGCTCAAGCCGCAGGACCTGGAGGCGCGCATCGGCCCCCACACGAAGCTGGTGTGGCTGGAGGCACCTGGGTCCGTGACGATGGAGTTTCCCGACCTGCCGGCGCTGGTGCGGATCTGCCGCGCGCGGGGCGTGACCTGCGCGCTGGACAACACCTGGGGCGCGGGACTCGCCTTCCAGGCCTTCGACCTCGTCCCGGGCGAGGACCTCGCCGTGGACATCTCGGTGCACGCGCTCACCAAGTACCCGAGCGGCGGCGGCGACCTGCTGATGGGGAGCATCGTCACGCGCGAGGAGAAATTGCACCAGCAGCTCAAGCTCACGCACATGCGCGTAGGCTGGGGCGTGGGAGGCAACGACGTGGAATCGGTGCTGCGCTCGCTGCCGAGCATGTCCCTGCGATACCGCGCCCACGATGTGGCGGCGCGCGGCCTGGCCCAATGGCTGGACGCGCGGGACGAGGTCGTGCAGGTGCTGCATCCGGCACTGGCGGGCTCGCCGGGGCACGAACACTGGCAGGCGCTGTGCGGGCCGCAAGGCGTCGCGGCGGGCCTGTTCTCCGTCGTGTTCGATGCGCGTCATACGCCGCGGCAGGTCGATGCCTTCTGCGATGCGCTGAAGCTGTTCAAGCTGGGTTATTCCTGGGGTGGCCCGGTCAGCCTGGTGGTGCCGTACGACATTCCCGCCATGCGCAGCGCGCAGCTGGGCACCTGGAAGCACAAGGGAATCCTCGTGCGCTTTTCCGTGGGCCTGGAGGATCCCGCCGACCTGCAGGCGGACCTGGCGCAGGCACTGGAAGCCCTGCACTGCGGGTGATCCCGGATGCCGTACCCGGCGTGGGCGGCGCTACCCTGAGGACGGAGGATCCGACGATGGAAAGCCCGATCACGGACGGCACGGAAAAGCCCGGCCAGGCCGTTCCGCCCACGCCGCAGGTGCGCCGCATCGCCCTGGGGGCGCCCCTGCAATGGCTGGCGCGCGGGGCGAGGGACCTGGCCGCGGCGCCAGGCATCGCGGCCTTCTACGGCGCCTGCTTCTGGGCCATGGCGGCCACGCTCGGGGCCGTGTTCCGCAACAAGCCGGAGTACACGATGACCATCGTCTCCGGCTGCCTGCTGGTCGGCCCGTTCCTGGCCATGGGGCTGTACGAGGCGAGCCGCCGCCGGGAGCAGGGCGTGCCGCAAAGCCTGTCCGCTTCGCTCACCTGCTGGAGCGGCCACCTGGGCAGCATGGGCCTGCTCGTGCTGGTGCTGACCGTGCTGGAGCTGCTGTGGGGCCGCGCCTCGCTGGTGGTGTTCGCGGTGTTCTTCAACACCGGGATGCCGTCCACCGCGAGCGTGCTGGAGGCCGTCTTCAACCCGCGCAACTGGCAGTTCCTCGCGGTCTACCTCACCGTGGGCAGCGTGTTCGCCGCGCTGGTCTACTGCAGCATGGTGGTCGCGATCCCGATGATCCTGGACCGCGACACCGACGCGATCACCGCGGCGCTCACCAGTTTCCGGGTGGTGCTGGACAACCTGGCGGCCATGCTGTTCTGGGGCGCGCTGGTGGTGGCGCTCACCCTGCTGGCGCTGTGGCCGTGGTCGCTGGGCCTGCTGGTGGTCGGTCCCTGGCTGGGGCACGCCACCTGGCATGCCTACCGCGATGCGGTGGGCTGGGATTCGTAGCCTGGGATTCGTAGCGGGGGTTCCGTAGGCTGGTGGTGAGCGAAAGCGAACCCCAGCGCTTTTCGCGCCGTCCGCTGGGGTTCGCCTGCGGGCTCACCCCAGCCTACGACCCCGGGGCTCACCCCAGCCGACGACCCGGGCTCACCCCGGCCTACGAGGAAAGGAGTTCCTCCGCCAGCGCCGCCATGGCTTCCGGGGTCCGGTCCCTCGGCGCGATCGCCTTCGCTTCGCCGAAGCCCTTGAAGTTGCGCGCCGTCGAGCTGGCGTAGCCGGGGTCGTAGTGCCTCAGGAGCAGTTCGCGCACCACCGACTCGATGTCGCCGGCACGCACCTGCGCCTGCCAGGCGCGCACCTGCTCGTGTCCGCGCAACTGCACCAGCGCCTCCAGCCGTTCGCAGAAGAATTCGGGATCGCTGCGGAAGAAGCCGTAGTCCTCCAGCAGAAGCCGCACGCGTTCGTCGTCCGCCAGGTCCAGCCGCAGGCAGTCGCTGGCGCGCATGGCGGCGATCAGCGCATCGGGCACGGCCAGGTTGCCGACCTTCTTGCTTTCGCTTTCCACGTACACGGGACGGGTGGGATCGAAGCCGCGCAGCTTGTCCCACACCAGCATGTCGAAGCGCTTCTGCGTCGGCTGGGGCTGGCCGGGGATCAGGCCCAGCACGGAGCTGCGGTGGCTGGCCAACGCCTCCAGGTCCAGCACCTGGGCGCCGGCCGCTTCCAATGCCTGAAGCAGGCGCGTCTTGCCGGAACCGGTCGGGCCGCAGACCACGCGGTAGGACAGGCGCTGCGCCAGCTCGGGCAGCTGCGCCAGCATGGCCGCGCGGAAGGCCTTGTAGCCGCCCTCGATGAGGTGCACGTTGAAGCCGATCTGTCCGAGCACCAGCGACAGCGAGCCGCTGCGCTGGCCGCCGCGCCAGCAGTACACCAGCGGCTTCCAGCCCTTGGGTTTGTCCATCACGTCGCGCGCGATGTGGCGCGCGATGTTGGCCGCGACCAGGGCGGCGCCGCGCTTGCGGGCGTCGAACGGGCTGACCTGCTTGTACAGCGTCCCCACCTCGTGCCGCTGGGCGTCGTCCAGCGATGGCCAGTTGACGGCGCCGGGCAGGTGGTCCTCCGCGAATTCGCCTTCGCTGCGCGCGTCGATCACCGCGTCGAACTGGTCCAGGCGCAGCACGGCGTCGGGCGCGGGCAGGGGACGCACGCTCATTTCAGCAACTTCTTCAGTTCAGGCCACACGTTGTCCAGCATGCGCGGCTGCGCCACTTCCCTCGGGTGGATGCCGTCGGACTGGAACAGGGCGCGCGGGTCGGCGGCATCGGCCACGCCCTGCAGCAGGAAGGGAACGAGCCCCGCCTTGTACTGCTTCGCCACCTTGGCGAAGACACCGGAGAAGCGGTTCGCATAGTCGCTGCCGTAGTTGGGCGGCACCTGCATGCCCACCAGCAGCACGCGCGCCCCGACCTTCTGCGCCGACTGGGTCATCTGTCCGAGGTTGTCCTCGGTGCCGGACAGCGGCAGGCCGCGCAGCGCGTCGTTGCCACCCAGCTCCAGGACCACGTGCGTCGGCTTGTGCTGCGCCAGCAGCGCCGGCAGACGCGAGCGGCCGCCGGAAGTCGTGTCGCCGCTGATGCTGGCGTTGACCACCCGGGCCGCGATCTTCTCCCCGGCCAGGCGCTGCTCCAGCAGCGCGACCCACCCGGTGCCGCGCTTCAGGCCATACTCCGCGCTGAGCGAATCGCCCACGACCAGGATGACCGGCGGCGCCGCGGCCCGCGCGGCAGCGACGACACTCCCGGCCCACAGGACGGCGACCAAGTCGCGCCGCCGCCAACCACCCGAACGCATGTCAGAACCCATCATCTCCGTCGAACACGTTTCCAAATCGGTCACCGATTCCACGGGGACCCTCGACATTCTCCGCGATATCGATTTCTCCCTGGCCGCGCGGGAAACCGCCGCCATCGTGGGCGCCTCGGGCTCGGGGAAAAGCACGCTGCTTTCGATCATCGCGGGGCTGGACACGCCCACCCGAGGCACGGTGAGGCTGGCCGGCGAGGACCTGTTCGCGATCGACGAGGACGCGCGGGCCGAACTGCGCGCGCGCAAGGTGGGCTTCGTGTTCCAGAGCTTCCAGCTCATGGGCAACCTGAGCGCGCTGGAGAACGTCATGCTGCCGCTGGAGCTGGCGGGGCGGCGCGATGCGCGCAAGGCCGCGGCCGAGATGCTGGCGCGCGTCGGCCTCTCCGAGCGGCTGGGCCACTACCCGAAAGTGCTCTCGGGCGGCGAGCAGCAGCGGGTGGCGCTGGCGCGGGCCTTCGTCGTGAAGCCGGCCGTGCTGCTGGCGGACGAGCCCACCGGCAGCCTGGACTTCGCCACCGGCGAGACCGTGATGGAGCTGATGTTCGACCTGAACCGGGAGCAGGGGACCACGCTGGTGCTGGTCACGCACGACCGCGGCATCGCCGAGCGCTGCGAACACCGCATCACCATCGAGGCGGGCCGCATCGTCCCCTGAGGGATTCCCACATTCCCGGGCCGGGTGCGGCCCGATAGCATGGCCCCACCATGACGCAGTTCCAAGTCAAGCGACTGGCCGGGGCGCTCGGGGCCGAGATCCACGGCGTCCACCTCGCCGCCGGCCTCGGCGAATCCCTCGCCGCCCAGGTCCGCCAGGTCTTCCTGGAGCACCAGGTCATCTTCTTCCGCGACCAGGCGCTCACGCCCGAGCAGTTCCTGCGCTTTGCCCAGTCCATGGGCGAGCCGATCGAGTACCCCTTCGTGAAGGGCCTGGCCGGCTATCCCGTGATCATTGAGGTGAAGAAGCTGGAGCACGAGCGCAGCAACTTCGGCGGCATCTGGCATTCCGACACCAGCTACCTCGCGCAGCCGCCCATGGGTTCGATGCTGCTCGCGCGCGAGGTTCCGCCCTATGGCGGGGACACGCTGTTCGCCAGCCAGTACGCCGCCTACGAGGCGCTGTCCGAGGGCCTGCGCAAACTGCTCGATCCGCTGGTGGCGGTGAACAGCTCCGCCAAGGCGGACGTGTCGAGGACGCGCGAGGACCGCATCGCCTCCGACGGCCGCGCCGAGGCGAAGAAGGATTACGAGTCCGAACACCCGGTCGTGCGCACGCATCCCGAGACCGGTCGCAAGGCGCTGTACGTCAACGTGGCGCACACCGTCCGCTTCCGCGGCATGACCGAGGAGGAGAGCGCCCCGCTCCTGCAGTACCTGCACCAGCACCAGGTGAAGCCGGAATTCACCTGCCGCTTCTCCTGGCAGCCCGGTTCGCTCGCCTTCTGGGACAACCGCTGCGTGCAGCACAACCCGGTCAACGATTACCACGGCTTCCGCCGCCTGATGCACCGCATCACCCTGGCCGGCGACACGCCGCGCTGAAACATCCAATTCCTGCGAGGTCCCATGTCCACCCGAGCCCGTTTCCTCACCGCCATCGCGGCGGCCGCCCTGGCGCTGGCCGCGCCCGCGATCGTTCGCGCACAGGCCTTCCCCAGCAAGCCGGTGAAGCTTGTCGTGCCGCAGACGCCCGGCGGCGCCTCCGACGCGCTGGCCCGCATCGTCGGCCAGAAGCTGTCCGAGCGCTGGGGCCAGCCGGTCGTGATCGAGAACAAGGCCGGCGCCGGCGGCAACCTGGGCACCGACTTCGTCGCCAAGTCGCCCGCCGATGGCTACACGCTCCTCATGAGTTACGTCGGCACGCAAGCCATCAACGGCAGCCTGTACCGCGGGCTGCCCTACGACCCGTACAAGGACTTCGCCACGGTGGCGACGGTGGCCACCGTGCCGTTCGCGCTGGTGGTGAACCAGAACTTCCCGCCCAAGAGCGTCGGCGAACTGGTCACCTATGCCCGGGCCCATCCGGGCCAGGTGAACTTCGGTTCCGCGGGCAACGGGTCGCTCAACCAGTTGCTGGGCGAGATGGTGAACATGAGCCAGGGCATCAAGCTCGTGCACGTGCCGTACAAGGGGGCGGCCGGCGCACTGACCGACACCATCGCCGGCCAGATCCAGATGACCTTCAGCAGCCTGCCCTCGGTGGCGGGCCACATCCGCAGCGACAAGCTGCGGGCGCTGGCGGTGACCGGCGCGAAGCGCTCGGCCGCCTTCCCGAACGTGCCGACCCTGGGCGAGTCGGGGCTGGCCGGCTTCGAGCTCAGTCCCTGGTTCGGCCTGCTGGCGCCCGCCGGCACGCCCGAGGCCGTGGTGAGGAAGATCAACATGGATATCGCCGAAGTCCTCCATGACAAGGACCTGCTGGAGAAATTCGCTGCAGCCGGGGCCGACCCCTATGCGACGGCGCCGGACCAGTTCGCGCGCATCCTGCTGGACGACATCCAGAAGTGGTCGCAGGTGGTGAAGACCTCGGGCGCCAGGATCGACTGACGCCCGGGCGGGAGAGGGCGGGGGCGCACGGGATAATCCCGGCATGTCCTCTGCCAAAGTCCTGTTCGGCTTCCACGCGGTCGGCGTGCGCCTGCGCACCGCACCGAAATCCATCGTCGAACTCTACGTGGAGGGCAGCCGCAGGGACGCCCGCATGCGCCAGTTCCTGCAAAAGGCGCAGGAGGCGGGATTGCGCCCGGTCGAGGCCGACGGCCTGCGCCTCGCGCGGCTGGCGGGCAGCGCCGGCCACCAGGGCGTGGTGGCGCGGGTCGAGCCCTTGTCCGTCACCACATCGCTGGACGACCTGCTGGACGCCGTGCAGGGGCCGCCGCTGCTGCTGGTGCTCGATGGCGTCACCGATCCCCACAACCTCGGCGCCTGCCTGCGCGTGGCCGACGGCGCCGGCGCGCATGCCGTGATCGCGCCCAAGGACCATGCCGTGGGCATCAACGCCACGGTGGCCAAGGTCGCCAGCGGCGCCGCCGAGACGGTGCCCTACTTCATGGTCACCAACCTGGCGCGCACGCTGGGTGAACTGAAGGAGCGCAGCATCTGGTGCCTGGGGCTGTCCGACGAGGCGACGCAGACGCTGTACCAGTCGGACCTGAAGAGCGCCACGGCCCTGGTGCTCGGCGCTGAGGGCACCGGCCTGCGCCAGCTGACGCGCAAGACCTGCGACGCCCTGGTCTCCATCCCGATGCTCGGCGCGGTCGAAAGCCTCAACGTCTCGGTGGCCAGCGGGATCTGCCTGTACGAGGCGGTGCGGCAGCGAGGAACTGCTTGACCTACGACCTGGTGGTGGTCGGTGCCGGCTTCGCGGGCCTGGCCTGCGCGCGCCGCGCCGCCCTCGCCGGCCTGCGCGTGCTGCTGCTGGAGAAGAAGCCGCATGCCGGGGCCCGGCTGCACACCACCGGGATGATCGTGAAGGACGCGGTGGACGCGATCCCCTGGCTTCGCGACGTGCCGCGGGACCTGGTCCGGCCGGTCGAGGGCGTGAAGCTGTATGCGCCCAACCTGCGGCACGTGGCGCTGCGTGCGCCCGGCTATTACTTCTGGGCCACGGATGCGGTCCGGCTGCTGGACTGGATGGTGGACCTGGCACGCCAGGCCGGCGCGGAGCCGCGCTTTGGCGCCCTGTTCACGGGAGCAAGCCGCACGGCCGACGGCCAACCCTGGCAGATCCCGCTGGACACGGGCGAACTGGTGCAGGCTCGGTACCTCGTCGGCGCCGACGGCCCGCACTCGCGTGTCGCCAAGGCGCTGGGGCTGTCGCAGAACCGGCATTTCCTGTTCGGCGTGGAGCACGAGTACGCGCGGGCCGACGTGGAACCGAACTACCTGCACTGCTTCCTCGACGCGCGGCTCGCCCCGGGCTACATCGGCTGGGCTTTCGCCGGCGTGGGCGCCACGCAGGTGGGCCTGGCGCGGCGCATGACACCGGGGCAGCGGCAGGGAAGGCTGGACTTGGAGGCCTTCCTGTGCAAGAGCCAGTCGCACGTCAGGCCGCACGGCGCGCCGCTGGCCATCCGCGCCGGCATGATTCCCTGCGGCGGACTGCTGCCGCGCGTCGCCCGGCCCGGCGCGCTGCTGGTCGGCGACGCGGCCGGCCTGGTGTCCCCCGCGACGGCCGGCGGCATCCACGCCGCCTTGCACTATGGCGAGGACGCCGCCGACGCGGTGTCCGGCTTCCTGCAGGGACGGTCGGCCGATCCCGCCCAGTGGCTGCCGGCGCGCTATCCCAGCTACCGCGCCAAGCGCGCCTTGCGCCGCTTCTTCGAGCTGACGCAGAGCGACTGGCTGTACAACCACCTGCTCGGCACGCGACCGATGCGGCGGGTTGCGGAGTGGGTCTACTTCAACGCGAAGCGCGAGGAGCCGTCGGCCACCGCGGCGCCGGGGGACGCATGAACCTGGAGCAGGTCCGCGCGTGGGTGCGGGAGGCCGGTCGCATCGTGCTGCTGTCCGGCGCGGGGATGAGCGCGGAGTCCGGCGTGCCGACCTTCCGCGATGCCCAGACGGGGCTGTGGGCGAAGTTCCGGCCCGAGGACCTGGCGACCGAGGAGGCCTTCCGTGCGCGGCCCGCCATGGTGTGGGACTGGTACGCGCTGCGCCGGGAGATGGTCGCCGGGGTTGCGCCCAACGCGGGCCACGTCGCGGTCGCCGACTTCCAGCGCCGCCATCCCGGCCGCCTGGCCGTCGTGACCCAGAACGTCGACGGCCTGCATCAGCGCGCCGGTTCGCCCGAAGTGCTGGCGCTGCACGGAAACATTGCCGAGGACCGGTGGCTGGATGCTCCCCAGGCTTGCTGCACGGCGCAGGCGCCCGTCCCCGGCCGGCCACCGCGCTGCGGCACCTGCGGCAACCTGCGCCGGCCGGCGGTGGTCTGGTTCGGCGAGATGCTGCCGGCGCGCGAACTCGCGGCCGCCGAAGAGGCCGCCGCGGCCTGCGACCTGATGCTGGTCGTGGGCACGTCCGGCCTGGTCTATCCTGCCGCGGGGCTGGCGCGTTCGACGCGCGGGCGCGTGGTGATCCTGAACCCCGAGCCCACCGGGCTCGACGACGCGGCCGACGCCGTCCTGGTCGGAACTTCCGCGGCGCTGCTGCCGCCCTTGCTGGAGGACTGAATGACGATACGCACCCGCATGGCCCAGGCCTGCGCCCTGGCCGCACTGGCCACCCTGGCTTCCTGCACCCAGGAACAGCAGAACAAGCTGGGGCGGGACATCCAGAACTGGACCGGCACCAACGGCGTGGTGGAGGTCTACGCCGGCGACAAGCTGGTGCGCCGCTTCATCCGGGTGGACAAGCTCAGTACCGCGATGGGCACGAGCGACAGCGAGGCGCGGGCCTATCGCTTCGGCTACGGCGTCCTCGACGAGAACCTGAACTTCGTCGCCGATCCCGGCGAGAAGAAGGTCTACTTCGAAGTCGGCGGCTACGCCAGCTACCTGTTCTTCGAGAACCCCCGTTAAGTCCCGTCTTGCGCGTGCCGCCAAAGGCCCGCAAGATCGCCGGGCGCAAATTGCGCGGACGACAAGGAGACAGGACGATGAAGAAACGCACTGCGGCAGCCCTGGCCGCCGTCACGCTGGCCGCCGGACTGGCGGGCTGCGCCAACATGAGCATGCCCTTCGGCATCGGCTGGACCACCCTGGTCGATGGCACCAAGGGCATGGAGAACTTCCGTCCCGTCGGCGACGCGAAGTGGAGCGCCAGCGACGGCGCGATCCAGGCCTCCAGCGGCGGCAAGGACCCCGGCTACCTGGTGACGACCAAGTCGTACAAGGACTTCATGATCCGCGCCGAGTTCTGGGCCAGCGACGATGCCAACAGCGGCGTCTTCCTGCGCTGCCAGAACCCCGCCGTCATCACCGACGAGAACTGCTACGAAGCCAACATCTTCGACCAGCGGCCCGATCCGACCTACGCCACGGGTGCGATCGTGAAGGTGGCCAAGCTCACCGCGCCCATGATCAAGGCGGGCGGCCAGTGGAACACCTTCGAGCTCACGGCCCAGGGCGACCACCTGGTGGTGGTGCTCAATGGCGTGAAGACGGCCGACGTCCATGATGCGAAGCTGAAGGAAGGGCCGGTCGCGCTGCAGTGGGGCCGCGGCACCATCAAGTGGCGCAAGGTGGAGATCAAGCCGCTCTGAAGCGGCCGCTCAGATCCAGCCGAACCAGCCGAGGACGGCACCCGCGCCCAGCAGCCACAGCAGGTGCACGCGGGTGCGCCAGACGATCAGGGCGGTGACCAGCGTCACCGCCCAGGCCGGCCAGTTGGTCCAGGCGTAGCCGTTGGCGGTGGCGAGGATCCACCCGGTGGCGACCAGCAAGGCCACCACCAGCGGCGCCATTCCCTGCTTGAAGGCGCGGACCGCCCGCAGGTCGCGGTTGCGGTGGCTCCATTGCGCCGTCAGGTACACAAGCACCGAGCTGGGCAGCATGATCCCGCCCAGGCACAGCACCATGCCGAGCGCCGCGGTCCAGAGGCCGCCGGCATTGAGCCCCACGTTCCAGCCCATGAGCGCGGTGAAGAGCACGTTGGGGCCGGGCGCCGCCTGAGCGATGGCGATCGAAGCGCTGAACTGCGGATCGGTGAGCCAGGCCTTTTCCTGCACCAGGAAGCGGTGCATGTCGGGCGCGGTGGTGATCGCGCCGCCCACGCACAGCAGCGACAGCGATGCGTAGTGCAGGAACAGCGACAGCCAGTCGGCGCCGTGCAGCGCGATGGTGTTCACGAAGCGAGCTTCCGGTAGGCCGCCACGCAGCCGATGCCGCCCAGCACGACCAGCACCCAGGCGAGCGGCAGCTTGAGCCAGGCGATCGTCACGAAGGCGGCCACGCCCAGCGCGATGCACAGGGGCAGGCCCATCACGTTGCGCTTCAGCGCGGAGCTCAGTTTCAGGCCGGTCGCGGTGATCAGGCCGGCCGCCACTGCGCCCATGCCGTGCAGTGCACCGGCCACGTGCGGATTGGACGCGAACTGCGCGTACACCAGCGCCAGCGCCAGCACCACCAGCAGCGGGAAAGTCAGCATGCCCGCCAGCGCGACGAGCGCGCCGCGCAGACCGAAGTAGCGCGCGCCCAGGGTGATGGACAGGTTGATCACGTTGGGACCGGGCATGATCTGCGCGACCGCCCACTCCTCGATGAACTCCTCCTTGGTCATCCACTGCTTGTTTTCCACCAGCTCGCGCTGCACGACGGCGAGCACGCCCCCGAACCCCTGCAGGGCGAGCAGCGTGAAGGAGACGAACAGGTCGGTGAGCGACTTGGGCCGCGCGGTCTGCGGCGCGGCCAGGGCTTCGGACGGGGACGACATCGGCGCAATTATCCGGCGGTGCGCTGTCGTTTCGCCGGCAGGCCGCGGGTGGCCAGCCAGAGTCCCAGGGCAATCAGCGCCAGCGCCGCGAGCAGCGACGCCTGCAGCGGCTCGCCGAGCAGCAGCCATCCGAGCAGGGCCGCCGTCACGGGATTGAGCGCGAGGAACACCGTCACCCGCGTGGGCGACTCGTGCTTGAGCGCATAGAGCCACCAGAAGTAGCCGACGCCGCTGGACAGGCCGATGAAGGCGATCACGGCCCAGGCCCGCGCGTCGAGTCCGCTGATTTGGGCAGGCCAGTCTTCGCGAAGCGCGATGAGGGCGAGGAACAACACCGACGCGAGCATCGCGAAGGCGGAGACCGGCACCGTGGGATAGCGTTGCAGGTAAGGGCGGTACAGCACGCTGCACAGTGCCCCCACGCAGGCCGACGCCAGCACCGCCAGCTCGCCCCACCAGCCGCCCGTGTGGCCGGCCTGCAGCTTGGGCAGCAGGGACAGCGCGACGCCCGCGATCGACAGCAGCACGCCGGCGGCCAGCGGCCGAGTGACCTGCTCGCGTCCCGTGGCCGCACCCAACACCAGCGTGAGCAGCGGGAACAGGCTGAACAGGAGCGCGGCCGGCGCGGCCGGCACGGTCTGCAGGCCCCAGTTCAGCAGGGCGATCAGGATGCCGAACTGGCCGGTGCCCAGCGCCGCCATCGCCAGCAGGTCGCGGGGGCGCAGCAGCGCGACAGCGCCGCGCAATGCGGGCAGTGCGAAGGGCAGCAGGCACAGGAAGCCGATCGCGTAGCGCAGCATGGCCAGCGTGAGCGGCGGCACCTCGGCCACCACGAAGCGGGAAGCGACGATGGCCGCACCCACCTGCACGCCGGTGGCCGCGGCGGCCAGCAGGGCCGGATTCAGAGCTTGCGCTCCCAGACTTCGCTGACCAGCTGCTGGCCGAACGCGGCGTTCGGTTCGCTCTCCTTCAGCGCGAAGCCGCGCGACTGGTAGATGGCGCGGGCCGCGGTCAGGTTGCTCTGGGTCCAGAGCATGATCTTGCGGTAGCCCGCCGATCGCGCGAAGTCGATGCAGGCGTCGGTGAGCCGGCCGCCCAGCCCCAGCCCGCGCGCTTCGGGCCGCAGCACCAGCAGGCGCAGTTGCGCGACGGTGGCCGACTTGCGCACGAGGAAGACGCAGCCCGCGCGTTCGCCGTCCACTTCGGCGATCCAGGCTTTCTCGCAGCCGGCGTCGAAATTCTGCACGAAGCGGGCCGTGATCTCCGCCACCAGCGCCTCGAAGGTCCAGTCGAACCCGTACTCGCGGGCATAGAGCTCGCCGTGGGTCTGCACCACCCAGCCGAGATCGCCGGGCCGGGGATCGCGCAGCACGACCTTGCGCTGCGCCGGCGCGGGGGGCTCCAGCAGGCGGTGCACCGTCTGCAGCGCGGAGATCAGGCGCGGGCGGACCGCGGACGGCACGGTGGCCAGCATCGCGGCCGCCTCGTCGCGCGATTTCTGCTGCAGCGGGGCGAAGGTCGCGTAGCCCGGTTCGGTCAGGCGCAGCAGGTGCTGGCGGGCGTCGTGCGCCGCCGGCTCGCGCGTGATCCAGCCCTGGTTCTCGAAGCGGCGCAGGATGCGGCTGAGGTAGCCGGGGTCCAGCTCCAGCTCGCGCACCAGGTCGCGCGCCGTGAGCGGCGGACGGTGCGCGAGCTCGTACAGCACGCGCACCTCGGTCAAGGTGAAGTCCGTGTCCAGGTAGCGCTTGAGCACGCCGATGCGCTGCGTGTAGAAGCGGTTGAACGCCCGGACGACCTTGACCTGCGACACGGGGACTTGCGACGCCATGCGGCAGTGTCGCCCGGTTCGTTGACTCCGTCAACCAATCGGCGGCTGCCCGTCCCGACGGGGACGTGGGGAGCTCATCTCCCTTGAGCAGCGGACGCTATGCTCTCGCCTTTTCCCACCAGGAGCCGAGGTTGAAATTGCTGTATCCCCGCCTGCCGATCGCGGCGGCGCTGGCCGCCACCACCCTGTTCTGCGCGCAGGCGTTCGCCCAGGCCGCGCCGGATGCCGCCGTGCAGCGCGCGGCCGCCACCCAGAAGCAGCCGCTGCTGGACACGCTCAAGGAGCTGGTTTCCATCGAGACCGGCAGCCGCGACCTGGAAGGCCTCACCCGCGCCAGCGAACTGGTGGCGAACAAGCTGCGGGCGCTGGGCGCGCAGGTGGATTTCATCGAGCCGGCCGAGGCGAGTACCTACCGCATGGCGGACACGCCGGAGAAGATCGGCCGCATGGTGCGGGGGACTTTCAAGGGCACGGGCACGAAGAAGATCCTCCTGATCGCGCACATGGACACGGTGTACCTGAAGGGCATGCTCGAGAAGCAGCCCTTCCGCATCGACGGCAACAAGGCCTACGGCCTGGGCATCGCCGACGACAAGCAGGGCGTGGCCATGGTGCTGCACATCGCATCGCTGCTGAAGTCCCTGGACTTCCGCGAATACGGCACGCTCACGGTGCTGGTCAACGCGGACGAGGAGATCAGCTCGCCGGGTTCGCGCAACTTCATCACGCAGGCCGGCAGCGAGCACGACGCCGTGCTGTCGTTCGAGGCATCCCGGGTCGACAACGACAAGCTGTCGCTCGCCACCAGCGGCATTGCCTCGGTGGAGCTGAAGGTGGAAGGCCGCGCCTCGCACGCCGGCAGCGCGCCCGAGCGCGGCATCAACGCGCTCTACGAGCTGTCGCACCAGGTGCTGCAGATGCGGGACCTGTCGGAGCCGCAGGTGGGCCTGAAGATGAACTGGACCATCGCCCAGGCCGGCACCAACCGCAACGTGATCCCCGCCCATGCCACGGCGCAGGCGGACGTGCGCGTGCTGCGCGTGGCCGACTACGACCGCATCGAGGCCGCGGTGCGCGAGCGGGCGAAGAAGCAGCTGATCCCGCAGGCCAAGGTGACCGTAGCCTTCGAGCGCCGCCGCCCGCCGCTGGAAGCCACCGACGCGAGCCGCAAGCTCGGCGCGCACGCGCAACAGGTCTACGCCGAAGTGGGCCGCAAGCTGGTGGTGGACGACCAGCCCGAAGGCGGCGGCACCGATGCCGCGTTTGCCGCGCTCAAGACCGGGGCGCCCGTGGTCGAGCGCTTCGGGCTGCCGGGCTTCGGCGCGCACTCGGCGGAAAGCGAATACGTGCTGGTGGACGCGATCGAGCCGCGGCTGTATCTCGCCGCGCGCGTCATCATGGACGTGGCGCGCGGCAAGGGCTTCTGATTCCGTAGGCTGGGGGCGGAGGAACCCCAGCGATGCGCGGAGCGCTGGGGTTCGCCTGCGGGCTCACCCCAGCCTACGACTACTCACCCCCGCCTGCGGATCACCAACGCGGCTCGAACTTGCGGATCGCTTCCTCGACCTGGGGCGAGACCGCGAAGCCTGGGCCGTAGCGGCCCGCCAGCGTCCCGGCCCGCTGCAGGAAGGCATCGATCCCTGTTCCGTAGATGAACTGCATGGCGCCCCCGGTCCAGCCGGGGAAGCCGATGCCGAAGATGGAGCCGATGTTGGCGTCGTGCACGCTGGTCAGCACGCCTTCGGCCAGGCAGCGGGCGGTCTCCACCGCCTGCCGGTACAGGAGCCGGTCCTTCAGGTCCGGCAGGTTCCATTCCATGCCGGGTTGCCCGAACAGCGTCTTCAGCTGCGGCCACAGGGACTTCTTCGCCCCCTTTTCCTCCGGGTAGTCGTAGAAGCCGCCGCCGGCCGCGCGGCCGTTGCGGTCGAACTCCTTGACCATGCGTTCCACCAGCAGCTCGCCCGGCGTCGCGATGTACGTCCGGCCCTCGGCGCGATAGTCCGAGCGCGTCTGGTCCAGCACGTGCACGGACAGCGATAGCGCAGTCTCGTCCAGCACCGCCAGCGGCCCCACCGGCATGCCGGCCTGGAGGCCGGCCTGTTCGACCACCGCGGCCGGGATGCCTTCGCCCACCATCGCCGCGCCTTCCATGACGAAGGTGCCGAACACGCGGCTGGTGAAGAAGCCGCGCGAATCGTTCACGACGATCGGGATCTTGCCGATCGCCTGCACGTAGTCGTAGGCGCGCGCCACGGTCTCGTCGTCGGTGGCCTGGCCGCGGATGATTTCCACCAGCCTCATCTTGTCGACCGGGCTGAAGAAGTGGATGCCGACGAATTTGCCGGGCTGCACGCTGGCCTTGGCCAGGCCGGTGATCGGCAGCGTCGAGGTGTTGCTCGCGAAGAAGCCGTCGGGCGCCAGCAGGCCTTCCGCCTCCTTCGTCACCTTCGCCTTCAGTTCGCGGTTCTCGAACACGGCTTCGATGATCAGGTCGCAGCCCTGCAGGTCCTTCACCGATTCGGTCGGGGTGATGCGCGCCAGCAGGGCCTGCTGCTCCAGCGGGGTCAAGCGTCCCTTCTCGACACGCGGCTGCGTGAGCCGGGCGCTGTAGCCCTTGCCCGCATCGGCCTTGTCCTGCGAGACGTCCTTCAGCACGGTCGCGATCCCGCGGCCGGCCTGCACGTAGGCGATGCCGCCTCCCATCATCCCCGCGCCCAGGATGCCGACCTTCTTCGGCTGGTACTTGCCCTCCCACTTCGGACGCGACTGGCCGGCCTTGATCGCGTTCATGTTGAAGAAGAAGGTGTTGATCATGTTCTTCGCCACCGGCGACACGATCAGCTTGGCGAGGTAGCGCGTCTCGATGCGCAGCGCGGTGTCGAAGTCCACCTGCGCGCCTTCCACCATCGCGGCCAGCGCGTATTCGGGGGCAGGGTAGAGCCCGCGCGTCTTGAGCTTCAGCGCGGCCGGGGCCACGGCCAGCATGCCCGCGATCTTGGGGTTGCTGGGCGTGCCGCCCGGCATCCGGTAGTCCTTGGCGTCCCACGGCTGCTGCGCCTGCGGGTTGGCGGCGATCCACGCCAGCGCCGCGGCCCGCAGCTGCGAGGCGTCGGGAACGAGTTCCTGCACCAGGCCGAGCTGCAGCGCTTCGCGCGGTGCGAACAGCTTGCTTTCCAGGATGTAGGGCTGGGCGCCCACCAGGCCCAGCAGGCGCGTCATCTTGGTGATGCCCGAGGCGCCGGGAATCAGCCCCAGCGTGATCTCGGGCAGGCCGAACTGGATCTTCGGGTTGTCGACCGCGACGCGGCAGTGCGCCGCCAGCGCCACCTCCCAGCCGCCGCCCAGGGCAGCCCCGTTGAGGCAGGCCACCACCGGCTTGCCCAGAGTCTCGAGGGTGCGGAAATTCTTCTTCACCTGCTCGATCTCGCGGAACACCAGCGGCGCATCCTGCGGCTTCAGGCGCATGGTCCCCTTGAGGTCGGCGCCGGCGAAGAAAGTCGTCTTGGCCGAGGCCAGCACGATGCCGCGGATCGCCTCCTGGTCCGCGAGCACCTGCTGCACGGCGGCGGTCAGGTCGTCCTGCCACTGCGCGCACATCGTGTTCACCGGCGAACCGGGTTCGTCGAAGGTGAGGGTGGCGATGCCAGCCTGAAGCTCGTACTTGATGGTTTTCATTGCAAGTCCGGCCCGCCGCGAGGCGGGACGTTGTCCTCCGTTCAGATCCGCTCGACGATGGTGGCGATGCCCATGCCGCCGCCCACGCACAGCGTGGCGAGGCCGTAGCGCAGCTTGCGGCGGTGCAGTTCGTCGATCAGCGTGTTGAGGATCATGGCGCCGGTCGCACCCAGCGGATGGCCCATGGCGATGGCGCCGCCGTTCACGTTCACCTTGTCGTGCGGCACGCCCATCTCCTTCATGAACTTCATGGGAACGGCGGCGAAAGCCTCGTTGATCTCGAACAGGTCGATCTGGTCCAGGGTCATGCCTGCCTTGGCGAGCGCCTTGCGCGCGGCCGGCATCGGCCCGGTGAGCATGATGGTGGGATCTGCGCCGGACAGCGCCGCCGCGACGATGCGCGCGCGGGGCGTGAACCCATGCGTGTTGCCCGCGGCCTCGCTGCCGATCAGGACGGCCGCGGCGCCGTCGACGATGCCGGAGGAGTTGCCCGCATGGTGCACGTGGTGGATGCGCTCGACCTGGGGATAGCGGCCGATCGCCACCTGGTCGAAGCCCATCGCGCCCAGTTGCTCGAAGGCGGGCTTCAGCGAACCCAGGCCCTCCATGGTGGTGTGCGGCTTGATGAACTCGTCCCGGTCCAGGATGGTCTGGTCGAGGAAGTCTTTCACCGGCACCACGCTGCCGGCGAAGAAGCCGCCTTCGCGCGCCGTCGCGGCGCGCTTCTGTGACTCGAGCGCGAACGCATCCACGTCCTCGCGCGTGAAACCCTCCAGCGTCGCGATCAGGTCGGCGCCGATGCCCTGCGGCACGAAGGAGGTCGCCGAATTCGTTTCCGGGTCCTGCGCCCACGCACCGCCGTCCGAACCGATGGGCACGCGGCTCATGCTTTCGACGCCGCCCGCGACCACCAGGTCCTCCCAGCCCGAGCGCACTTTTTGCGCGGCCATGTTCACGGCCTCCAGGCCCGATGCGCAGAAACGGTTCAGCTGCACGCCACTGCACCGCCAGTCCCAGCCTGCCTTGAGCGCCGCGACCTTGGCAATGACCGAACCTTGTTCGCCGATCGGAGAGACCACGCCCATCACGACGTCGTCGACCTGCGCCGTGTCGAAGTCGTTGCGGCGCTGCAGTTCCGCCAGCACGCCTGCCAGCAGGTTCACCGGCTTGACCTCGTGCAGGCTGCCGTCCTTCTTGCCCTTGCCGCGCGGCGTGCGGATGGCGTCGTAAACATATGCTTCGGTCATCGCGGGTCTCCTGGAGATGCGCCGCAGTATAGGCACGGCAGGCAAGGGCACTTTGGTGCCATGGCGACGTTGAAATAGATGTCACGAAGGCGACGACTTGGGGGTTTCTCGCATGCGCGCCGCAATGGAAGGCTCTTAGATTGGCCTCAGCCCGCCGCGCTGGAACGAGCGGGTTCCCTTCCTCAAGGAGACAACGTGCTTGCAACGAAATCAAGGCCGCGCCTTCCCGCGTGGCGCCCGGGCGCATGCGCCCTGGCAACCCTGGTGCTGGCGGCCTGCGGCGGAGGCGGTGGCGCCTCCGATCCGCAGTCGCTGAGCGGCAAGGGCGACAACACGCCGTTCGAGATCCGCACCCTGTCGAACCGCGCCGACCTGATCAGTGATGGCGACGCGCTGATGGAGGTCACGGCGCCGCCCGGGACGATCGTCTCCGGCGTGCTGAAGATCACGCGCAACGGCACGGACGTCACCAGCGCATTCACGCCCACCGCGAAGGGCACGCTCATGGGCGTCGTGACCGGGCTGGTCAATGGCGAGAACGTGATCGAGGCCACGGTGCGTGGCGGTCCCGGCGCGCGGCTGGTGGTGACGAACGCGCCGCGCAGCGGGCCGGTGCTGTCCGGAACGCAGTTGACGCCGTTCTACTGCGCAACGCCGCAACCCGTCGCGGCCTCGGGCAGCACGCCGGCCACCAACGGCAGCGGCCTGTCGGGCCAGCCCGATGCCCACTGCAACATCGCGACCGAAACCAAGCTGTACTACCGCACGACGACCACCGCCGGCAGCGGCGCCGGCCAGTGCTCCACCGCGCTGCCCGATCCGGTGTGGAACAGCAACGGCACGACCGGCGTCATCCCGGCTGCGCCGACGCCGCCAGCGAACGGCTGCTGGAAGGCGTACACGCCCGGCAGCACGCCGAGCGACCTGGCGACCACCACCACGGAGAGTGGCGCGACGGTGCCCTTCATCGTGCGCGTCGAGCGCGGCACGATGAACCGCGGCATCTACGACATCGCCGTACTGTTCGACCCCGCGCAGTCTTCGACGGCGCTCGCCCTGCAAACCGGCTGGAACAAGAAGATCTACTACTCCTTCGGCTCCAGCACCGGACAGCCGCGGCGCCAGTCGCGCACGACGGTGAACTGGACCAGCCTGGAAGAGCAGCTCAAGCGCGGCTTCCTGGTCGCGCAGAACAGCATGACCGACTCGTCGCGCAACTCCAACCGCGTGATGATGTCGGAGACCACGATGATGATGAAGGAACACATCATCGACACCTACGGCCAGGTGAAGTACACACTGGGCACGGGCTGCTCGGGCGGTTCGATCAACTCGAACATGAACCTGTCCATCATGCCTGGCGTCCTCGACGGCGTGATCACCACCTGCACCTACCCCGACTCCGAAAGCACGTCGCTGGAAGTCGGTGACTGCACCCTGCTGGTGGAGGCCTACCAGAAGCCCGCCATGCTGGGCCTGTGGACCACGATGGGCCTGTCCCAGTCGGACGTGAACCTGCGCAAGGGGCGCATCAACGGCCACCTCGACCAGACCGCGTGCCAGGCCTGGTTCAACCTGTTCGGCAGCAACGGCAAGGCGGGGGTGTACACCTTCCGCCAGGTCAGCAACCAGACGACGGGCGCGATCGCGAACGTGGGCGTGACCAACAACTGCGAACTGCCGAACACCGCCGTGTATGACCCGGCGAACCCGGTGGCGACCGCCGGCCTGCCGCGCTGCAACGCGTGGTCCTGGGCCGAGTCGATCTGGGGCAAGGTGCCTGGCAGTCCCGCCGCCAACGACACGCGGGACAACACGGGGGTCCAGTACGGCCTGAAGGCGCTGCGTGACCACGTCATCACGCCGGAAGAGTTCGTGACCCTGAACGAGACCGTCGGCGGCATCGACCGGGATTCCACTGCGCGCGCCGCTCGCAGCACGGCGGACCTCGTGGCCTTGCCGATCGCCTATCGCGCCGGCATCGTCGCCTCGGGAGCGAACCTCGCGAAGACGCCGATCATGGACCTGCGCGGCTGGGACGATTCGCTGGTGGCCGCCAACCAGCCGCTCGGTGCCTTCGGCGTCCTCGGGATCCACCACATGTGGTTCAGCTGGGCCGTGCGCGACCGCATCACGCGCGACTTTGGCGACGCGGGCAACCAGGCGCTGTGGCGCTGGTCGCATGGCAACTTCTCGCTGCCTCCCGGAACCATGGGGCTGGAGGCGCTGGCCGCGATGGACCAGTGGCTGCTGGACCTGACCACGAGCACCAGCACGGCGAGCATGGAGCAGAAGGTGCGCGCGACCCGTCCGGCCAGCACGCAGGACTTCTGCCTGCACCCGAGCAACCCCGCCGTGAAGGACTTCGATATCGCCAACTGCGATGCCGATCCCGCACTCAAGCCTTCGCTGTCGCCGCGCCAGGTGGCCGGCGGCCCGCGCTCGGAGGACATCCTCAAGTGCGAGCTCAAGCCCCTGAACGCCGCCGACTACGGTGACGTGACGTTCACCGCGCCCCAGTGGACCCGCCTGCAGGCGGTGTTCTCCACCGGCGTGTGCGACTTCAGCCGGCCCGGTGTCGGCCAGCAGGCCGCCATCAGCCCGCTGAGCTTCATGGCCGGCCCGGGTGGACAGCCGCTGCCGCCGGCCCCCGTGTCGACGAAGAAGTAAGCAAGTAAAGTAGGCGCAGCCGCCGCCTCCGGGCGGCGGCTTTTCTTTGGGGACCCCATGATCGAACGCACGCTCTTCACCTCCGACCACGATGCCTTCCGCGATGCCTTCCGGCGCTTCGTGGACAAGGAGATCGCGCCCTTCCACGAAGCGTGGGAGGAAGCAGGCTTCGTGGACCGCGAGGTCTGGCGCAAGGCCGGCGCCAACGGTTACCTGTGCCCCACCATGCCGGAGGAGTACGGCGGCGCCGGCGTCGACAAGCTGTACTCCGTGGTGCAGATGGAGGAGCTCGCGCGTGGCGGCTTCACCGGCATCGGCTTCGGCCTGCACAACGAGATCGTCGCGCCGTACGTGCTGCACTACGGGACCGAGGCGCAGAAGAAGCGCTACCTGCCCAGGCTCGCGAGCGGCGAGATGGTCGGCGCGATCGCGATGAGCGAACCGGCCGCGGGCAGCGACCTGCAGGGCATCAAGAGCACGGCGATCCGCCAGGCCGACGGCTGCTACCTGCTCAATGGCAGCAAGACCTTCATCACCAACGGCTGGCACGCCGACCTGGTGATCGTCGTCGCCAAGACCGATCCCGCCGCGGGCGCCAAGGGCACCAGCCTGTTGCTGGTGGAGCGGGGCATGCCGGGCTTCGAAAAGGGCAAGCGCCTGAAGAAGCTGGGCTTGAAGGCCCAGGACACCTCCGAGCTGTTCTTCGACAACGTGCGCGTGCCCGCGGAGAACCTGCTGGGAGGCGAGGCCATGCTGAACCGCGGCTTCTTCGGCCTCATGGAGCAGCTGCCCTGGGAACGCATCCAGATCGCCATCACCGCCGTTGCCGCGGCGCAGGCGGGGATCGACTGGACCGTCCAGTATGTGAAGGACCGCCGCGTCTTCGGCCAGCCGGTGGCCGCCTTCCAGAACACGCGCTACAAGCTGGCGGAGCTGCAGACGGAAGTGCAGGTGGCCCGCGTGTTCGTCGACAAGTGCCTGGAACTCGTGCTGCAGGACAAGCTCGACACCGCCACGGCCAGCATGGCCAAGTACTGGACCACGGACCTGCAGTGCAAGGTGATGGACGAGTGCGTCCAGCTGCACGGCGGCTACGGCTACATGTGGGAATACCCGATCACGCGTGCCTATGCCGACGCGCGGGTGCAGCGCATCTACGGCGGCACCAACGAGATCATGAAGGAAGTGATCACCCGGTCGATGGGCCTGGGCGCAAAATAAGGCGCATGCTGCGCGCCCTTCGCGACCTCTTCGATTCCCTGGCCGGCCCCGCTTCCGGCGCACCGCAGGACGAGGAGCACCGGCTGCAGCTCGCGACGGCCGTGCTGCTGGTGGAGGTGATGCGCGCCGAGTCCGCCGTGCGCCCGGGCGAACGCGAGGCGGTCCTCGCGGCGCTGCGCAGCAAGTTCAATCTCACGGCCGACGAATTGCATCGCCTGGTCGCCCTCGCGGAGGAGCACTCGCGCACCGCGAACGATTTCTTCGCATTCACGTCGACGCTCAACGAGCGCTTCAGCCATCCGCAGAAGGTGCGGATCGTCGAGTTCATGTGGCAGGTCGCCTACGCAGACGGCGAGATCGCCGCCGACGAAAACCACCTGATCTCCAAGGTGGCCGGGCTGCTTCACGTGACTCATGGCGAGTACATCGCGGCCAAGCTCCACGCGAAGCAGGCCGCGGGGCTGGGCAGCCCTTAGCGCAGAGCTTCTTCCTTTTCGAGCCGCGCGGCAGGGCCGCGTTGGCGCGGGACTTGACGCAGGCCGTGGCTTCGATTAAAAGTAAACCTGTTGGTTAACTGATGAGGTGTCCATGGTCTACAAGGGAAGCTGCCATTGCGGGCGCGTCCGCTTCGAGGTGGAGGGCGAGGTCGACGGCGGCCTGGCCTGCAACTGCTCCATGTGTTCGCGCCGCGGTTCGCTGCTGTGGTTCGTCCCCAGGGACAAGCTGCGCCTGCTGACGGGCGAGGACGCGGCGTCCACCTACCTGTTCAACAAGCACGTCATCCAGCACCACTTCTGCGCCACCTGCGGGATCCACACGCATGGCGAGGCACCCGGTCCAGGAGGTGTGCAGATGGCGGCGATCAACCTGCGGACGCTGGAGGATTTCGACCTCGAAAGCGTTCCGGTCAAGCACTACGACGGCCGGTCCAAATAGGAGGCGCCGATGCAACCGCTTCGAAGGTCGTTCCCTGCCTGTGGTTCGACTCGAACTGGCAGGCGCCTGGCAGGTGACGCCTTCCGTGCGGCCGGACCTGATCACCGATCCCGGCGCGGCAAAGGCCGAACGTGCCTTCGCCGCCATCATGCAGATGAAGAAGCTGGACATTTCCGCGCTGCAAGGCGCGCACTCAGGAGCCTGAAATGAACGCCGTCGTGCACTTCGAACTTCCCTGCGACAACCGCGAGCGCATCGCGCGCTTCTACCAGTTCGTCTTCGGCTGGAAGATGCAGATGCTCGGCCCGGAAATGGGCAACTACGTGGTGACCACCACCGCCGACAAGGACGTCAATCCCGACGGGATGCGCGGCGCCATCAACGGCGGCTTCTTCGCGCGCGACACGAGCAAGCCGGCGCAGCATCCTTCCGTGGTCGTCGGCGTGCCGGACGTCCAGGCGGCCATGAAGGCGGTGAAGGATGCGGGCGGCGAGGTGCTGGGCACGCCGATGGAGATCCCCGGCGTCGGCCAGTACGTGGCCTTCTACGACACCGAGGGGAACCGCCTCAGCATGCTGCAGCCGCTGATGCCCAAGGGATGAGGCCCGCGGCCGACGCCGCCGTGCTGGACCAGGTCTTCTGGGCGTTGTCGGACGGCACGCGGCGCAGCGTGGTGGAGCGGCTCACGCACGGCCCCGCCAGCGTGAGCGAACTGGCGCAGCCGCACGCGATGTCGCTGCCCGGTTTCATGAAGCACCTGCGCGTGCTGGAAGAGGCCGGGCTGGTGGTGCGCGCGAAGGAAGGACGCACCGTGCGCTGCGAGCTGGCGCCCGCGGCGCTGGAGGATGCGGCCATGTGGCTCGCCAAGTACGAAAGATTCTGGAGCGCCCAGCTCGATGCGCTGGGGCGCTACCTGTACCACCAGGAGGAGGTGCACCCATGGACCGACCCGTCGACCAAAAGCCCCGGCTCCACCTCACGCGCCGCTACGCGGTCGCGCCCGCCAGGGTCTGGCGCGCGTGGACGGACCCGCAAGCGCTGAGTGCCTGGTTCGGTCCCGGCGGCCCGAACACCGTGAGCTTTGCCGAGCTCGACGTGCGGCCGGGCGGCCGGTACCGCGTGCGCTTCCACACGCAGGACGGCGAAGAGCACGAGATCGCGGGGGTCTACCAGGAGGTGATCCCCGACCGCCGCCTGGTCTTCAGCTGGGCCTGGCACAGCACGCCCGATCGCGTCTC
Organism: Ramlibacter sp. P4_H7; assembly: GCF_056400765.1. Lineage (NCBI taxonomy): Bacteria > Pseudomonadati > Pseudomonadota > Betaproteobacteria > Burkholderiales > Comamonadaceae > Ramlibacter > Ramlibacter sp. P4_H7. The sequence continues at coordinate 41,101 of NZ_JBFUKP010000009.1, forward strand.
GCGCGTGGCGCTGGACCTGCGGCCGGTGGCCGAAGGTACTGAGCTCGACATCGTGCACGAGCGCTTCTTCGACGACGCGGCACGCGACGCCCACGAGCGCGGCTGGACCGCGACGCTCGTGAAGCTGGAAGCCTGGCTCCAGGCTTCCGGCTCCGGGCCGTCTTCCGGGTAGTTTGCGGCTAGCTGCGGTTGGGATCGTCCGGGAAGTTGTCCCGCCAGTTCACCACGCCGTCGCCGTCGCGGTCGCGGTCGTCGGCGTTGCGGACGCCGTCGTGGTCGATGTCACCGTTCGGGCCGAAGTCCACCCGGCCGCCGTACGCGTAGTTGTCGGTGCGCACCCAGGTGCCGCCGACCATGTACCACAGGCCGTCGGAGCGCTGCTGCCATTGCGGAGCCTGCCACGCATAGCCGGCGCGGGCGGGCAGCCATTGACCGTTCTGCCACGTGTACCTGCCGTTCACCACGAGCCACTGGCCCGGTGCCCACACGTAGCCGTCCCGAACCCCGGGATCGTCGCTGTTCAGCGGGGCCGGCGGCGGCGCGGGCATGCCGTACTGGCCGGGCGACCCTGGATAGACATACGTGGTGGAGCCCGGTTGCTGGTACACGGTCGTGCCAGGTTGCTGGTAAACCGTCGTGCCCGGGTACTGGTACACCGGGGTGCCCGGGTACGGGTAGACGGTCGTGCCCGGCGTGGTCCCGGCGACGACGGCAGGGGCGGCCTGGGTGAGCGGAGCCAGGCCCATCAGGGAGCCGGCGGCCAGCGCGGCGGCCAGCAGGGTCTTGTGTTTCATGGAGTCTCCTTGTCGATATTGACAAGGTGGGTCCGGGCTCGCTGCGCGGCCATCGGACCGGGACGGGTGTGCTCGTCAGCCGCGTCTGGCCTGCCGTCCGCCCCCGCGGCGGATCAGCTGCGGGGCGCGCAGGACGGTGCCGGCGAGGAAAGGGAAGACGAGCAGGTCTGCGCGGCCGGCGTGCTGGCGGCAGCGCGGGCGGGCATCACGGTGAGATAGAGCGCGGTGGCGATCGTGCCGATGGCGACCACGGTGGTGCCGAAGAGCAGATACCAGGGCCAGCTAACGGCCGGGTGCAGGTAGGCCCAGACGTCGGCGGGCGCCGCGGGGACCTGGGGCGCCGGCTGGGTCATGCGCTCGGCGCGGCGAATCCAGAGGTCGTGCTCGGCGCGGCGGTGCGCGTCGGAGAGCACTTCGTAGGCGGCATTGAGGGCCGCCATGGCCCGCCCCGCATTCGCGTTGCCGGGCATCTTGTCCGGGTGGTACTTCTGCGCCAGCTTGCGGTACGCCGCGCGCACGCGTTCGGGCGTCGCATCGCGTTCGACCTGCAGGACGTCGTAGTAGGTGGGCAGGGTCTCGGCCATCGCTACGATTTTCATAGCTTCGTCGCGCGGTCGTCCAGAGAAAGCGCTTCTCACTGGGGACGATGTGGGTTGGGTGCTACAAAAACAGCAGCACCTCAGGCCATGCGATGGCGGAAGAAGGCCCGGACGAACAGGCGCGGCATCGGGATCCTGTCGCGTCGCTGCTGCTCGGCGAGCGTGCGGGCGAGGGCGGGCAGGTGCGAGATCTCGTTGCGCGCCTCCAGCGCCACCGTGGCCAGCGCGGCTTCGGCCGTGTGGTGGTGTTCGCCGCCGAAGATCTTGAACACGCAGTCGGCATCCCAGTAGCTTTCGGGGCGCGACCAGCACACCTTGGCGTAGCTGCAATAGCGCTCGCCGTCTTCGGTGGGCGCCGCATAGGCTGCGAAGTAAAAGCCGTTGACCGGCCCCCAGATCCTTTCCATATGGCGCTCCCTGCACTGCTTGCCTGGGCGCGAGTGTGCGACAGGGGTTGCTCGGCCGTGAGGCCTCCGGCGGCAGGTCGCGGCGCGGTCCTACAGCGAAACATCATGGCGCGCAGCGCCAGCGCGGCCATGGGGCACCACTCAGTCCGACAGCGCTCGCATCTCCCGGATCAGGTCGCTCTTGCCTTCTAAGCCGATGCCCGGCAAGTCCGGCATGGTGACGTAGCTGTTGTCCACCTTCACGCCGTCGGGGAACCCGCCATAGGGCTGGAACAGGTCCGGGTAGGACTCGTTGCCGCCGAGGCCCAGGCCCGCCGCGATGTTCAGCGACATCTGGTGACCCCCATGGGGGACGCAACGGCTGGCCGACCAGCCATGCTGCTTGAGCATCTCCAGCGTCCGCAGGTACTCGACCAGCCCGTACGACAGGGCGCAGTCGAACTGCAGCCAGTCGCGGTCCGGCCGCATGCCGCCGTAGCGGACCAGGTTGCGTGCGTCCTGCATGGAGAACAGGTTCTCGCCCGTGGCCATGGGGTTGGTGTAGTAGCTGCGCAGGACGGCCTGCAGTTCGTAGTCCAGAGGGTCGCCGGCTTCCTCGTACCAGAACAGGTTGTACGGCTGCAGCGCCTTGGCGTAGGCGATGGCGGTGTCCATGTCGAAGCGGCCATTGGCGTCCACGCACAGGCGCTGGCCGTCCTTCAGGATGGACAGCACGGACTCGATCCGGCGCTGGTCTTCGGCCAGGGAGGCGCCGCCGATCTTCATCTTCACCACCGAGTAGCCGCGATCGAGGTAGCTGCGCATCTCGTCCTTCAGCTGCGTGTCGTCCTTGCCGGGGTAGTAGTAGCCGCCCGCGGCGTACACGAACACCTTGCGGTTGACGGTGCCGTCGCCGTAGCGGTCCGCCAGCAGCTGGAACAGCGGCTTGTTCTCGATCTTCGCCACTGCGTCCCACATGGCCATGTCGATGGTGCCGATGGCCACGGAGCGCTCGCCGTGGCCGCCCGGCTTCTCGTTCCTGAACAGGGTGTCCCACACCTTGTGCGGATCGAGGATGCCCTTGGCGTCGAGCAGCGTGTCCGGCTGGGCTTCCATCACGCGGGGCAGGAAACGCTCGCGCATCAGCTGGCCCTGGCCGTACCGGCCGTTGGAGTTGAAGCCGTAGCCCACCACGGGCTTGCCGTCGCGGATGACGTCGGTGATGACGGCCACGAGGCTCAGCGTCATCTTGCTAAAGTCGATGTACGCGTTGCGGATGGGGGAGGCGATGGGGACGGTTTTCTCGCGGATCTCGACGATCTTCATGGGGGTCTCCTGGAAAGCAGACGCGATCATCTCCAAACGACGCAGCCCGTGCCAATGCCCTTTTTCTCTCGTTTGATGCCGCCACGGCACCGCCCATGAACCTGTCCTGGCTGGAAGACTTCCTCGCCCTGGCCGCCACGGGCAACTTCTCGCGCGCGGCCGAGGAGCGCCACATGACGCAGCCCGCTTTCAGCCGCCGCGTGCGGGCGCTGGAGGAATGGCTGGGCGCCGACCTGTTCGACCGCAGCACGCAGCCGGCGCGCCTCACGGCTGCGGGCGAGTGGTTCCGGCCGCAGGCCGAGGACTTGCTGGGCCGCGTCGCGCGGCTGCCGCCCCAGGCCAGGGCCCTGGCCGAGGCGAGCGAGGCCACCTTGCGGCTGGCGGCCACGCATGCGCTGTCGTTCACCTTCGTGCCGCGCTGGCTGCAATCGCTGGAGCCGCACACCGGCATGGGCGCCATTCGCCTCGTTTCGGACGTGCTGCAACGCTGCGAGGCCCTGCTGGCGCAGCGGGAGGTGCAGTTCGTGATCGCCCATGGCCTGCCGGCGGCCCGCGGCGAGCTCGATGCGGCCGGCGTGCCTTCGCTCGCCATCGGCAGCGACCTGCTGCTGCCGGTGCAGGCGCCGGGCGCGCCGCACCGGGCGCTGCTCGGATTCAGCGACGAATCGGGGCTCGGCCGCATCGTGCGGCAGGTGCTCGGCCCCGAGCTCGCCGCCGCCGGCTGGCAGCCGGTGTTCACGGCGCACCTGGCGTCGGTGCTGAAAAGCATGGCCCTGGATGCACGCGGCCTGGCCTGGCTGCCCGAGACCCTGGTGCGCGAGGAATTGCAGGCGCAGCGGCTGCAGGTGACCGGCCCCGCGCACTGGCGCATCCCCGTGGAGATCCGGCTGTACCGCGACGCGTCGCCGCTGGGCCCGCATGCCGAGGCCTTCTGGCAGGCCGCGGGGCGGCTGGCCGGGCAAGGGAGCCCGGCGTCGCCGCACGCGGGTGGCTGACACGCACGCGTCCATCGCACGGGCCGTCGACCCAGCGCGCGTGCGGCGACACGCCCCAACCTGGTGCTGATCGATTAGCGCACCGGACGCCCGTCAGAAGATGTCGGGCTCGCCGGCGCTGTCGCCGAACTGCGACTGGAGGAAGTCCATGTCGCAACCTTCGTTGGCCTGCAGGATGTGTTGCGTGAACATCCAGCCGTAGCCGCGCGCGAAGCGCGGCGGCGGCGGGGTCCAGGCGCCGCGGCGCCGCGTGAGTTCCGCATCGCTCACTTCCAGCTGGATGGTCCGGTTGGGGATGTCGACGCTGATGCGGTCGCCGTTGCGCACCAGTGCGAGATTGCCGCCGACGAAAGCCTCGGGCGCCACGTGCAGCACGCAGGCGCCGTAGCTGGTGCCGCTCATGCGCGCGTCGCTGATGCGCAGCATGTCGCGCTTGCCTTCCTTCAGCAGCTTCACCGGCATGGGGATCATTCCCCATTCGGGCATGCCGGGGCCGCCCTTGGGGCCGGCGTTGCGCAGCACGATGACATCGTCCTCGGTCACTTCCGCCGCGGGGTCGTCCAGCATCTTCTTCATGCTGGGGTAATCGTCGAACACGATCGCCTTGCCCGCGTGCTTCAGGAACTTCTCGTTCATGGCCGAGGGCTTGATCACGCAGCCGTCCGGCGCCAGGTTGCCGCGCAGCACCGCCAGCGCGCCCTCCTTGTAGACGGGATCGGCGAGCGTCCGGATCACGTCGTCGTTGAAGCACTCGGCGCCTTCGATGTTCTCGCCGAGCGTCCTGCCGGTGACGGTGAGCTGGTCCAGGCGCAGCCAGGACGTGAGGCGCTGCATCAGCGCGGGCAGGCCGCCCGCGTAGTAGAAGTCCTCCATCAGGTACTGGCTGGTGCCGTTGGGACGGATGTTCGCCAGCACCGGCACCTGGCGGCTGATGCGTTCGAAGTCGTCCAGCCCGATGTCCTGCCTGGCACGCCGGGCCTGTGCGATCAGGTGGATGATCGCGTTGGTGGAGCAACCCAGGGCCATCGCCACGGTGATGCCGTTCAGGTAGGCCTCGCGCGTCTGGATGCGCGAGGGCCGCAGGTCCTCGTGCACCATCTCCACGATGCGCCGGCCGCAAGCCGTGGCCATGCGCTGGTGGCTCGCGTCCACGGCGGGAATCGACGACGCGCCGGGCAGCGCCATGCCGATCGACTCGGCGATCGAGGTCATGGTGCTGGCCGTGCCCATGGTCATGCAGGTGCCCGCGCTGCGCGCGATGCCGCCGATGATGGACATCCACTGCGGCTCGCTGATGGTTCCGGCGCGGCGCTCGTCCCAGTACTTGAAGGCATCCGAACCGGAGCCTAGGGTCTGGCCGCGCGAGTTGCCTCGCAGCATGGGTCCGGCCGGCAGGAAGATCGCGGGCACGTCCGCGCTGGTGGCGCCCAGCAGCATGGCGGGCGTCGTCTTGTCGCAGCCGCCCATGAGGACCACGCCGTCCACCGGGTAGGCACGGATCATTTCCTCCACCTCCATCGCCAGCATGTTGCGATACAGCAGGGCGGAGGGCTTGATCAGCACCTCGCCGAGCGACACCGTGGGCAGTTCCAGCGGAAATCCGCCGGACTGCAGCACGCCCCGCTTGACTTCCTCGGACCGGTGCTTGAAGTGCTGGTGGCAGGGGTTGAAGTCGTTCCAGTTGTTCAGGATGGCAATGACCGGCTTGCCTTCCCAGTCCTTGGGGTCGTACCCCATCTGCATGATCCGCGAGCGGTGGTTGAAGCTGCGGAATTCATTGCGCGCCAGCCAGCGCTGGCTGCGGAGCTTTTCGAGTTGGGCCATGGCGGGATTCTCGTCGTTCCCGCGGGGGCGGCAACGCAGGCGACCGCGGCCCTGGCGTCAGCAGTCCGGACGGCGATAGAGCTGGATGCAGAGCTCCCGCACCCGCTGCTTGTCGCGCTCGGTCCGCATGCGCGCTTCCTGCGCGGCGCGGCGCTCCTCGCCTGCGCGGGTGGCTTCGCGCCGCTGCTCTTCCGCCTGTTGGGCGCGCCGGGCCTGCGCCGCGGCGGCCTCCTGCGCGCTGAAGGCAGCGGCCGACCGGGACGCGGAGATCGAGGACTCCATGGCCAGCCGGCGTTCGGCGGCCTCGGCCTGGGCGGCCGCGGCGGCGCGTTGGGCGGCGAGCCTGTCACGCTCCTGGCGCTCGCGCTCGGCCTCCAGTTCGGCGGCCCGGCGCTCGGCCGCCTCCTGCGCGACCTGCGCCCTGCGTGTTTCGGCGTTGCGGTAGGTGATATAGATGCCGGCGGCGAGCACCAGCACCAGCAGCCACAGGCCGAGAGTCATCATCTTGCGCACCGAGGACGGCTCTTCCTCCACCACGACGGTGCGAGGACGGGCTGGCGGACGCACGCCCTGCTGCAGCTTGCGGTCGTGCGCGGCACGGGAGCCGGGGTCGCGCAGCACCTGGTAGGCGTCTCGCAGCGCCGCCAGCCGCGCCAGCGCACCGTCTTCCTGTGCCAGGCGTTCCTTGGTGTACAGGCCTTGCGCCTTGTGGAACGCCGCCTCGATTTCCTCCTGGCGCGCGTCGCCAGGCACTCCCAGAACCAGATAAGCCGAACGCATTCCCTGCTTCCCCCTGCTACCTCGTTGTTGTTTCGCGGGGAGTCTTCGGCCAGGGAGCCCCTGTGCTACCCGGGCATTCCGCCCCTGCCGCGATGGCAATGGCAAGTATAGGCAGCGGCTTCACGACCCACGCCGGCGCGAGGCCGGCGCACCCCGTTGGGGAGAGGTGCGGCGTTGTGCAAGCGTTGAATCGCGCGTCGTGCAAGCCCATGGTGCAAAACGCGGGCGCCGCGAGGGGACGCTGGGCCCCGCGCCTGCGGGCAAGCGCGAGGCGAAGGACAATAAAAAATCCCCCGGGGCAGCGGATGCCCCGAGGGGATAAATAGCCGGGAAAGAAACTTGAAAAAGAACCCGGCTAATGGGTCTGAGTGCACAACGCGTGCCGGGTTCCCGCACTGGCGCGCCGTTACGACAGATGCAGTGCCTTGCCAACAGGACCTTTCGTGAATTTGTCACGTGGGGTCGGGCAGCCCGGCACTGGACGATTTTTTCGTATCGCCTGCACGGAACCCTTTCTGTAGGATGACTCTGACAAAGGGGTGCCGCGCGCGGCCCCGGTCGACGAATTTTGTGAGTGGACGCGCGCGCCGCGTCACCCCTTCGAGCAGGAACACCATGTCCGATCTCTCCGCCAGCAAAGACCCCGTGGATGCGGCGTCGGAAGACGCCCCCACGCAGAGCCCCTGGCTCATCCTCAGGAAATTGGGGACGCGTCTTTCCGACTGGTTCTCCGTCCAGACCCTCGCCGTCCAGGCGATGGTCGTCGCCGTGGCGATCCTCATCCCGCTGACCGCCGGTTACTCCTACATGGTGATGCAGCGCCAGGCCGCCGTGGCGGAACAGGTGAAGGTCATGGCCGGCCAGGCCGGCGCCGAGGCGCCCTGGATGCTCAACGACAAGCTGCCCGTGGTGTTCGGCACGGGTTCCGTGCTGGGCTTCCTGGAGGCCAATGCGGTGGACCGCATCACGGTGATCTACAAGCCGCTGATGTGGAACGTGTCCGAGCGCATCGTGCTGATCGAATCGCGTGGCAAGCAGTATGCGTACTACCCCAGCGACATGGAGACCAAGATCTTCGCCGACAAGGCCGTGAACGCGTCCTGGGGCGGCAAGATGGTGTTCATCCCCCGTTCCGAACTGAGCGCGACGAGCCTGGACATGCTGGAAAAGCTGGACGAGCGCTTCGCCGGCGCGCGTCCGCAGTCGGAAAAGGACGGCTGGAAGGCAGGCGTGAGCGGCGTGCTGTCCGCGGCGCTGACCCTCGGCCTGCTCGGTTTCCTGGTGTTCCACCTCAAGGGCCAGTTCAAGGCGCTGCGCTTCATCGAGCCCGCCCAGGTGCATGGGTCCATCGACGACCTGGTCGGCATGGACGACATCAAGACCGAAGTGCGCCAGATCAAGGACCAGTACGAGCGGCGCGCCGAATACGCGGAGTACGGCATCAACAAGCCGTTCAACGTGATGTTCAGCGGTCCGGCGGGCACCGGCAAGACCAAGCTCGCCAGCTACCTGGCCAAGGAACTGGGCCTGCCCATCCTGTTCCACTCCGCCGCCAACCTGGAGACCGGCTACGTCGCGGGTGGCTCGAACACGCTGTCGCGCATCTCCTCCATGGCCAGGCGGCGCAAGCGCTGCATCGTGTTCCTGGACGAGGCGCAGGACCTGTTCATGAAGCGCGGCGGCCATCGCAAGTTCGACGACGACACGCAGAACATGCTGCTCGCCATCCTGGACGGCGTGCGCACCAAGAGCGACTCGGAGATCATCTGGATCGTGGCCTCGAACTTCAACAGCGAGTCCATGGCCATGGACGAGGCCATGCTGCGCCGCTTCCAGATGAAGGTGGACTTCCGGATGCCGAACAAGGAAGAGCGCCTGTCGATCATCGAGCACTACCTGTCCCAGCGCTCTGAGAAGGTCGCGCCGGACCTGGACCTGCGCCACATGGTGGAGATCACCGAGGGCCGCAGCCCGGCGGACCTGGAGACCATCGTCAACCAGGCGGGCATCACCGCGGTGCAGGCCGGCAACCTGATCGACTCCGAGACGCTCATGCTGGCGGCCGAACGCGTGCTGGTCGGCAACGTCAACGGCAACACCACCAAGGAGCGCGAGCGCGACCGCCGCATCATCGCGATCCACGAATGGGGCCACTTCCTGGTGGACTTCGAGCTGGAACGCAAGCGCGCGGGCGGCGACTGGGACAAGCTGCAGGCGGAGATGAAGACCATCAAGATCTCGCTGAAGGCCAATCCGCGCAACAACGCGCTGGGATTCGTGTTCCACAAGCAGGGCAACAACCTGCTCAAGACCAAGTCCGACATCGAGCACGACGTGCGCGTGCTGCTGGGCGGCATGGCCAACGAGGAACTGTTCTTCGGCGAGGAAGGCACCACCAACGGGGCCCACAACGACATCACGCGCGTCACCAAGCTGCTGCACCATGCGGTGGCCGAAATGGGCATGTACCGCAAGACGCGCCTGAACTTCGGCGCCTTGAGCGATGCCGGCAGCCGCACCGTCGACGAGGAAACGCGCACCATCATGGAGATGCAGAGCGAGCGTCTCTATGGCGAAACCAAGCACACGCTGTCACGCCTGAAACCGCTGACCGAGCACCTGGCGGGCAAGCTGATGGACCAGGGCGAGATGAGCCTGAAGGAAGCGCTGCACGAGATCCGCGCCTTCGAGGCCGCCTGCTTCAGCTTCAACAGCCGGGTCGGCCTCAATGGCGCGCCGGCGGGCAAGGCCGAACCGGCGCCGGACGCCGCGGCCTGAACGGACAACGGGGGGTTGGATCGGGGCGGCCTGCGGGCCGCCCCTTTTTTTTCAGCCCTGGCCGTTGTGGGTCAGGATCATCAGCGGCACGGCGGCGGCCGCGATCACGCAGATCAGCACCAGGTAGGCCCAGCCGAGGATCCGGATCACGCCGGCGTTGACGTGCTTGCCCATGGCGGCGCGGTCGTCCGCCACCCGCAGCACCGGGTAGTAGGTGAGGGGCAGCACCAGCACCGCGAACAGCACCGAGTATTCGACGATGTGCACCGGGTTGATGCCGCTCGCCGCGATGCCCAGCCCGAGCAGGATGGCCGCGATCCAGCAGGCGGTGAACCAGGGCACTTCCTTCGGCTTCTTCCGCTTGCCCCAGGGAACGCCGAGGTACTGCGTGACGTTGTAGGCCGCGGAGAGTGCGGTTTCGACGGCGGCGCCACCGATGGCGAAGAAGATGCCGACCAGGGCCACGGCAAAGCCGATCTTCCCCAGCGGCACGCTGGCGCCGAACAGCGTGCTCCCCAGCGTCTGCGGGTCGATGCCGGCGGGCTTGAACAGCGCGGCGCCGACGACGATCAGCGCCATGCACAGCAATCCCCCCAGCAGGAAGCCGATGCCGGCGGTGAGCTTGTTCACCGGGAGGTCCTTCGGCGTCCAGCCTTCCTCGAGGCCACCCGACGAGTAGAAGTAGATCTCATAGGGCATCAGGATGGAGCTGAGCAGGCCGACGGCGAAGTACAGGTACACGGTGAGTCCCGGGCTGCCGGGGGGCAGTGCGTCGGGCAGGAGCCCGCGTGTCGCCGCGCCCCAGTCGGGATCCAGCGCCACGGCCGCCACCACGTACACCAGCAGCGGCAATCCGAGCAGGCCGAACACCCGCTCGATCCAGCGAAAGGGCAGCAGGTACACCGAGACGAGCAGCAGGCCGGCGGCGGCGACCAGCATCAACTGGTATTGCCGGCCTCCCAGCAACTGCAGCACCACCGCCAGGCCGCCCACTTCGGCGGCGCACGTGAGCACGTTGATGACGGTAGAGGCCACCAGCACCGCCAGCGCCATCCTCGGGCCCAGCCGCTCCTTCACCACGTCCATGGTCGGCTGCTGGCGCACTGCGGCGACGCGGCCCGCCATCTCGCCATACACCGCGATGCCGATGGTGCCGATCACCACCACCCAGAGCAGGGCGTAGCCGAACTTGGCGCCGGCGGCGAGCGCGAACACCAGCTCGCCGATGTCCACGAAACCGCCCAGGGCGGTCATGATCCCGAGGGTGACGTCCAGCAGCTGGCTCACGGCGCGCCGCCGACGTCGTGCAGCCGATGCTGCAGCTTGGTGAAGCGCTGCTGCAGCGCATGCAGTTCGGCGGGATCCTTGCGCGCCGGCGCCACCTGCGTGAGCTCCAGCTGCAACTGCGCGGCAAGCGCGGTCGCTTCCCGCTGCGCAGCGGCCGTGTCCTCCGTGGCGGGCTGGGCGAGGGCGCCGATGACGCCGCGCACCTCGCCGCCGAGGGCCTGCTGGTGCACCCAGGCGTAAGGCCCGGACAGGTGGCCGGCCGCGAGTTCATCCACGAACAGAGAAGCCTCGGCCGACAGGCTGGAGAGCTGGCGCACCTGGATGCGCAACTGCGCGCCATCGAGGCGCTCGCGCGGCGGCGGTGGTTCGCACGCGGCCAGTGCCGCTATCAGGGGGAGAACCAGGTGGCGCAGTCGCGGGGACATGCGCTTTTGTAGTGCGGCGGGAGCCGCACCGCTGGGCGCCGTAACGCGAGGTACGGCCGGGCAGCCAGCCGGCCGCCAATGGCCGGCTGCTACTTCTTCGCGGGCGCCTGGGGCGCGGGCTTGGCCGCGGGGGCGCCGCCGGCGGGGGCCCCTGCGCCTGCGCCGTTGGTGGGGACGCCCAGGCGCTTGGCCATGGTGTCCTCGAGCGCGCGGAACTTGGCTTCCACCTGCGGGCGGGTTTCGCTGACCACCTTCTCGACCAGAAGGCGCTGCAGTTCCACGCCGGTGGACTGGAACTTGGCCAGCACGGGCGATTCGAGCATCGTGACGATCTGCTTGAGCTCGTCTTCGGTGAACTTCTCCTCCAGCATCGGCCCGAGCGTGGTCGGGGCGAGCTTGATCGCGCGGTCGCGCACGATGGGAACGGTCTCGTCGATGTACTTGCGTGCGTCGGCCTGGATCGCCTTGGCGACCGCCTCGCGCTTCTCGGGCGCCACGCGCTGCTGCAGCGCGCCTTCCGCGCTCTCCATCAGGGGCGCCAGCGGCTCCTGCACCAGCCCGCGGGCCATGTTGTCGATGGCGGGCTGCTGAACTTTCAGGATGCGGGCGACCAGCTCCTTCTTGGCAGGCGTGGACTGGGCCTGGACACTGGTGCAGGCGGCGGCGATCGCGAGGATCAGCAGGGTTTTCTGGAACATCGAATCAGTTTAAACCCTGCCCGTAACGCACCGGTTACGAGCTGGGCCCCTCGCGCCGGCGCCGCGCGCCACGCCGGCTGCGCGCGCGCTGCCGCTCCAGCGGGTCGGCGGTGGCCACCGGCCGCGCGATCACGTCGGTGATGTCCACCGGGATCGCCGGCTGCTCCTTGCGATAGTGGTCCCAGGCCTTCTTGGCCAGGCCCGAGGTGATCGCGAACGCGATGAGCTTGCGCAGCAGCATGGGGCGACTCCTTGTTCCGGCCCATGCTCGCGCGCGCCCCGCCGTGGACGTGTAGTCGCCGCACCCTGGCCGGGGCAGGACGGTTCCGCGGCTTGCGGGTCGGACCTTCGGCGACTTGTGCCTAGACTCACCCCCTGCAATACCTGTTGCGGGTCCACCGGCTTGCCCAGGGGACGGCAGCCGGACGCGGCGCCGGCAGGCGTGCCGCCGGCCCGGGGTCCTACATCCTTGACAAGCCCTGCCGCACGGCATCGCGCTGGCCTGTCCTGCCGCGGCAGCACGGGTCTCCACCTAATCTGGAGACATCGGCTAAGAGGAAATCGACCATGTCCGAAGACGCCATCAAGAGTACCGCGGAGCAGCTGCTGATCCATCTGGAGCCCGCGTGGGAGCGACGCAACTGGTGCAACTGGCTGGGATGCACCGAGGCAGAGCTGGAACACGCCGTGACCTACGTGGGCCACGACCCGGACAACGTGCGGCGCTTCCTGCGGCAGGCGCGCTGAGGCTCAGGGCGCCGGGTCTGCGGGCGCGGGCCGGTCTTCTTCGCGAAGCCGTTGCGCTTCGCGCCGCTGCTCCAGCTGGATGAGCAGGTCCAGCGCGCTGCGCGAGCCTTCACCGCTTTGCCCCCGCCGCGCTTGCTGGCCCGGGCTGCCGGGGCGCTTGTCGGCGTTCGCGTCATCGACCATCGTGTTCATGCATGGCCCCTTGGGGCTTTCGCTACCCCACTTGCCTACAACGCACCAGCGATGTCCGTGCCCGCGCCGCCAGGACAAGAATGATGTAGAAGGGTTACCGCTTGTGTCGCCCCGCGACAGGGCAACGACCGGCACCTAGACTCATGGCGACAGTGGACGACGGCATCCTCCATCTCGACGAAAGCAGCGCGCGGCAGCTCGTGCTGCTGCGCGCGATCGAGGACGTCGACACGCAGGGCAAGCTGCTGAGCGAAGTCGAGCGCGACCAGCTGGAACGCGAGGCTCTGGAGGCCAGCCGCCTCGGCACGGCGGGCAGCGTCGACTTCGGCCGCTACCTGCAGCTGCGCGCCCGGCGCATGCTCGACGCGGTCGAAAACCGCAACCCGCGCATCGCCGCCCTGCAGGATGGCGAACCGTGGCACGCCTGGCTGCTCACCGGCCTGCCGCTGGCCGCCTGCATCCTCGGTGCCGCGATCGACCGGGTCGACAACCCCCACCAGGTCAACATGCTGTCGCCGCCGCTGCTCGGCGTGCTCGCCTGGAACCTGGCGATCTACCTGCTGATCGTGCTGGGCGCGCTGCTGCCTCGCGCGTGGGCCAGGCGATCGCCGCTCGCCGGGGTGCAGCGCTGGCTCGCGGGCGTGCCTTCGGGCAAGCGCCGCACCGGCCGGCTGCGCGCCGACGTGCTGGCGCGTTTCCACCAGCAATGGCTGCAGGCGGCCGGCGCGCACCAGTGGCTGTGGTGGAAGCAGCTGCTGCACCTGTGCGCCGCGGGCTGGGCCGTCGGCCTCGCGGTGTCGGTCGTGATGGGCGGCATCGTGCGCGAGTACCGCGTGGGCTGGGAGAGCACGCTGCTGGGGGTGACCCAGGTCCACGCCTTCCTGTCGGCGTTGTTCGCGCCGGTGGTGGCGCTGTTGCCTTTCGATGCGTTCACGGTCGCGGACCTGCAGCGCATGGCCTTCCGCTCGGGCGCCAACATCGGCGTCGAGGAAGCGCGCCGCTGGGTCTGGATGTACGTCGCCCTGCTGTTCGTGGTGGTGGTCGCGCCGCGGCTRCTGCTCGCCGCCTGGACCGCCTGGCAGCGCCGGCGCGCCGCGCGGACCATCCGCATCGACCTGCGCGACCCGTACTACGTGCAGGTGCTGGCCCGCGTCAGCCCGGCGCGCGTGACGCTGGGCCTGCTGGCGGCCGATGCGGGCGCGCGCGAGACCTTGATGCGCATGCTGCGCGAGGTCGCCGATCACCCGCCGCCGCACGAGCCCGGCCCGTGGACGCTCCTGGGCACGGCCCGCGGCGACGTGCTGCGCATCTTCGAGATTCCGCCCGACTTCCAGCCGCCGGCGCCCGCGGTCGCGGCGCACGCGGGCAGCGGCGGGACGGCGCAGGCCTGGCTGCAGGACCTGCTCGGTCGCTTCAAGGCCGCCCCGCGCGCCCAGGACGGCGATGGCATGCAGTCCGCGCTGGCCGACACCGACCTGCTGCTGCTGCTGCCGGCCAGCACGGCCGACGTGCAGGAGGCCACCCGCCTGCTGCACTGGGTGGCACAGCCGGCCATCGTGCTGGCCCCGGACGACGAGGCCCCGTACCGCGCCGCGGTGCAGCGCCTGGGCCTCGCGGCGGAGGTGCTGCCGCTGGGCCGCGTCACGGCCCATTGGCTGTGCGATCCGCTGCTGCTCGAGGCGATCGCGGGCCGGCTGCCCACCAGCAAGCGCGCCGGCTTCGAGCGCGTGGCGGCGACCTGGAACGACCGCAACGCGATGCGCTTTTCCGAAGCCATGCGCCTGCTTTCGCGCGAACTGGTGCGGGCGGCGCGCGACGCGGAAGAAGTCGGCGCGCCGCCGGTCAGCCTGCGCCACCTGATGAACGCCGCCGAACGCGATGCCGCCCAGCGCGCACGCGAGGCGGCCCGGTCCGCGCTGCTGCAGCGCCTGCGCACCGCCGAGACCACCGTCTTCGCCGAACTGGTCCAGCTGCATCGCACCGGAGCCCCGGTCACGCCGCTCGCATCGGGTCGGATGGAGGCGGGCTTCACCGAACAGCACGCCGTGGACACACCGCAGGCGGGGATGGCGGGCGCGGCGACCGGCGCGGCCATGGGCGCCGGAATCGACCTGATCACCGGCGGCCTGACGCTTGGCGCCGCGACGGCGCTGGGCGCCGTGATCGGCGGCGGCGCCGCCTATGCGGCGGCGGCCTGGAAGAACCGGAGCAATCCCTCGGGACAGCCGCAGGTGCAGCTCGGTGACGAGTTGCTGCAGACGCTCACGGAAACGCTGCTGCTGGCCTATCTCGCGGTGGCGCACCGCGCGATGCAGCAGGGCGACGGCGCGGCACCGGTCGCATGGCGCAGCGAAGTGATCGCGGCGGTCGAAGCGCGGCGCGACGGGCTGGTGGCGGCCTGGCAGCAGGCGCGCGCGGCAGCGGACGGCGCGACCATGGTGGCCCCGCTCGGTCGCGAGCTGGAAGCAATCACCCGTTCGCTGCTCGCGCGGCTGGCCTGATCAGGCGGCCGCGGTCTTCGCCTGCGCCGCGGCACGCAGCAGCTCTTCGACCGCGGGCAGTTCGGCCGGCTTGGTGAGGTGGCGGTCGAAGCCGGCGTCGCGGGTGCGCTGGCGATCGTCCTGCGTGCCCCAGCCGGTCAAGGCCACCAGCATGGTGTGCTGCATCGACGGCAGCATGCGCAGGCGCCGGGCCACGTCGTAGCCGGTCATGTCAGGCAGCCCGATGTCCAGGAACACGACATCCAGCTGCTGCGACTGCGCCACCTGCAGCGCCTCGGCGCCGGTGTGGGCGATGTGCGCGGCGTGGCCCTCGATGTCCAGCAGCACCCCCAGGCTCTCGGCGGCATCGGTGTTGTCGTCGACCACCAGCACGTGCAGCTGGCCGGAAGGGGAAGTGGGCTGGGTGGAAGTGGTGTCGGCCATGGTGTCTGCTCTCTTGGTGAGGAGCGGCAGGCGCACGGTGAACGTGCTGCCCTGGCCCACTCCGGGGCTGGCTGCGGAAACACTGCCGCCATGCAGCGCCACGAGGCTCTGCACGAGGGACAGCCCGATGCCCAGGCCTCCCTGCGGCTTCCCGGTGCCGGGAACCTGCGCGAACATCTCGAACACTTTCTCGATCGCCTCGGGCGGCAGGCCGATGCCGGTGTCGCTGACGGTCAGCACCGCCTCGTCGCCTTCCATGCGCACCTTCAGGTCGATGCGCCCGCCCTGCGGCGTGTACTTGGCCGCGTTGTTGAGCAGGTTGCTCACCACCTGGGCGATGCGGGTGGGATCGGCGTCCATCGGCAGCGGCTGCGGCGGCAGGTCCACCGTCAGGCGGTGGCCGCCCGCATCGATCAGCGAGGCGCTGGTCTCCAGGGCGGTGCGCACCACTTCCTGCAGATCCATGCGGCGCCGCCGCAGTTCGACCTTGCCGGTGCTGATGCGCGCGACGTCCAGCAGGTCGTCCACCAGGTGCACCATGTGCTGGATCTGCCGCTCCATCATCTGGCGCGTCTTCTCCAGCATCTCGGGCTTGGTCGACGCCAGGCGCATGAGGTGCAGGCCGTTGGACAGGGGCGCGAGCGGGTTGCGCAGCTCGTGGGCCAGGGTGGCGAGGAATTCCGTCTTGCGCCGGTTGGCCTGCGCGAGCTCGTCGTTCAGGCGCCGCATGTCCTGCTCCGCCACCAGCCGCTGCGTGATGTCGGAAAACAGGACCGCGACCAGGTCGCTGCCGGGACCGCCGAGCCGCGTGGCGTACACGTCGAACCAGCGCTTCATGGCCTTGGCTTCCTCGACGAAGCGCGTCGCCTCGCCGGAATCTGCCACGCGCTGGTACAGCGAGAACCAGTGAGGTTCGTGCTGGGGCACCAGTTCGCGCACGGTCCGGCCGACCGCGTCCTGCAGGCCGGTGTGCATGGCGAACGCCTCGTTGGCCTCCTCGAAGCGGTAGTCGCGGACCTGCCCGTCGGGGCCGCGCAGCAGCTTCACCACGCAGAATCCCTCGTCGATCGATTCGAAGAGCGCGCGATACCGCGCCTCCTTGGCTTCCAGGCGCTGCTCGAAGTCGTGCCGCTCCCGCAGCCGGAGTTCTTCCTTGCTGCGGTACAGCTCGACGAAAACGCCGACCTTGGCCTTGAGCACCTCGGTGCGCAGGGGCTTGGCCAGGAAGTCCACCGCGCCCAGCGCATAGGCCGAGAGCATCGCCTCATCGGGATCGTCGCCGGCGGTGACGAACAGGATCGGCGTGAAGCGCGAGCGCGCCCGCGAACGGATCTCGCGAGCGACTTCGAACCCGTCCATGCCCGGCATGCGCACGTCCAGCAGCACGGCGGCGAAGTCCTGCTTCTCCAGCGCGGCCAGCGCGGCCGGTCCGGACATGGCACGGACCATGTCGACCCCGAGCGAATCCAGCGCCGCCTCCAGCGCAAGCAGGTTGGCGGGTTGGTCGTCGACGAGCAGGACGTGGGCAGTGAGGGTGTTGTGTGGCACGGATCGGCCCCCTGCGACGCGGCGGGGCAGGCCGGAGTCTAAGACGCTTTCACGCCGCGCCCGCGCGCCCTGGTCCAGTTGACGGCTTTGTCCTGCATGCGTGACGGACAAAGCCCTACGGGACCTACGCGGCGGTCCTACCGAAGAGCCACGCGGCGCGGGGGAAGATCTCCGCCCATGCGCCTGCGAGCCCGAAACGACATCACCCTGCACTGCGAGGAGGATTGCCCCCTCGCGGCGATCCTGCGCCCGCGCAGCGGCCCCGACCAGTGGGTGGTGGCGGAACGCTACGCGATCGCGCCGGGCGTGCCGGCGACGGAATACGTGGACTGCTTCGGCAACCTGTGCCAGCGCTACACCCTGCCGCGCGGCGACAGTCGCATCACGGTCGAAACCGAAGTGGAAGTGGCGGACCAGATCGCCGTGGACCGCCGGGCCCCGCAGGTGCCGGCCGGCATGCTTCCGGACGACACGCTGGTCTACCTGCTGCAAAGCCGCTACTGCCCGAGCGACAAGATGGAGGAGCGCGCGCGCGCCATCGTCCAGGGCTGCGGGCCCGGTTATCCGCAGGCCGAGCGCATCGCCGAGTGGATCCGCGACCACATCGAATACCGCTACGGTGTCAGCGAGGAGACCACCTGCGCGCTCGACACCCTCGAACACGGCGCCGGCGTGTGCCGCGACTTCGCCCACGTCGGCGTGGCGCTGTGCCGCAGCCTCACGCTGCCCGCACGGGTGGTGGTGGGTTACCTGCACGGGCTGGATCCGATGGACATGCACGCCTGGTACGAGGTGTACCTGGGCACCCGCTGGTACGCGTTCGACGCCACGCAGTCCGAGCCGCGCGGCGGCCGCATCGTGGTCGCCCACGGGCGCGACGCGGCCGACGTGGCCTTCCTCTCCAACTACGGTCCGCTGGAGATCACCGACATGGAGGTGAGCGTGACCGAGGTGGCGGGCTAGGAGTCTCTGCGCGGACTGCCAGGCGCGGGCCGCCGTCAGGCCAGTTCCAGCGGCACCTGCTGCGCGGGATCGGCCGGCCCGTGCGCGAACAGTTCCGCCGGCGGCAGCTTCACCAGCGCCATCGCTTCGTCGAGGCTCCCGTGCAGCCAGCGGTCCCAGTCGGCGCGTTCCAGCACCACCACGCTGCGCTTGTCCTGCGCATCGGGCGGCAGCGCCGGATCGGGCTTGTGCATGCGGTTGAGCAGCGGGTGTGCATCGCAGTTTTGCGTCAGCATGGTGTAGCTGGGCACGACCTCGCCGGTCTGCGGATCGGTCCACTCGTTCCACAGGCCCGCCAGCGCCCAGGGCGCCCCGTCGGCGCGAGCGAAACGCCACCAGATGTTGCGGCCGGTGCCCCAGTAGGGCTCGTCGTAGTCGGTCGCGGGAATGATGCAGCGCTGACCCCGTGCCCACGGGCCCTTGAAGGTGGGCGCGGTGGCGGCGGTCTCGATGCGGCAGTTGTTGGTGCTGATCGGCCGGCCGCCGCGTCCCGCAGGACGGCGCGTGGCGCTGAACCAGGGGATCAGCCCCCACTGGCCGACGGCGGCCGCTCCCGCGCGGATGAACGGACCCGCCTGCCACGGACCGATGCCCGTCGTCGCGTACAGCGGCTGGGGCTGCTCCAGCAGGGTGAAGCCGAAGACGTCGCGAACGACGGTGACGCTGACGGGCCGGTACCGGTTGCACATGCCGCCATTGTCCGGCAGCAAGGAAAAGGGCCGCAAAGCGGCCCTGGGAAACCGGACGGCGGGCCGGTCTTACTTCTTGCCTTCGGCGGCCTTCTTCTCGTCGGCCGTGGTGACGTTCACCTTCGGAACGGTCAGCGTTTCCTTCTCGGTGTACACGCCGACCTTCGGGACGTTCACGTCCTTCTTCTCGGTCGTCACGTCCACGGACGGGGCCGTCACGTCGTACTTCGGCAGGGTCACGTCGCCTTCCTTGGTCTTGGAGACTTCGTACTTCGGCACGGACACGTTGCCTTCCTGGGTCTTCTGCACGTCGCAGCCGACCAGGGCGATGGATGCAGCGGCGAGGCCGGCGAGGATGATAGCGGTTTGACGCATGGCTAAGACTCCCTTGATGTGTGATGCATGCATTGTGGGTGGCCCGCGCAAGCACTGCTGTAAGACCGGGACGGCAACGGCCGTCCGCTCCGAGCCACCGGCTGGGCTTCGGATGCGCCTACGCGCCGGTGGCGGCACGCGACAGCAGTTGGCTCAGCTTGGCGTGCACCTCGGCGGGATCCGCCGGCTTGACCAGGTGCGCCGCAAAGCCTGCCTGGGCCGAGCGGGCGCGGTCCTGCTCGCGTCCGTAGCCGCTGAGCGCGACCACGGGAAGCTCGCCCGACAGGGCGCGGCCGACGTCGATCCCGCTGCCGTCGGGCAGGCCGAGGTCGGTCAGGACGGCATCGAAATTCTGGATGCGCGCGGTGCGCAGCGCGTCCGCGCAGGTGCTCACGTGCTCCACGACGTAGCCGTACTCCTCCAGGCACATGGCCAGCGCGAGGGCGGCGTCCGCGTTGTCCTCCACCAGCAGGACGCGCTTGCGCGCGCCGTCGCGGGGGGCCTGCTCCTCGAGGCGCGGGGCGATGGGCCCCTGCTGCGTCCTGCTGCACGGAAGGGTGATGGTGAAGGTGGCCCCGCGCCCGCGGCCGTCGCTGCTGGCCCGGATCTGGCCGCCGTGCTGTGTCATGAGGCCCTGGGCGATCGCCAGCCCGAGCCCGAGGCCGCCATGGCTGCGCGCCACCTCCGGGTCGGCCTGCTCGAAGGGACTGAAGATGCGGTCCAGCGCCTCGCTCGCGATGCCGATGCCGGAGTCCGCGCAGGACAGCGTGAACCGGTGGTCCTCGCTGCTCGTGCGGATGCGGATGCACCCCCCGGGCGGCGTGAACTTGCCCGCGTTGCGCAGGATGTTCCACAGCACCTGCTGCATGCGCGCCTGGTCGGCATCCACCCACGGACAGGTGGCCTCCAATGCGAGTTCCAGCCGGATCTGCTTGTCCTGCAGCGTTTCCTGCACCATGGCCACCACCGCCTGCGTCAGCCGGTGCATGTCGACCCGTTCCCGGTGCAGGCTGACCTTGCCGGCGCTGATGGCGGTGAGGTCCAGCAGGTCGTCGATCAGGCGCGCCTCCAGCGCCACGTTGCGCCGGATCATGGGCAGCAGGTCGCGGTGGCGCTCGTCCAGCGTCACCGCCTTCTCCAGCACGTGCACCGCGGTCGTGATCGGCGCCAGGGGCGTGCGCAGCTCGTGCGACAGCACGGCGAGGAAGCGGTCCTTGGCCTGGTTGGCGCGATCGGCTTCTTCCTTCGCCGCGCGCAGCGCCTCGGCCGCCAGGTGGCGCTCGGTGGCGTCGCACACCAGCTTGCAGAAACCTGCCGGTCGGCCTTCGTTCGCTTCCAGCGCGGTGAGCACGCCTTCGGCCCACAGCCGGCGGCCGTCGCGCGCGCGCAGCCAGCGGTTGTCGCTCGCCTTGCCGAGGGCCCGCGCCTGCCGCATCTCGGAGTGCAGCGCGGCCTGCGGGTCGTCCTCCCGCGGGAACAGCAGCGCTGCCGACCGGCCGAGCACTTCCTCGGCTTCGTAGCCGAAGATGGCGCGCGCGGCCCGGCTCCAGAACTGGATGTGGCCGGCCTCGTCGAGCAGGATCACGGCGTAGTCGCGCAGGCTGTCCATCACCTTGGCGAAGGTGATGTCGGCCTGCCGCAGCTGCCGTTCGGCCAGCTCGCGCGCGCGCCGGTCCTCCACCTCGCGCAGCGCGCGCCGCAGCACCGGGCCCAGCCGCGCGAGGCGGCTCTTGCTCACATAGTCGGTGGCGCCGCGCTTGAGCAGCTCCACCGCGTTGTCTTCGCCGATCACACCGGAGACGAAGACGAAAGGCGTTTGCGGAGCGAACCGGTTGCGGTGCTCCAGCAGGTCGGCGCCGGTGAACCCGGCCAGGTCGTAGTCGGAGAGCACCACGTCCCAGTCGCCGGCCTGCAGAGACGCCACGTAGTCGGCTTCGTCGCGCAGCACCTCCAGCTTCACGTTCGGGTAGACGCGCTCCAGCTGCACGCGCAGCAGTTCGGCGTCCAGGCGCGAGTCCTCGACCAGCAGGGCGCGCAGCGGGCGGGCATCGGCTTCGCTGCCCTCATTCATGCCGCCGCCTCGTCCTCAGGGACCCGGGCGGCGGCTCGTTGAGCACCGCCCAGAAGATGCCGAGATCGGCGATCGCCTCGACGAACTGCTTGAATTCAACCGGCTTCACCACGTAGGCGTTGACGCCCAGCTGGTAGCTGCGCAGCACGTCCGACTCCTCGTGCGAGGACGTCAGCATCACGACCGGGATGCTGCGCAGCGGATCGGTCGCGCGCACGGTCTGCAGCACTTCCAGCCCGTTCACCTTGGGCAGCTTCAGGTCCAGCAGGATCACGGCGGGATTGCCTTCCGCACGGTCCGCGTACTCGCCGGAACGGGTCAGGTATTCCAGCGCGGCCTCGCCGTCCCGCACGATGATCACTTCGTTGGCGAGCTGGCTGCGCTCCAGCGCCACCAGGGTGAGTTCGAGATCGCGCGGGTCGTCCTCGACCAGCAGGATGGGCTTGAGCATCAGGCAGGATCCTCGCGTTGTCCGCCCGCGGGGGCGTCGTTGTTGTGGATGGGTTGGGGCGGCAGCACGAAGCCGAAGCTGGCGCCGCGCTCCGGCTCGCCGCGGGCCCAGACCCGCCCGCCATGGCGTTCGACGATCCGCTTGACGTTGGCCAGGCCGATGCCCGTGCCGTCGAAATCCTCGGTGCGGTGCAGGCGCTGGAACACCCCGAACAGCTTGCCGACGTATTTCATGGGGAAGCCCACGCCGTTGTCCGAGACCTCGAGCCCGGTGCCCTCCGGCAGCGTGATCGCCGCGACGCGGATGCGCGCCGGGTCGCGCCCGCGGGTGTACTTGGCCGCGTTGGACAGCAGGTTGCGCAAGGCGACCTGCAGCAGCAGGGGGTCGGCCCACAGGCGAGGCAGCGGCTGCACGATCTCCCACTCGATGGTGCGTCCCTTTTCCTGCTGCCGAACCTCGGCGACCAGGTCTTCCACCAGCACGGCGCTGTCGACCCGCGAGGGCTTCAGCCCGGAGCGGCCCAGGCGCGAGAAATCGAGCAGGGCATCCACCAGCTGCCCCGCGTACGACGCCGCATCCTTCACGTGGTGCAGGTAGCGCCGGGCCCGGTCGTCGAGGTGCCTGGCGTTGTCCTCCAGCACCAGGTCGACGTAGCCGGCGATGTGGCGCATGGGCGCGCGCAGGTCGTGCGACACGGTGTAGCTGAAGGCCTCCAGCTCCTTGTTCACGCGACCGAGTTCGATGGCGTGGCCCGCCATTTCCTCGGCCCGCCGCAGCACGAGGGCGATCAGGGCCTGGCGCAGCTCCAGCACCGCCGCCTGTTCGGCCGCGAACCACGGCGCGCTGCGGCCGCGCACGCGTTCCTGCCAGCTGTCGAAACTCTGGCGCGGCTGGATGCGGCCCTGCCCGGGCAGGGTCTTGCGCGGGTCGCCGGCCCACTGGATGGTCTTCACCACCTCGGGCCGGAACCACATCACGACATGCCGGTGCACCTGGGAGATCGAAATGGCCAGCACGCCGGCGCAGGCGGGCAGCAGGGCTTCCCCGTCGGGGTAGAGCAGCGGCAGCCGGTCGGTGCAGAACAGGTCCTCGCCGCGGCCGACGATCCAGTGCGCGAGGCCGCGCAACTGCTCGGGCGGCGGCGTCTCGCCGATCGACCAGCAGGTGTCGTTGAGCACGACCGCGGCACCGCTTGCGTCGGTGAGCGAGGGCAGCGCGAGTTCCGGCGCCACCAGCTGCTGCAGGGTGCCGTCGGTCTCGGCCATCAGCGCCACCAGGTTCAGCACCCGCTGGTGCAGCGACAGCCGCTGCGTGGCCTCCGCGTTGTCCTCCTGGGCCTGGATCTGCAGGGACAGCAGGCGCCCCAGGTGTTCGCAGGCCACCCGCGTCTGGAACGGCAGGTACTTCGCGGCGTGGTCGTGGCAGGAGATCAGCCCCCACAGGCGGCCGCGCGCCACGATCGACACCGACATCGAAGCGGTGGTCCCCATGTTGCGCATGTACTCCAGGTGCACCGGGGAGACGCTGCGCAGCGCTGCGAAGCTCAGGTCGAGGCCCGCGGGATCGGGCTGGCCCTGCGCGGGCACCAGCGGCACCGGCGTGTAGTTCGCGTCGGGGATCAGGCGGATGTGGTTGGACAGGTAGAGGTCGCGGGCCTGCTTCGGTACGTCGGTCGCCGGAAACCGGTGGCCCGCATAGGACTGGTAGCCCTCGTCGGCGCGCTCGGCCAGCACCTCGCCGTGGCCGTCGGCGTCGAAGCGGTACACGAGGCAGCGGCCGAAGCCCGTCATGCGCTTCATTTCGCGCGCCACGACCTGGCACAGCGCGTCGACCGACCCGGCATGCTGCACCACCGGCAGCAGGTCGCGCGCCACCGCATAGATCGGCGCATGCATGCTCGCCACCGGCCCGCCGGGCTCGTATTCGACCACCAGGCAGTCGCCCTGGCGGTGCGCGGTGGCGTCGAAGCTGCGACCTTCCAGCGGCAGGCTGCCGATCCAGGCGGGGCCGGTGCCGGGCTGCAGGCGGCCGCTGTCGATGGGAAGCAGGGACACCGCGTCGCGCACGGCCGGCTCCGAGGGCCAGTTCGCGCTGAACGCCAGCAGCCGTCCGCTGTCCGCCGCGAGCACGGCCACGCGGCCGTGCGGCTGGATCGCGCCCGGCACGCGGATCGGCTCGTCGGCGCACTGGGCCAGGTCAGGCAAGGGCAGTGCGCTCATGCGGAATGCTTTCCAGCAGCGAGGAGAGGCCATCGAAGGTCAGGCGCGCGCCGTCGCAGGCCTGGTCCAGCGCGGCGGCGGAGCCAAGCTGCGCGGACAGCATGGCGCGGGTCTCGCGCCACAGGCCGGCGGTCGCATCGCCCCAGCCGTGGAAGTAGGCGGCGCCGTTGTGCGCATGCAGGCCCGCCTGTGCGAGCGAGCGGCAGATGAACTGCCCGCCGAGGGCCGAGCCTTCGATGACGTAGACCGAGCCCCAGGCCGCGGCGGGGCTTGCGAAGCCGGCCCAGGCGACGGGGAAGGGTGCTGGTTGTCCCAGGTGCCGCAGGTCCTGCTGGAGGAAAGCGCGGCGCGATCGGGCGGCCAGCCAGCCCTGCCACTTCGGCAGCGCGGTGTGCACCGACGGCTCCCAGGCGGCGAGGAAGGCCGCGAAGACTTGCAGCACGCGCGCATAGTGCGCGCCGTCCCGCATCCGCCGCAGGTCGATCAGCGCGTCGATGCGATCGTGGTGCGCGCGCGTTGCGCGCCGCAATGCCGCGACCGCGTCGGGAGTGTCAAGGTTGGCAGGGGACGAGGCAGCGGAAACCAAACGACGAACCGTTGTGCATCAGGACCAGGGGAAGGCAACGATCGTGCCATCGCACCCGTCCGACGCGTGTAGGACGAAATCCCCCGTGCTGTCGAGGCGTTCCACCTGGATGTGCGTCCGCGGCACATCGAGGTGCGGGGAAGCACAGCGAAAGAATCAGGAGGTGGGTTCGTCCGGCTTGGGCTCGCGCGGACGGTGGGCGCCGCGCCGCTTCTCCAGCTTCTGCAGCGTTTCGAGCGCGCTCGCGGAGCCCTCGCCGCTGTGGCGCTCGGTCGGCCACGCGGGTCGGGTTTCCTTGGGACGCGGGGCCTTCGCAGGACCCGCTCGCTGTGAACTTTTCGCCACCTGCTTCCCTTTGTTGCCTGCAGGGTGGGCGCGGCACCCGCCAGTGCCTGTCGGCCGATGCCTGAGTGCGCCGTAGGACGCCGCGCCACCCCGGAGCAACGGCAGCTACCATCGGCCGAGGAGGTGCATCGATGCAAGAGGACTCCCTTTCGGCGCCGGCGCTGTTCGGCAGCGACGCGGTGCGGGCCCTGCGCAACGACCTGGCGCTGGCGCTGCGCGCGGCCGCGCAGCACGGCCTGGGCGAAGGCGTGTGCAATCATTTCAGCATCGCGCTGCCGCAGCGCGCCGACTGGTTCCTGCTCAATCCGCGCGGACTGCACTGGAGCGAGGTGCAGGGCGACGACATCGTGCTGGTCGACGCGCAGGGCGAACGCCTGGCGGGGCCGCACCCGGTCGAGCCGACAGCGATGTTCATCCATGCCGCCGTGCACCGCATCGCCGGCAAGGCCTGCGTGCTGCACACCCACATGCCCTACGCGACCGCGTTGACGCTGACGGACCAGCGCGCGCTGGACACCACCCTGTCGCAGAACGCGATGCGCTTCCACGGCCGGGTGGCGGTGGATGCCGACTACAACGGCCTGGCGCTGGACGCAGCGGAAGGCGAACGCATCGCCCGTGCCATGCGGGGCGCCGACGTCGCTTTCCTCGGCAACCACGGCGTGATCGTGTGCGGGGAGCAGATCGCCTGGGCCTTCGACGACATGTACTACCTGGAGCGCGCCTGCATGCACCAGGTGCTGGCCCAGTCCACCGGGCGCCCGCTGCGCCCGGTTCAGCCCGAGTTGGCCGCCCGGGTGGCCGCCCAGACGATGGGTGAGCGGATGCAGTCGGACCTGTTCTTCGAGAGCCTGCGGCGCATGGTGCCCTGAGCCTGCGCGGCCAGCCGGAACGACGAGACCTTCATCGCGTAGAGCAGGGCGCGCCGGTGCTCGCCGGTGGAAAAGCTGTCGCCCGGCTCCAGGATCACGTCGCGGGTGTCGTCGTCCAGCGTGAGCCAGAGGCATCCCTCCGTGCAGAGGATCCGCGCGGAGGCGGCATCGGGAATTTCGAACAGCTGCCGGGCCGGCAGCGTCACGGTCGGTACATCGTCCATCGGGAGCTCCTTCGCATGCGTCATGGGAATGAATATACTGACCGTTCCTCCCAAGGAGAAACGGCGGATTCGCATGGATCGCATGCAAGAACGGAATGCGAACAACGAGGCGCTGCCACGCTCGCGGCAACTGCGGCTGGACCTGCTGCACACCTTCGAGGCCGCCGCGCGCCACCTCAGCTTCACCCGCGCCGGAGCCGAGCTGTTCCTCTCCCAGTCTGCCGTCAGCCGGCAGGTGCAGCAGCTGGAAGACAGCGTCGGCGCCGCCCTGTTCGAGCGCCGGCACCGGGCGCTGGCACTCACCGAGGCGGGCCGCATCATGCGGCGCGCGGTCGAGGACAGCCTGGAGCGCCTGCGCGACGCGGCCGCCCGCGTGCGCGGCACGGCGCAGCGGCAGCAGGTGACGCTGACCTGCACGCCGGGCTTCGCGTCCTTCTGGCTGATTCCCCGGCTGGTGGGGTTCACCGGCGCCCACCCGGAGATCGACGTGCGCATCTCCGCCACCCTCGACCTGGAGGACCTGGACCGTGGCGGGGTGGACGTCGCCGTACGCTTCGTGCCGGCGGCCCAGGGACAGGGGCCGATGCTGTTCGAGGAAGAGGTGCAGCCGATGTGCGCGCCGCAGCTGCTGCGCGACCGCGGGCGGCCCCTGAAGACGCCGCGCGACCTGGAGCGGCACACGCTGCTGACGGTGGAGATGCGCGATGCGCCGCTGACCGTCGACTGGGAACCCTGGCTGCGCGTCATGGGGCTGCCTGAACTGCGCATGTCCCACACCGTGCGCTTCACGCAATATGCCGAGGCGGTCGCCGCGGCGGTTGCCGGGCAGGGCGTGGTGATCGGCCGGTTGCCGCTGCTGGCCGACCTGGTGCGCCAGAAGAAGCTGGTCGCGCCTTTCCGCAGTCCCGCCGCATCGCGCCGGGGCTACTTCGTCACCCTCGCGCCGCACGCGGCGCACAACCCGGGCGCGCGCGCCTTCGCCGACTGGCTCGTGGCGCAGGCGGAGCAGGCAGCGGCGCCGCCCATGGCAAGGAGCATCTGATGGCCAGCATCGTCCAGGAGTTCGAAGTTCCCGCCCCCGCCGGGCGCGTGTGGGCCGCGTTGCGCGATTTCGGCGGCGTCGACCGCCTCGCCGCGGGATTCGTGACCGCCTGCACGCTGGAAGAGGAGGGGCAGGTGCGCCTGGTCACCTTCTTCAACGGGATGCAGGTCCGCGAGCGGCTCGTGGCCTGCGACGACGCGCGCATGCGCCTGGCCTACAGCGCGTTCGGCGGCCGCGCGACGCACCACAACGCTTCCGCCCAGGTGATCCCCGAGGGCCCGGACCGCTGCCGCTTCGTGTGGACGACGGACCTGCTGCCGGACGCCGTCGCGCCCGCTATCGCGCAGATGATGGAGCGGGGCGCGCAGGCGATGCGCTCGACGCTGGCAGCCCCGGCTCGCTAGCCGCGTGGCTCCAGCCTTCGGCCGCGGAGTAGCGCGCGACCTGCATCTCGTTGGCGCGAAAGCCGCTCGGCCACTGCGCGACGACGTTGCCCTGCGAGTCCATCTGCAGTTGCGGCGCGAACTGCGAAGGCGGGGAGCCGGCAGCGGTGGGACGGGGGAAGGCGCCAGGCAGCACGTCCGGGGCGGCCCAGCCGGTCGCCGCATCGAAGCGGCTGAAACGCAGGCTGTGGATGTTGCCAACGCGCTGACGCCAGACCGCCATCGCCATGCCCTGGCCATTGCTCACTAGCTGCGGCGCGCTCGCGTCGCCGTAGATGCGCTCCAGCGGCTGCGCCGCGCTCCAGCCGGTCGCGCGGGTCCATGACGACGCCACCACGTGCGTGTCCTGCAGCCACACGGCCAGGGCACTCTCCTCACCGGTGCGCGCCATCTGCGGCTGTGCGCCGGCCGGCACCGATGGTGGCGGGATCTGCTGGCCGCCGCCATCGGTGAGGCTGGGCAAGGGCGACGCGCGCTCCACCGTGCTGTTGCCGAGCACCGCGGTGCTTTTGCGTTCCACCTGGCGGTCGCCGCATCCTGCCAGGGACAGCGCCAGCGCCGTGGCCAGCAAGGCTCCGAGTGCTCGCTCCGTCCGCATGCTGCCGGACGGAATCAGCTGCTCTTGCGGCGTGGCGCCGGTGCCTTGGCCGTGGCGCGCGCGGTGGCCGCCGTCTTGCGCGCGGCTGCCTTGCGCGCCGGTGCGGCCTCGTCGTTCGCGGCGGCGTCGGATGCGCGCGCAGCGGCCTTCTTCGCCGGTGCTGCGGCGGCGCCCGGCTTGCCCTTGAGGCTGCGCCGGAGCAGTTCGGTCAGGTCGATCACTTCGGCGCTCGCGGGCGGCTCCTCGCCCGGCAGGGGCGCGACGGCCCGCAGTCCGCCTTCCTTGGACTTCTGTTCCACCAGCGCCATCAGCTTTTCGCGGAACTCGTCGTGGAACAGGTCCGGCTGCCAGTCGCCCGCCATCGCTTCCACCAGCTGCTCGGCCATCTTGAGCTCGGCGGCGCTCACCGTCACGTCGTCGCCGGGCCAGGCCAGGCCCGCGACGTCGCGCACCTCGTCGGACCAGCGCAGCAGGTTCAGCACCAGCCCCTTGCCCTGCGGCAGCAGCATGGCGAGATGCTGCTTGGTCGAGATGACCACCTTGGCGATGCCGACCTTGCCGGTGCGCTCCAGCGTTTCCCGCATCAGCGCGAACGGCTTCTGCCCGCCCTTGCCGGCCGGGCTGACGTAGTAGGGCTTGTTGAAGTAGACGCTGGGGATCTGCTCGCGATCGACGAAGGCCTCGATGTCGATGGTCTGGGTGGAGCGCGGCAGCGCCGCCTTGATCTCGTCGGGCGTGAGCACGACGAACTGGTCCTTCTCCACCTCGAAGCCCTTGACGATCTCCTCGCGCTGCATCTCCTCGCCGGTGGCCTTGTTCACCTGGCGGTTGCCCACCGGCGTCATGCTGGACTTGTCCAGCAGGTTGAACTTCATGCGGTTCTCGGCCGTGGCCGAGTGCAGGGTCACCGGAATGTGGACCAGGCCGAAGCTGATGGCCCCTTTCCAGAGGGTGCGTGAACTTGTCGGTGCGGGCATGGGGGTTCCTTGGGAAGCCCATCCACCGTAGGCGACGCGGGGCACTGGCGCTGTAGGACGGTGCAGCAAGAAGTGCAGGGCAGGCCGCGCCGCGAGGCGAAACGGACGCGGCTACGGGCAGTAGACGGCCCCGCCTGCCGTGGTGCAGGGACCGCGCGGGCCCACCACCGAAGGCTGCACCTGGCGCAGGTGCGTGCCGTCATTGACCCAGCAGCCACCGGCATCGCATACGGCAGGTGCCAGCGGGCGGTCGATGGCGACCGGGGGCGGCGGCATCGCAATCGGCGGCAGCGGAGAGGCCTGCGGCGCCACTTCGATCTGCGGCGGCGGCACGACGATGGGAGGCTGGGCGGTGCGTGAAGGCCGCGTGGGCAGCACGGCGGTGCCAAGGCAGACCCGGGACGCGGCGGCGCGCTGCGATTCCACCGTCGCGGCCGCGGCGCCCGAACTGCGCGAGCTCTGCAGCTGGGCCAGCGCCGCGCCGCAGGCATCCGACTTCAGCGGGTCGCCACCCTGCGCGTGCCCACAGCCGAGCGTGGCAAGCAGCATCAATGCACAGGCAGTCTTCATGGGTGGGTTTGCGGGCTTGTCCGACAGGTACGGTGGCAGGGGCTGGCTAATTTTGCGCCATGAAGTCCAGAGACACGCGCATGAGCCGCGCTCAACGGGGCGAACGTCCCACGTCCTCCGTTCCCGCGCAACCGGACCACGGAGAGAACTCCGCCAGCACCCTCGTGGAGTCGCCGCAAGGCGCTCGGAAGAAAGGCCCGCTCGATCCGCATGATTTTCCCGATGGCGGCGGCAGCGGCGGGGCCGAAGCCTTTCGCCGCGACCGCACCGGACACTAGCCGTTTGCGGCAGTGAGGCCGCCCGGCCTGGCAGCGCGCAGGGCTGGCGCATCGGTCCACAACCTGAAGCTGCGTTCCTGCCCATCCAGCCCCGGCAACGCAGGGCTTCTGTAGGATCGTGCCGCCCATGAAAATCGCCACCTTCAACGTCAACGGGGTCCGGACCCGGCTGCCGCACCTGCTGCGCTGGCTGGAGCGCGAGCAGCCCGACGTGGCGTGCCTGCAGGAGCTCAAGGCGCTGGACGAAGGCTTCCCCGCCGCGGAGCTGCGCGACGCCGGCTACCACGCGCTGTGGAAGGGCCAGCGGTCCTGGAATGGCGTGGCCATCCTGGCGCGCGGCGTGGCCCCGGTGGAAATCCGCCGGACACTGCCGGGAGACGGGGCCGACGACCAGAGCCGCTACCTCGAAGCGGCGGTCGATGGCATCGTGGTGGGCTGCCTTTACCTGCCCAACGGCAATCCGCAACCCGGCCCCAAGTTCGACTACAAGCTCGCCTGGTTCGAGCGGCTGATCGCGCACGCCGCCACCCTGGTCGACGCGCCGCATCCGGTGGTGCTGTGCGGCGACTACAACGTGGTGCCGACCGA
Source organism: Ramlibacter sp. P4_H7 (assembly GCF_056400765.1). Lineage (NCBI taxonomy): Bacteria > Pseudomonadati > Pseudomonadota > Betaproteobacteria > Burkholderiales > Comamonadaceae > Ramlibacter > Ramlibacter sp. P4_H7. Next base: position 71,734 of record NZ_JBFUKP010000009.1, read on the forward strand.
TTTCGACATCTACAACCCGCGATCCTGGCGCAAGGACGCGCTGCTGCAGCCGGAAAGCCGCGCGTGCTGGGCGCGCCTGCTGGAGCAGGGATGGACGGACGCCATCCGCCACCTGCATCCGGAGGAGCCGATCTACACCTTCTGGGACTACTTCCGCCAGCACTGGCAGCGCAACGCGGGCCTGCGCATCGACCACCTGCTGCTCAACGGCCAGCTCGCTCCGGCCTTGCGCGGTGCCGGCGTCGACACCTGGGTGCGCGGCGAGGAGAAGGCCAGCGACCACGCTCCGACGTGGGTCGAGCTCGATGTCACCCCGGCTCCCAAGGCCAAGGCCAAGGCCGCCACGAAGCGCTGAATCCTCGGGCGCGCAGGGCCTGCCTGGCGGAAACGGCTAGCCGCGAAAGCCGCCTTCCGCCAGGAAGCGTTCCTCCTCCGGCGTGCTCGCGCGGCCCAGCACCGCGTTGCGATGCGGGAAGCGCCCGAAGCGGCGGACGATGTCGCGGTGATGCCGCGCATAGCGCAGTGACTCCCCGCCGACCGCTTCGTTCAGCGCCACGCAGCGGTCCAGGTCCGCGAGGTCTTCGGAGTGCATGAAGGGCAGGTAGCAGAACTGGCGCAGCTCCTCGTCCACGGCATGGTCGTGGCCGGCAGTGATGGCGGCACTGGCGGCGGTGCGCGCGTGGGCGTCCGTGGCGTACATGCGCGGCGTTCCGCGAAAGGCGTTGCGCGGGAACTGGTCGAGCAAGAGGACCACGGCGAGCGCTCCGTCGGCGGTCGCCGGCCACTCCGTCAGCATGCCAGCCGCCGCTGCCTCATGCAGGTCCAGGAAGCGTTCGCGCAGCGCGGCATCGAATGCATCATCCGGCTGGAACCAGCGCCGGCTGCCGGCGTCGCGCCAGAACGCAAGGAAGGGCTGGGGGGAGGGGAGCACGCCGCGAGCTTACGACGGAGGCAAGAAGAAAGCGGGGCCATGCCCCGCTCCGGATTCGTTGCGTGGGCTCAGCGCTTCTGCGGGTCCTGCTGGCTGGTGCCGCTCTGCTTCTGCGGGTCCTGCTTCTGCTGGTCCTGCTTTTGCTGGGCCTGTCCACGGTCCTGCTGGTCCTGCTGGCCTTGCTTGCTGCCACCCTGGCCACTGCCGGGCTGCCCGGGTTGGCCCGACTGGCCGGCCTGGTTGCCCTGGTTCATGCCGCCCTGCTGGCGGCTCTGGTCCTGCGAAGCCTGGCCGCGTCCCTGCTGGTTCTGCTGGTCGTGCTGGCGGTTCTGGTCCTGCGAAGCCTGGCCGCGTCCCTGCTGGTTCTGCTGGTCCTGCTGGCGGTTCTGGTCCTGCGAAGCCTGACCGCGTCCCTGCTGGTTCTGCTGATCTTGCTGGCGGTTCTGGTCTTGCCCTTGAGCCATGAAACTCTCCTTGGAAGTTGCGCGAAGGACACCGTCCGATGGCCCCGCAGACCCAATGTAAGAAGGGACAGGAGCCGTCCATGTCGGACGCGCGCGCGGCGCAGATGTAGGACCCGGACTGCGCGCAGGGGCACCAGCTCAGCGCGGCGTGCGCTGCTGCAACTCCGCCGCCAGCCGCCGCGCCTCGTCGCCTTCCGGGATCGGCCGGCCGCTGTCGCGCCATTCCACCGCCGCCTTGAAGCCTTCGGCCTGCGCATACCGCCGGAACCACAGGCCCTCCGGGTTGTGCCGCGTGATGCCATCGAAGACGGTTGCCAGGCTCTGTGACTGCTCCAGCCCCATGGTGAGCAGGACCTGGTTGACCACCATCTTGTGCATGGCCAGATGGCTGCGCGGCACGCCCGCGATGCGGGCCGCCAGCGCCATCGTCGCGCCCTCCAGGGCGGCGGCCGAGACCACCTCGTTGGCGAGGCCCCAGGCCAGCGCCGTGCGGCCGTCGATCGTGTCGCCGGTGAACATCAGCTGCTTGGCGCGAGTCGGGCCGAGGCGGTAGGTCCACATCGCGGTGGTCGGGCACCCCCACACCCGCGTGGGCATGTAGCCGATGCGCGCGTCCTCCGCCATGACCAGCAGGTCGCAGCACAGCGCGATGTCGCTGCCGCCCGCGACCGCCGCCCCGTGCACCTTGGCGATGGTGGGCTTGGGGCTGCGCCAGAGCGCCATGAAGTCTTCGGTGTTGCGCTTCATGTAGGCGTAGTCGACCATGGGATCCCAGGGCGTGCGCTCCTGCTGGCACGGGTGGTCGATCCGGCCCTCGCCGAACTGGGTCAGGTCGTAGCCGCCGCAGAAGCCCTTGCCGGCGCCCTCCACGACGATCACGTGCACCTCGTCCTCGGCATTGGCCCAGTCGACGGCAGCGCGCAGTTCGCGCGGCGTGTCCTCGTTGATCGCGTTCAGGCGCTCCGGGCGGTTGAGCAGCAAGCGGGCGATGCGGGGATGGGCCGCGTCTTTCTCGATCTGCAGGGTGCTGTAGCGGGGCATGGGGAATCTCCTCGGATGAGGAGCCAGTCTAGCCAGCGGCCGCAGCGGGCGCTTCGTGTCCTACAGCGCCGTGGCGGCACGGCCTGCGGAGGGGCGGCCGGGCTGCGGCTAGATTGCCTGCATGGGAACCAACACGAGCATCGGGCCCGACGCCGAAGGCGCCGGCAACGAGGACCACGGCAACGCCGACGGCTGCGGCAACAAGACGCTGGGCGAGCACGCGCAGCAGCAAGCGCCGGCCGGCGCGCAGGACGTGCCGGAGCAGGGCGCGGAACGCGACCCCGCCGGCGGCAGGCGACCCGCCGACCACTGATCCGCTGTCTGGCGGCATGCGGCCTCGTCCTACAGGACGGCTCGGCTGCGCCTGCCCATCATCTGTGCCCCCCACAACGAAAGGGAAGCACGATGAACCGATCCCTGTTCCTCCGGACCGCCTGCGCGGCGACGCTGGCAGCCATTGCCCTGGCCGGATGCGCAAGCATGCGCGGCGCCGCCACCTCGCAACAGACCTACCAGGCGTCCCTCACCGGGACCGAGGAAGTCCCTGCCGTGACCAGCACGGGCACCGGCACCGCGGACGTCCGGTACAACTCCAACAACCAGATGCTCAGCTGGAGCGTGACGCACAGCGGCCTGAGCGGCCCCGTCACCGCCGCCCACATCCACGGCCCGGCCGGTCCGGGCCAGAACGCGGGCGTGGTTGTTCCCTTCACCAACGTGGGCGCGGCGACCATCACGGGCGAAGCGAAGATCACGCCCGAGCAGCTGGCGCAGCTGACCTCGGGCCAGTGGTACGTCAACCTGCACACCGCGCGCAACCCGGGCGGCGAGATCCGCGGCCAGCTGCGGGCGAAGTAAACCGCCGAGATGGTTGCGCGCGCAACCATCCTGCCTTATAGTTGCGCCCGCAACCAACGGGAGATCGCGTGGCGCCAACGCAGCCGCTGCCGGACGGCATTCCGGTCCTGATCGCGGGCGGCGGGCCCGTGGGCCTGGCGCTCGCGGCGCTGCTCGCGCGCCACGGCGTGCGCAGCCTCGTCGTCGAAGCCGACGCGGGCTATTGCACCGGCAGCCGGGCGATCTGCATCTCCCGCCGCTCGCAGGAAATCCTGGCCACGGCGGGCGCCGGCGCCCCCCTGGCCGCCAAGGCCTTGCCCTGGACCGGAGGCCGCAGCTTCTGGCGCAACCAGGAGGTGCTGCACTTCCGCATGCCCAGCGAGCCGACCGAGCGCTTCGCGCCCATGGTCAACATCCAGCAGTACCACGTCGAGGCCTTCGTGCACGAAGCCTTGCAGCGGGTGCCGGACCTCGTGCAGGTCGCCTGGTCCTCGCGCGTCACCGGCGTGCGGCCGGGTGGGGAGGGTGTCGACGTCGAGGTCGAGGACGCGAGCGGGACGCGGCGCATCCGCGCGGACTGGCTCGTCGCCTGCGACGGCGGCCGCAGCACCGTGCGCGAGCAGCTCGGCCTGCAACTGGAAGGCACGCAATACGAAGGCCGCTACGTCATCGTCGACATCGTGCAGAAGACGGCGCGGCCGGTGGAGCGCCTGGCCTGGTTCGATCCGCCGTCCAACCCCGGCTCCACGCTGCTGATGCACCGGCAGCCCGACGACGTCTGGCGCATCGACTACCAGCTGCGCGACGACGAGGACGGCGCCGAGGCGCTGAAGCCGGAGAACATCCTGCCGCGCGTGCGCAGCCACCTCGCCATGATCGGCGAGGACGCACCGTGGGAGCTGCTGTGGGCGTCGATGTACAACGCCAAGTGCCTCACGCTGCCCGCGTACCGACACGGCCGCGTGCTGTTCGCGGGCGACGCCGCGCACCTGGTGCCGATCTTCGGAGTGCGCGGGCTCAATTCCGGCCTGGACGACGCCGCCAACCTCGCCTGGAAGCTGGCGCTGGTGCTGGACGGCGGCGCCGATGCCGCCTTGCTGGACTCGTACTCGCAGGAGCGGGTGCAGGCCGCGCGCGAGAACATCGCCTACGGTGCCAAGAGCACCGAGTTCATGGCCCCGCCGGACTTCGCCTTCCGCCTGATGCGCGAAGCCACGCTGCGGGTCGCGATGGACGATCCCGCGGTGCGCTCGCTGATCAATCCGCGCCAGTCGGCGCCGGTCGCGTACACCGGCACGCCTCTCAACGGGCCGCAGCAGGGCGCCTGGACCGACGATGCGCAGGCCGCCCCCGGCCAGCCCGCGCCGGAAGCGCTGCTCCAGGGAGCGCAGGGCGCTTTCCACCTGACGCAGTGCTTCGGCACCGAGTTCACCTGCCTGGTGTTCGGCGACGGCGCCCTGCCGCACGTGGTGGCGGACCTCGCGGCCCAAGGCGTCGCCGTGCTGGACATCGCGCCCGACGCGGACGTGCACGGCCAGGCCCGCAAGCGCTACGGTCTGCCGGACGCGGACGCGACCGGCCTCGTGCTGGTGCGGCCCGACGGCTACGTGATGGGACGTTGGCGCGGCCTGGACCCCGAGCCGGTGCTGGCCTGCCTGCGCGAGAAAGGACTGCAGCCATGAACGAAGCGGATCTCGATCGCGGCTACACCGCGCTGTGCCAGGCTCTCGGCGAGGTCGGGCCGCAGCGCAGCGAGCTGCTGCTGGCGATGGTGGCGCTGGCCCTGATGGCGCGGGCGCCGCAGGCCGGCGAGGTGCTGGACATCGTGGCACGCTCGCGCGAGCGCTGCCTGCAGGAATGAGCGCGCCGCGCGTGGGCGGCACGGCACCGCTGGACGCCTTCCTCAGCTACCGGCTGCACCAGGTCAACAAGGTCACGGACCGTGCCAGCAGCGACGCCTACGCGGGCGAGTTCGGCCTGCCGGTCGGCGAGGCGCGCTGCCTGGCCGCCATCGGCAGCTTCGCGCCGCTGTCGATCAACCAGCTGGCGGCGCGCGCCAATCTGGACAAGGGGCAGGCGAGCCGCGCGACGCAGGCGCTGGTCGAACGCGGCCTGGTGCTGAAGGAGGCGCACCCCGGCGATGCCCGCGGGGTGGTGCTGCAGCCGACTGTCGAAGGACGGCGTCTCTGGGCCCGCGTGATGCGCGTCATCGCCCGCCGCAACGAGGAGATCTTCGGCTGCCTGACGGCGGCCGAACAGCGCCAGCTGGCCCTGCTGCTCGATCGGGTGCTGGCGCATGCCCGTCCGGATGGCCGGCTTGACATCCGTCAAGCGCGAACCGGCAGTCCGTCGTAGATTGGGGCGATGAAGCGGCGCCACCTGCTGTCCCTGCTTGGCGCCGCGGCGCTGCTGGCGCAGCCCGTGGCGGCGCAGCCGGTGGCCATCACCGCCACGACGGTCAGCCTGTACGCCGGTCCGGCGAGTTCCTACCCCGAAGTCCTGCAGCTCTCGCCCGGCGCCCAGGTGTTCATCCACGGCTGCCTGCCGGACTACGTCTGGTGCGACGTGAGGTCCGGCTACGAGCACGGCTGGGTGCTCGCCTCGACCCTCTACTACGACCACCGCGGCGCCATGGTGCCGCTGCCGACGGTCGCCTCGCTCGCAGGCATCCCGATCGCCGGCTTCGAGATCGAGCAGTACTGGGGCGTGTACTACACCGGCCGGCCCTGGTACCGGGATCGCCATCGCTGGCAGAGCCGGCCGGACCTGCGCCCGCCGCCCGGGCCGCCGAGCTACCGGCCTCCGGGCATCGGCATCCGGCCTCCGACGGATGCACCTTCGCGTCCCGGCGGGGCACCCATGGTCAGCCCGGCGCCGGAGCCGCGCGGCCAGGGCTTCACCCGCTGAGCTGGCCAGGCTCACCGCGCCTCGCAGGATCGCCGGCAATACCCCTCCTGCCCGGCGATCGGGTCGGACTCCCTACAATCACCGGTCCCCCCGCCTCCTCGCATGAACGCCCCCGTCGACGTTTCCTTTTTCGCGCGCGCCGCGAAGCCGATCACCAGCTACCGCAAGTACTGGGCGCATCGCTTCGGGCCGGCTCCTTTCCTGCCGATGAGCCGGAAGGAAATGGATGCGCTCGGCTGGGACAGCTGCGACATCGTGCTGGTGACCGGCGATGCGTATGTCGACCACCCGAGCTTCGGCATGGCGGTGGTGGGCCGCGTGCTGGAAGCGCAGGGCTTCCGCGTGGGCATCATTTCCCAGCCCGACTGGCACAGCGCCGACGCGTTCAAGGCGCTGGGCAAGCCCAACCTGTTCTGGGGCGTCACCGCCGGGAACATGGATTCGATGATCAACCGCTACACGGCGGACCGCAGGCTGCGCAGCGACGATGCGTACACGCCGGGCGACGTGGCGGGCAAGCGGCCGGACCGCGCGGCGATCGTCTACAGCCAGCGTTGCCGCGAGGCGTTCAAGGACGTGCCGGTGATCCTGGGCGGCATGGAAGGCAGCCTGCGCCGCATCGCGCATTACGACTACTGGTCGGAGAAGGTGCGCCACAGCATCGTGCTGGACGCCAAGTGCGACCTGCTGCTGTACGGCAATGCCGAACGCGCGATCGTCGAGATCGCGCACCGCCTGGCCGCCCGCGAACCGGTGGAGCAGATCACCGACGTGCGCGGCACGGCCTTCGTGCGCCGCTCCACGCCGGAGGGCTGGTTCGAGATCGACTCCAGCAGCGTCGACACGCCCGGCCGCGTCGAGGACCACGTCAACCCCTACATGACCATCGCCGACCAGGCGAAGGCGCAGGGGGAGACGTGCAGGAAGGAAGAGGGTGCTTCGGATTCCCTCCTTCCCCCTCTGGGGGAAGGCCGGGATGGGGGCGCTCTTTCGACCGAGCAGCCGCTCCGTTTCGTCCCGAACCCCGCGCTTCGCGAGCGCCCCCACCCCAACCCTCCCCCAGAGGGGGAGGGAGTCCGGAAGCGGCCGCCGCCGCGCGACCACACGGTCATCCGCCTGCCGTCCTACGAAGCCGTCAAGTCGGACCCGGTGCTCTACGCGCACGCCAGCCGCGTGCTGCACCTGGAAACCAACCCCGGCAATGCGCGCGCGCTGGTGCAGGCGCACGGCGAGCGCGACGTCTGGCTCACCCCGCCTCCGATCCCGCTCACGACGGCGGAGATGGACCACGTGTTCGGCTTGCCCTACGCCCGCAGCCCGCATCCCGCGTACGCCGACGAACACGGCCGGCACGACGGCGCGACCAAGATCCCGGCCTGGGAGATGATCCGCTTCAGCGTGAACATCATGCGCGGCTGCTTCGGCGGCTGCACCTTCTGCTCGATCACCGAGCACGAGGGCCGCATCATCCAGAGCCGCAGCGAGGACTCGATCATCCAGGAGGTCGAGGACATCCGCGACAAGGTGGAAGGCTTCACCGGCGTGATCTCCGACCTCGGCGGCCCCACCGCGAACATGTACCGCCTCGGCTGCAGGTCGCCGGAGATCGAGTCGGCCTGCCGCAAGCCCAGCTGCGTGTACCCGGGCATCTGCCAGAACCTGAAGACCGACCACGGGCCGCTGGTCAAGATCTACCGGCGGGCGCGCGCGCTCAAGGGCATCAAGAAGATCCTGATCGGCTCCGGCCTGCGCTACGACCTGGCGGTGCAGTCGCCCGAGTACGTGAAGGAACTGGTGCAGCACCACGTGGGCGGCTACCTGAAGATCGCGCCCGAGCACACCGAGCAGGGGCCGCTCACGAAGATGATGAAGCCGGGGATCGGCAGCTACGAGCGCTTCAAGGCGATGTTCGAGAAGTTCTCGGAAGAGGTCGGCAAGAAGCAGTACCTGATTCCGTACTTCATCGCCGCGCACCCGGGCACCAGCGACGAGGACATGATGAACCTCGCGGTCTGGCTCAAGCGCAACGGCTTCCGCGCCGACCAGGTGCAGACCTTCTATCCCAGCCCGATGGCGACGGCGACGGCCATGTACCACTCGGGCAAGAACCCGCTGCGCAAGGTCACGCGCGACAGCGAAGGCGTGGACATCGTGCGCGGCGAGCGCCGCCGGCGACTGCACAAGGCCTTCCTGCGCTACCACGACCCGAACAACTGGCGGCTGCTGCGCGAGACGCTCAAGGCCATGGGCAGGGCCGACCTGATCGGCAACGGCAAGCACCACCTGATCCCGACCTACCAGCCGTTGACGGACGGCAGCTATGCCAGCCCTCGGCGCAAGAATTCGACCGGTGCGCCGGCCCAGCCCGCAAAGGGCCGCCTGCTCACGCAGCACACCGGCCTGCCGCCGCGCGTCACCGGTGCCGCCAAGCCGCCCCGCAAGCCGCGCTGAACGCAAGGAGCCGGACCCCGGCTTGCTTGACGTTGCGCAACACGGCCGTGCGGCAGCCGCGCGAAGATCGCAACCACAACCTGTCCCTGGAGCTGGCCTCATGCCTTCCCTGCTGCGCGGCGTGCTGGCATCGCTGCTGCTCGTCCTGAACACTCTCTTCTGGTGCGCCCTCGTGTTCGTCGGCGCGCTGGTCAAGCTGCTGCTGCCGTTCGAGCCGGTGCGCCGGCGCATCGACCCGGTCCTGAACGTCTTCGCCAATGGCTGGGTCGCCTGCAACAGCGGCTGGATGCGCCTGACGCAGCCCACGCAGTGGGACGTCGAGGGCGCCGACGGACTGGACGCCGGCGGCTGGTACCTGGTGAACTGCAACCACCAGAGCTGGGTCGACATCTTCGTGCTGCAGAACGTGCTGCGCGGCCGCATCCCGCTGCTCAAGTTCTTCCTGAAGCAGCAGCTCATCTACGTGCCGGTGATCGGCCTCGCCTGGTGGGCGCTCGACTTTCCCTTCATGCGGCGGCATGGCAAGGAGGCGCTGCGCCGCCGGCCGCACCTGCGCGCGCAGGACCACGAAGCCACGCTGCGCGCCTGCCGCAAGTTTTCGCTGGTGCCGACCAGCGTGATGAACTTCGCCGAGGGCACCCGCTTCACGTCCGACAAGCACGATGCACAGGGCTCGCCCTACCGCCACCTGCTCAAGCCGAAGGCCGGCGCACTCGCCCTGACGCTCAATGCCATGGGGGAGCGCTTCCATTCGCTGGTGGATGCGACCATCGTCTATCCCGACGGCGTGCCCAGCTTCTGGGATTTCATGTCCGGCCGCGTGCCGCGCATCGCCGTTCGGGTGCGGCAACTGCCCATTCCCGAAGGCTTCGCCGCCAGCGACTACGCCACCGACCCGGCGTTTCGCCGCCAGTTCCAGCGCTGGCTCACCGCGCTGTGGGAAGAGAAGGACCGCGAGTTCGAGGCGCTGCTGCAGCGCAACTGAGCGCCGCGGCGTTTGCGCGCCTGACTAGGCCCCCATGGTGTGGAGGGGCAGGTCCTTCTCCACGGCCAGGAAATCGAGTTCCGCGCGCGACTGCGACGCGAAGAACGCGGCCACCGCCGCGTGCGTCTCCCTGCGGAACATCGTCTTCGCGTCGCCGGCCGCCACCCCGGCCGCTTCGCACAGCCGGGCGGCGAAATGCGGCTCCAGCGCGGCGACGGCGACGCGGCCGTCCTTGCAGGGATACACCCGGTAGCCGGCGTGCGCGCCGCCCACGGAGCCCTGCGGCTGCGTGAGGCCCCAGCGGTGCGGCAACGCCAGGTAGGCGGCCGCATCGGACAGCGCGACTTCCAGGTACAGGCCTTCGGGATGCGGATCGCCGCCGCCGGCGTAGCGTTCGTGCTTGCGCAGCGCGGCCTGCAGCACCGACTCCGCGGCCATCAGCGAGCCGCTCATGTCGGCGTACAGCGTCGCGGGCAGTTCGAGGCCGGGCACCAGGCCGTTGTCGGCGAGGTAGGTGAGGTCGTGTCCGGGTTCCTCCGCGCGCGCGCCGGGCGCGCCGACGATGGCCACCTGGCTGAGCGAGGGATACCGGCCGTGCAGGTCCTTCCATGCCAGCCCGAGCTTGTGCAGCGCGGAGGGCCGGAACGACGTGAGCAGGACGTCGGTGCGCGCCAGTTCCTTGTGCAGCAGCTCCTGGCCCTGCGGCGTCTTCAGGTCGCCCTGGAGCACCTTCACGCCCTCGTGCAGTTCGCCATAGGCGGCGGGGTTGTAAAGCCCCATGGGGTCGCCCGAGGGCGGCTCCAGCTTGGTGCAGGTTGCGCCCATGCGGCGGCAGCGCATGAGGGCGGCGGGCCCGGGCAGGTTGAGCGCGAGGCTCAGGATGCGGATGCCATGCAGCGGTGCGTAGGGACGGCTCATGCGCGAAGGCTAGCAGAGGTGGAAGTGCGCGGCTGTCGCGTCCGGTCGGGTACTTCCCGATGCAGGCCGGCGCCCGCCTCGCTACCCTCGCGGCGATGCCGGCGTCCTCGCGGCAGCCCCTCATCAGGAGACAAGAATGCAGTTCAAACGGTCCCTCTTCATTCTGGCCGGCCTTGCCATCGCGGCGACCGCGCAGGCGCAAGGCAGCTGGCCCACCAGGCCGATCACCCTGGTCGTCCCGTTCGCCGCCGGCGGCCCGACCGACGTCGTGGCCCGCACGCTGGGCGCGTCGATGTCCAAGTCCCTGGGACAGACCGTCGTCATCGAGAACAAGCTGGGCGCGGGCGGCACGGTCGCCGCGAATTACGTCGCCAAGGCGGCGCCCGATGGCTACACGTTCTTCATCCACCACAACGGCATGGCGACGGCGCCCGCGCTGTACCGCAAGCTCTCGTTCGATCCGCTGAAGGATTTCGAATTCGTGAGCCAGGCTGTGGAAGTGCCGATGACGCTGCTGGCGCGCAAGGACTTCCCCGCCAACAACCTGCAGGAGATGGTCACCTACATCAAGGCCAACAAGGAAAAGATCAACCTGGCGACGGCGGGCCTGGGCGCGGTGTCGCAACTGTGCGGCCTGCTGTTCCAGCGCGCCATCGGCGTGCAGCTGACCGAAGTGCCGTTCCAGGGGACCGCGCCGGCGATGAACGCGCTGCTGGGCGGGCAGGTGGACGTGCTGTGCGACCAGACGACGCAGACCGTGCCGCAGATCAAGGCCGGCAGCGTGAAGCTCTATGGCATGACCACCCGCAACCGCGTGAAGGTGCTGCCCAGCACGCCGACGCTGGCGGAGCAGGGCCTGAAGGACTTCGAGGTGGTGGTGTGGCACGGCATCTACGCGCCCAAGGGAACGCCCAAGCCTATCGTCGACCGCATGAACACCGCGGTGCGAACGGCGCTGAAGGATCCCGACGTGATCAAGCGCATGGACGACCTGGGCGCCGAGATCGTCCCGGACAAGACCAACACGCCGGAAGCGCTGCACGCGTGGCTGAAGTCCGAGATCGACAAGTACGGCCCCGTCATCAAGGCGGGCGGCAAGTTCGCCGACTGACGCCGGTCAAGTCCTCCCCGAGCGGCCGGGCTAGACTGGCCCGGTCGCCACCACGGGGAAGACGGATGCGAACCCATCACTTGCGGCTGCTGGCCTGCATCCTCGCCGGGGCGGTGCTGCCCGCCATCGGGGGTGCAGCAGACCTCTATCGCTGGGTGGACGCCCAGGGCACGCCCCACGTCTCCGACCGGCCGCCGCCGAATCCGCCTGCCAACATGACGCGCGAGTCCATGCCAGCGCCGGTCACCGCGCCGCCGCAGCGAACGGACACACGGGAGCCTGCGCCCGCCGCGCAGGGGCGGGCTCGTACGCCCGACAACGAAGGCAGCAAAGGGACCGTGCGTCCCGCCGCGCCGGTCGCTGCCCCCGCCGGGGGCCAGGATTGCAAGGCGCGCTGGGATGCGTACCAGCGCAGCCAGGCGTGCTTCGCGCCCTATCGCACCGCCGAGGCCGGCCTGAAGCCGGAAGCCTTCACCGCGTGCGGCCCCGACCTGGCGGACCCTTCGGCGGACTGCGGACCGTTGCGGTAGCGCCGCCTCAGAGCGGCAGGCCCACGTAGTTCTCGGCGAGCGCGCTGGAAGCGGCTTTCGAGTTCACGAGGTAGTCCAGTTCCGCTTCCTGCAGCTTCTGCGCGATCGGGCCTTCGCCCGGGAACTTGTGCATCAGCTGGGTGAACCACCACGAGAAGCGCTCAGCCTTCCAGATCCGGCGCAGCGCGCGGTCCGAGTAATGGTCCAGGCCGGCACTGCTGCGCTCCTTGTAGTGTTCGACGAGGCCGTTGGCGAGGTACTTCACGTCCGAGGCCGCGAGGTTCAGGCCCTTGGCCCCCGTCGGCGGCACGATGTGCGCGGCGTCGCCCGCCAGGAACAGCCGTCCGAACCGCATCGGCTCGGCGACGAAGCTGCGCAGCGGTGCGATGCTCTTTTCCAGCGCCGGGCCGGTCACCAGGCGCTCGCGCGCTTCCGGGTCCAGTCGCAGGCGCAGCTCGTTCCAGAACGCCTCGTCCGACCACTGTTCCACTTTGTCGGTCAGCGGCACCTGCACGTAGTAGCGGCTGCGCGTAGGGCTGCGCATGGAGCACAGCGCGAAGCCGCGGTCGGTGTTCGCGTAGATCAGCTCGTGGAACACCGGCGGCACGTCGGCCAGCAGGCCCAGCCAGCCGAAGGGGTAGACCTTCTCGAACTCCTGGATCGTGCCCTTGGGCACGCTGGCCCTGCTGATGCCATGGAAGCCGTCGCAGCCGGCGATGAAGTCGCAGGCCAGTTCCTGCGCCGCGCCGTCCTTGCGGAAGCGCACCACCGGGCTGCTGCCGTCGAAGCCGTGCAGGCTCACGCTGTCGCCCACCTCGTAGTGCGTCTCCAGCCCCGCGGCCGCACGCGCAGCCATCAGGTCGCGCGTGACCTCGGTCTGGCCGTAGACCATCACCGTCCTGCCGCCGGTCAGGCCGGGGAAGTCGATGCGGTGGCGGGCCCCCTTGAACAGCAGCTCGATGCCCTCGTGCACGAGGCCTTCGTGGTGCATGCGCTCGCCGACGCCGCATTCGTCCATGAGGTCGACGGCGATCTGCTCGAGCACGCCGGCGCGGATGCGTCCCAGCACGTAGTCGGCGCTTTGCCGCTCGATGATCACGTTGGCGATGCCGGCCTTGTGCAGCAACTGGCCGAGCAGCAAGCCGGAGGGGCCGGCGCCGATGATGGCGACCTGGGTGCGAAGGGTCATGGTGTTGTCTCCTGCCCCGCAGCTTAGGCCGCGCGCCGGGCGGCGAACAGGGGTTCTTCGCGACGTTGTGCGATGATCGTGCAGGCTGCGCGATCATCGCGCAATGCGGGTGCCCCCATGACGATCGCCCACGTGGATTACATCGCCGGCATGGCCAAGGGCCTCGCCGTGCTGGAGAGCTTCGACACCCAGCGGCAGCGGCTCAACGCCACGCTGGCGGCCGAGCGGGCCGGCCTGACGCGGGCCGCCGCACGGCGGCACCTGCTGACGCTGGCGCACCTGGGCTACCTGGAGACCGACGGCGGCTGGTTCTGGCTGTCGTCCAAGGTCCTGCGCTTTTCCGGCAGCTACCTGGCGTCGGCGCGCCTGCCGCGCGCGATCCAGCCGACGCTCAACCGCCTGGCGGGCCTCACCGGCGAATCGTTCTCCGCGGTCGTGCTGGACGGCGACAACGTGGTGATCGTCGCCCGCAGCGGTTCGGCGCAGCTGGCCTATGGCCTGCACCTGGGCGCACGGCTGCCGGCCCACGCCACTTCCACCGGCCGGGTGCTGCTGGCGGCCAAGACGAAGAGCGAACTCGCCGCCTGGCTCAAGGGCAGGGAGCTGCCGCGCCTGACCGGCCACACGGTGGTCGAGCCGCGTGCCTTCCGCGGGCTGATCGAGCAGGTGCGCGCGCAGGACTACTGCGTCGCAAGCGAGGAGCACGAGCTGGGGGTGCACGCGGTCGCCGTGCCGCTACGGGACATGGACGGCCGCACCGTGGCGGCGCTCAACGTGGTCACCACCCGGCAGAGGCTGGAGCCGAAGTCGTTGCAAAGGGACCTGCTGCCGCTGCTGCTCGAGGCCGCGCGGGAGTTGCGCCCGCTGCTTTGAGAGGCCTCGATATGCCCGGATGGCCATAAAGTAACAACGAGATATTCGTTGTCGTTGGAAGAGCTGCTCCCCACAATCGGAACATCCTCGTACCAGAGTCAGGCCTCCCATGGAAGGCCAAGGACCCCCTTACTCCCCATGAACAAGATCAAGCTCCTCCTGGCCACCGCGGCGCTGGCCGCCAGCAACCTCGCCTCCGCGCAGCAGCAGACCCTGCTGAACGTCTCGTACGACGTGGCGCGCGAGTTCTACAAGGACATCAACGCCGCCTTCGTGCCGTTCTACAAGAAGACGGCGGGCAAGGACGTCAAGATCGAGCAGTCCCATGCCGGCTCCAGCGCGCAAGCCCGTGCCGTCGCCGAAGGCCTGGAGGCCGATGTCGTCACCATGAACACCACCACCGACGTGGAGTTCCTCGCCGACAAGGGCGTGGTGGCCAAGGACTGGCAGAAGCGCTTCCCGGACAACGCCGCACCCACCACGTCGACCATGTTGTTCCTGGTGCGCAATGGCAATCCCAAGGGCATCAAGGACTGGGACGACCTGCTGAAGCCGGACGTCAAGGTGGTCGTCGTCAACCCCAAGACCGGCGGCAACGGCCGCTACGCCTACCTGGCCGCCTGGGGCTACGTGAAGAAGAAGGGCGGCACCGACGCGCAGGCGGCGGACTTCGTCGCCAAGCTGTACAAGAACGTGCCGGTGCTCGCGCGCGGCGGCCGCGACGCCACCACCGCCTTCCTGCAGCGGAACATCGGCGACGTGCTGGTGACCTTCGAGTCCGAGGTGGAATCGGTCAACCAGGAATTCGGCGCCAACAAGGTGGACGTGGTGTATCCCTCGGTGAGCATCGTGGCCGAGAACCCGGTGGCGGTGGTCGAACGCACCGTGGCGAAGAAGGGCACGGCCGATCTGGCCAAGGCCTACCTGAACTTCCTGTACTCGGAAGAGGGCCAGGAGATCGCCGCCAAGCACCACATCCGGCCGCGCAACCAGGCCGTGCTGAAGAAATACGGCAGCACGTTCCAGCCGATCAAGCTGTTCACCGTGCAGGAGCTGTACGGGTCGCTGGCGGACGCGCAGAAGGTGCACTTCAACGACGGCGGCCAGTTCGACAAGATCTACACCGTCAAGTAAGGACAGCATGAGTGGCGCACTCGCGGCGCCGCTGCCCTCCGTGGCGGCGGCGCCATCTTCGTCGCGGGGCGGCAGCCGCAAGGTGCTCCCGGGCTTCGGGCTGACCCTCGGGTTCACGCTCTTCTACCTGTGCCTGATCGTCCTGATCCCGCTGTCGGCGCTGGTCCTCAAGACCTTCTCGCTGTCGTGGGACCAGTTCTGGGTGGCGGTGACGTCGCCGCGCGTGCTGGCTTCCTATCGCCTGACCTTCGGTGCGTCGTTCGCGGCGGCGCTGGTCAACGTGGTGTTCGGGCTGCTGGTGGCCTGGGTGCTGGTGCGCTACACGTTTCCCGGCAAGCGCATCGTCGACGCCCTGGTCGACCTGCCGTTCGCGCTGCCCACCGCCGTCGCCGGCATTTCGCTGACGGCGCTGTTGGCGGGCAATGGCTGGATCGGCCAGTACCTGGAGCCGCTTGGCATCCAGCTCGCCTTCAACCGCAACGGTGTGGTGATCGCGTTGATCTTCATCGGGCTGCCCTTCGTCGTGCGCACGGTGCAGCCGGTGCTGGAGGAATCGGAGAAGGAGCTGGAGGAGGCGGCCATGTGCCTGGGCGCCACCCGCTGGCAGACCTTCTCCCGGGTGATCTTCCCCTCGATCGCGCCGGCGCTGCTGACCGGCTTCGCGATGGCATTCGCGCGGGCGATCGGCGAGTACGGTTCCGTGATCTTCATCGCCGGCAACATGCCCATGGTCTCGGAGATCACGCCGCTGATCATCATCGGCAAGCTGGAGCAATACGACTACGCCGGCGCGACGGCGGTGGCTTGCGTGATGCTGCTGTTCTCCTTCCTCCTGCTGCTCGTGATCAACGCGCTGCAGGCCTGGCAGCGCAAGCGCGCGGGAGGCAATTGATGGTGACGAAGTCCATTCTCACCCTCTCCCGCATGCGGGAGAGGGCCGGGGTGAGGGTCCAGTGATGGCGGCCACCGACCTCACGCGCAGGCGCGTCACGACCACCGAGCCGCCCTGGGTGCGCCGGACGCTGATCGCCATCGCGCTGGCCTTCATCCTGCTGTTCCTCGTGCTGCCGCTGGCGGCGGTCGCCACCGAGGCGCTGCGCAAGGGATTCGGCGCTTACCTGGAAGCGCTGAAGGAGCCGGATGCCTGGTCGGCGATCCGCCTCACGCTCGTCACGGCCGCCATCGCCGTCCCCTTGAACCTGGTGTTCGGCGTGGCCGCCGCCTGGGCGATCGCCAAGTACGAGTTCCGCGGCAAGGCCTTCCTGACCACGCTGGTGGACCTGCCGTTCTCGGTGTCGCCGGTGGTGGCGGGCCTGATCTACGTGCTGGTGTTCGGCGCGCAGGGCTGGTTCGGTCCCTGGCTGTCCGAGCACGACGTCAAGATCATCTTCGCCGTGCCGGGCATCGTGCTGGCCACGGTGTTCGTCACCTTCCCCTTCATCGCCCGCGAGCTCATCCCGCTGATGCAGGCGCAGGGCAACGACGAGGAGCAGGCCGCGATCGTGCTGGGCGCGACCGGCTGGCAGACCTTCTCGCGCGTCACGCTGCCCAACATCAAGTGGGGCCTGATCTACGGGGTGATCCTGTGCAACGCGCGGGCCATGGGCGAATTCGGCGCCGTCTCCG
Source organism: Ramlibacter sp. P4_H7 (assembly GCF_056400765.1). NCBI lineage: Bacteria > Pseudomonadati > Pseudomonadota > Betaproteobacteria > Burkholderiales > Comamonadaceae > Ramlibacter > Ramlibacter sp. P4_H7. The sequence continues at coordinate 88,731 of NZ_JBFUKP010000009.1, forward strand.
TGGTGTCCGGGCACATCCGCGGGCAGACCAACACCATGCCGCTGCACGTGGAGATCCTCTACAACGAATACCAGTCCGTGGCGGCGTTCGCGGTGGCGTCGCTGCTGGCGCTGCTGGCCGTGGTGACGCTGGTGATCAAGTCGGTCGCCGAGTGGCGGCAGGAACGGGAGCTCAAGGCGGCCGCCGCGCTGCCGCAGGAACGTCCGCTGGTCCTGGAAGGAAGCACATGAGCATAGAGATCCGCAACGTCAGCAAGCATTTCGGCGACTTCCGTGCGCTGAAGGACGTGTCCCTGACCATCGATTCGGGCGAACTGGTCGCCCTGCTGGGGCCTTCCGGCTGCGGCAAGACCACGCTGCTGCGCATCATCGCGGGACTGGAAACCGCCGATGCCGGGAGCATCCTGTTCTCCGGCGAGGACACGACCGAGGTGCACGTGCGCGAGCGCCAGGTCGGCTTCGTGTTCCAGCACTACGCGCTGTTCCGCCACATGACGGTGTTCGAGAACGTCGCTTTCGGCCTGCGGGTGAAGCCGCGCGGCCAGCGTCCCTCCGAAGACAAGATCAGGCAGAAGGTGCACGAGCTCCTCGGCCTGGTGCAGCTGGACTGGCTGGCGGACCGCTTTCCCTCGCAGCTCTCCGGCGGCCAGCGCCAGCGCATCGCGCTCGCCCGCGCGCTGGCCGTGGAGCCCAAGGTGCTGCTGCTGGACGAGCCCTTCGGCGCGCTCGACGCCAAGGTGCGCAAGGAGCTGCGCCGCTGGCTGCGTCGCCTGCACGACGACCTGCACGTCACCTCGATCTTCGTGACGCACGACCAGGAGGAGGCCCTGGAGGTCGCCGACCGCGTTGTGCTGATGAATGCCGGCAACATCGAACAGGTGGGCTCGCCGCAGGAGGTGTGGGACCATCCGGCCAGCCCCTTCGTCTACGGCTTCCTGGGCGACGTGAACCTGTTCCATGGCCGCGCACACGAGGGCGAGGTGCATTTCGAAGGCATGCAGATCGCCTCGCCGGAGCTGGCGGGCGCGCAGAACGAAAGGGCTTCGGCCTACGTCCGTCCGCACGACCTGGACGTGCAGCGCTATACGCCGGGAGCCAACGGCATCCCGGTCAAGCTGGCCCGGGCGATCGTGGTCGGGTCCGTGGCGCGGCTGGAACTTCTGCCGGTCGACGGTGCCAAACAGGCGGACAATGCGGGGTTCGATTCCGTGATCGAGGCGCAGATTCCTGCGCAGCAATTCCGGGAGATGGGATTCCGGGAGGGCGATACGCTGGTGGCGACACCGCGCCGCGCCCGGGTGTTTCTGGAGAGTGGCGCCGGCATCTGAGATGCCCTGGGGCGCCCTGGGAGGCCGAAAAGAATGATGGGGAAGATCCTCGACGGGTTCGACACGGCGCCGCGGCGCGTGCTGGCGGCGGTGGCTGGCGCCTGCGTGGCCTTGCTGGCCTTCGGCCTCTACCTGCAGCACGTGGTGGGCCTCGAGCCCTGTCCCATGTGCATCGTGCAGCGCTATGCCCTGGTGCTGGTCGCCATAGCGGCGGGTGTGGCGGCGGCCTTCCGGTCGCGCGGTGCCCACCTTGCGGGCGCCGGCCTGATGCTGGTGCTGGCCGGCTTCGGCGCCTTCGTGGCCGCCCGCCAGAGCTGGCTGCAATGGAACCCGCCCGAGGTCGCCTCCTGCGGCCGCGATTTCTACGGAATGATCGAAACCTTCCCGCTGCAGCGCGCGATCCCGATGATCTTCCGCGGCAGCGGGGACTGCAGCAAGATCGATTGGACCTTCCTGGGCGGCTCCATCGCCAACTGGTCCTTCGTCTGGTTCGTGGTCGTCGGCGTCGTCAGCATCGTGCTGTTCGCGCGCCAGTTGCGCCGCCGCACCCAGCGCGGGGTCAGCGCGCCCATCGCGGCCTGAAGCCCGCTGGGGTTCGCGTCGCTCACCACCAGCCTACGGGGTTGGCTCCTCGCGAGCCTCGGGGCTGTTCGTAGCCTGGGGTGACGCAGGAACCCCAGCTCCCCCTCACAACCCGCTCGGATAGGTCTCGGCCGGTTCGCCGGCATGCCACACCGGTTCCGGCACCAGCGGCTGCAGGGCGCGCGTGTGGTCGATGTGGATCAACGCATCGAACTGCGCCGGCAGCCGGGTGTGGAAGTAATGGCTCTGGCGCTCGGTGGCCGGCTGGTAGATCACCCCGATCGCCCGCTGCAGCCGCTTCTCCTTGAGCAGTTCCGCCAGCGCCGCGTTGCCGCGCAGCGGCAGCCAGAACCGCGCCTCGCCGAGCTGGTGGAACAGGTCCTCGTAGCTGCCCGGCAGGCCCGGGCGCACGCGCTTGCGTTCGGCGGCGGCGTCCCAGGCCGAAGCCGCGGTGACCGTGCCACTGCAGGTGCTGAAGCCCACCAGCAGCGCCTCGTCGCCCCAGCGGTCGCGCGCGAGCTGGCCGACGTTCCATTCGCCCAGGTCGCCCATCTCGGTGGCGCTGGCATCGCCCAGGTGCGAGTTGTGGGCCCACACGGCCATGCGCACCTCGCCGGCCAGCGTCTGCAGGTGGCGCTCCAGGGCCTGCAGCGTCTCCACCATGTGGCTGTCCCGCATGTTCCAGGACGACACCCGGCCGTGGAACATGCTGCGGTAGTACTCCTCGGCGTTGTGCACGAGGCGCGCATTCTGCTGGGCGAAGAAGACGTTGGCGCGGTCCTCGTTCGAGCCGGCCAGGAGCTCGGCGGCGCGCCGGTTCATCTCACGCAGCTGCTGCACCACCTCGTCCTCGCAGCTTGCCTTCATGCCGAAACTCGCGGCGTAGCCATAGGCCTGGCTGTCCTCGCCGTAATGGTCGAAGCAGGCGTAGCGGCTGCGCGCACGCTGCGCGGCGTCGGGATCGACCTGGTCCAGGTACTCGAGGACGGAATTGATCGAGGCATAGAGGCTGTAGAGATCCATGCCGTAGAAGCCGACTTGCCGGGAAGCGGCCCGTCCGCGGTTGTGCTCGCGCAGCCACTCGACGAAGTCGCGCACCTCGGTGTTGCGCCACATCCAGGTGGGGAAGCGCTCGAACCCCGACAGCGCCGCTTCGGCGTTCGCGTCGTCCGAGTAGCCGCGGATGTAGCGGTTCACGCGCCAGGCGTCCGGCCAGTCCGCCTCGACCGCCACCGCATTGAAGCCGTGGTCGCGGACCAGCCGCTGCGTCAGTGCCGCGCGCTCGGCATAGAACTCGTGCGTGCCATGCGAGGCTTCGCCCAGCAAGGCGAGCTTCGCCCGGGCCAGCTGCGCCACCAGCAGGCTGTCGTCCGCGGCGGCGGCGGGCAGGGCGCGCACGTGCGGGCGCAATCCTTTCAGCAGTCCGTCGTGGCGCAGGGAAGAAAGGGACATGGGATCTCCCAGGTCAGGCCGGGTGCTCCTGGCGGTGCAGGTGTCGCACGAACCAGTCGGCGGCGAGGTCCGCCACCTGCTCCAGCGCACCGTGCTCCTCGAACAGGTGCGTGGCGGCGGGCACGGTCTCGAGCTTGTGTTCGCACTGGAGATGGTCCAGCGCGTCCTCGTTGAGTCCGACCACCTCGCGGTCGGCGCCGCCCACGATCAGCAGCGTCGGTGCGCTCACCGCGGCCAGCGCCGCCGGTCCCGCCAGGTCCGGCCGGCCGCCGCGCGACACGACGGCAGCGACCTTGTGGCCGAGCTGAGCCGCCGCGATCAAGGCCGCCGCGCTGCCGGTGCTGGCGCCGAAGAAACCCAGCGGCAGGTCGCGCAATGCGGGTTGGCCGCGCGTCCACTCGGCGGCCGCTTCCAGCCGGCGCGTCAGCAGCGCGATGTCGAAGCGGTGCTCGCGCGTGCGCAGGTCCACCTGCTCCTCCTCGGCCGTGAGCAGGTCGAACAGGAGGGTGGCAATGCCGCTTTCCTGGAGCCGGCGGGCGACCTGCCGGTTGCGCGCACTGTGGCGTCCGCTGCCGCTGCCATGGGCGAACAGCACCAGGCCCTGCGGCCGGTCCGGCAGGCCCAGGTCGCCATGGAGCCAGGTCGGGCCCAGGGGGATGCGGACCTCCTGGAGGGAAGGGGTGGGGGACGCCTGGTTCATCGCTCTTCCTCCTGGAGGCTAGAGCGGTCGGTGCCGCCTGGCTGTCGGCGTGGCGCGCCGGCGGTGTAGGACGAGCAGTTCCCGGCCGCTGCAGGAGGACACGATAGGACTCCTGCGCCGGCTTGTCACCCGCTTCAGTCCAGTTTCTTGACGAACACCATGCTCTTGCGGTCCCAGTTGTACTTGCGCTTGCGCGCCTCCGGGAGCCAGTCCGGGTCGACCTGCACGAAGCCGCGGCGCAGGAACCAGTGCATGGTGCGGGTGGTGAGCACGAAGATGCTCTCCAGACCCATGGCGCGGGCGCGCTGCTCGACGCGGCGCAGGATCTTCTCGCCGTCGCCCTGTCCCTGGCTCTGCGGGGACACGGTCAGCGCGGCCATTTCGCCGGTCCTGGCCTCGGGGTAGGGGTACAGCGCAGCGCAGGCGAAGATCACGCCGTCGTGTTCGATGATGGTGTAGTTGGCGATGTCGCGTTCGATCTCGGTGCGGTCGCGCTTGACCAGCGTGCCGTCCTTCTCGAAGGGTTCGATCAGCTGCAGGATGCCGCCCACGTCGTCGGCGGTCGCCTCGCGCAACTCCTCCAGCTTCTCGTCGACCACCATCGTGCCGATGCCGTCGTGCACGTACACCTCCAGCAGCAGCGAGCCGTCGACGGCGAAGGGGATGATGTGGCTGCGCTCCACGCCGGCCTCGCAGGCCTTCACGCAATGCTGCAGGTAGAACGCCGTGTCGGTCGGGTTCTGCGCCGGCGGCAGGCTGCCCAGCAGCTGCTTGGCGGCCGCCAGCGGCAGCTCGGTGTCGATCGGGTTCTCGTCGTCGCTCGCCTCCAGTGGCTTGATGCGCACGCCGGGGATCTCGGCCAGGAAGATCAGCTTGTCGGCCTGCAGTGCGATCGCCACGCTGGTGGCGACCTCCTCCATGGTCAGGTTGAAGGCCTCGCCGGTCGGGGAGAAGCCGAAGGGAGAGAGCAGCACCAGCGCGCCCATGTCCAGGGTGCGCTTGATGCCCGCGGCGTCCACCTTGCGCACCAGGCCGGAGTGGCGGAAGTCGATGCCGTCGACGATGCCCACCGGCCGCGCGGTGATGAAGTTGCCCGAGATCACGCGCACCGTCGAACCCGCCATCGGCGTGTTGGGCAGGCCCTGGCTGAATGCCGCCTCGATCTCGTAGCGCAGCTGGCCCGCGGCCTCCTGCGCGCAGTCGAGCGCCACTTCGTCGGTGATGCGCATGCCATGCGAATAGCGGGCGGCGTGGCCCTTGGCCTTCAGCTGCTCGTTCACCTGCGGACGGAAGCCGTGCACCAGCACCACCTTGACCCCCATGCTCTGGATCAGCGCGATGTCCTGCGCGATGTGCTGCAGCTTGCCGGCGGCGATGGCCTCACCCGCCATGCCCACCACGAAGGTCTTGCCGCGGTGCATGTGGATGTAGGGCGCCACCGAGCGGAACCAGGGGACGAAGGTGAAATTGAAGATCGCGGACATCGGCGGCAGGCGGCGCAGGGTGAGGTTTCAGCGCGACAGTGTAAGGGAGGGCCCTGCGGTGGAACGTGGCATTTGCGCTATCGTTCCCCGTCATGAGCCCACTCGCCGCCGGTTTCTGGGGTGCCTTCTTCGGCACGGCGGCGCTCATGCTGGGCATCTCGATCGCGGCCTACGTGCGGGCGCGCCGGCGCGTCGCCCTGCTGGCCGCGCTGTCGGCCATCCTGTCGGCCTCCTTCGTCGTCGCCTACCTCGGCTGGCTTCCCATGGAGGGCAAGGTCGAGGCCCGCGTGCTGGCGCACGTCGCGATCTTGGCCGCGGCCGTCCTCTCGCCGATGTTGCTGGCCCTGCTGGGGCTGTTGCGCGAACCGGGCACCGCCGAGCGCGTGTTCGGTGGCTTCGCGGCGCTCGCCCTGGTGGTGATCGCCGCGGGCTGGCTGATGGAGCCACCCGAGGCGCTGATGCTCAGCTGGCTGACGGCCTTTTCCGCGGGCGCGGTGATGCTGGTGGTGGCGATGCGCAGCGCGGCCGGCGGCAACCGCTTCGGCCGGCCGACCGTGGCGGGCATGTCGCTGCTGCTCCTGTCGCTGGCCGGACTGAGCTGGATCGCGCTGGACCGCACCGCGGCCTGGCCGGTGCACGCGGCGAGCGCACTCGCGGGAATGGGCTTCCTGGCCGTGATGGCAGCCGCGACCTGGAGCCGCTACTCCTACCTGCTGGAGCTCTCCGAAGTGATGGCGCACGGCCCGAGCTACGACCCGGTGACCCGCATGCGATCGCACACCGAAACCGGCCAGCTGGTGGGCGACGTCTTCTTCCACCGCGAGGCCGAGGAACGCCCTGTCGGCGTGCTCGCCGTCTGCATCGCGAACCTCTACGCGCTGGAGAACCTGCACGGGCGCGCGGCCTTCAATCACGCGCTGTTCCTCTGCGCCGGGCGCCTGCGCCGCTGCGTGCCGCAGACGGTGGAGATGGGCCGCATCGGCGAGGACGGATTCCTGCTGCTGACGCGCAGCATGGACGACCTGCGCGGGCTGGAGCAGCTCGCGCGCCAGATCCGCGACGGCCTGTCGCGTCCCGTCTCACTGAGCATCAGCCGGGAGCCGGGGCGCATGGACGCCCGCGCGACGACGTGGATCGCGGACGTCGGCGTCGGCGTGCTGGCCACCAGCACCAAGGTCCGGCCCGCGCAGGCCGTGAGCACGGCACGGGCCATGGCGCGCACCGCCTGGTCCTACACCACGCGCATCGCCTGCTTCGACGAGAAGGCCGGGCAGATCGCCGAACTGCCGCTGGATCCCCCGCTGAGCGTCGCGTAGCCGCGACTTCCCATTTTGCTTCTGGCGGCCCGCGGGGCGCTGCGCTATCGTGCCGCCATGGATCGGCTGGCGGCGGGATTCTGGGGGGCGTTCTTCTGCACGGCAGCGCTGATGCTGGCGCTCTCGCTCGCGGCCTTCCGCTTGTCGCACCGGCGCGTGGCGCTCAACGCCGGCCTCACTTCCGTCTTTTCGGCCGCTTTCGCCTTCGCCTACCTGGGCGGGCTGCCCCTGGCGCCGAACACGGAGGCGCGCGTGCTGGCCCACGTGGCGGTGATCACCGCGGTCTTCCTGGCGCTGATGCTGATGTCGACCCTGGGCATGGTGCGGCACACGGCGGTGGGCCGGCGTGCCGCCGCTGCGCTCATGGGAGGCGGGCTGCTGGTGCTGGCGGCAGGGTGGGTGCTGGAGCCGCCACAGGCCCTGGCGCTCAGTTCCATCGCCGCGTTTTCGATTGGTGCCGTGATGCTGGTCGTGGCCGCGCGCGGCGCGCTGCGTGGCGACCGTGCCGGCTGGACCGCCGTGGCCGGCATCGTCTTCATGCTGGTGGCAATCGTCGGCCTCAGCCGGATCGCCCTGAGCGGCGCCACCGCCTGGCCGGTGCACGCGATCAGTGCGCTCGCGGGCGTGGCCTACCTGTGCGTGATCGCCTCGGTGCTGTGGGCGCGCTACTCCTACCTGCTGGAGCTGTCCGAGGTGCTGGCCCACGGGCCCAGCTATGACCCGGTGACGCGCATGCGCTCGCACAGCGAAACGGGGCAGATGGTGGGTGAAGTGTTCTTCCGGCGCGGAGCGGAAGCGCGCCCCATCGGCGTGGTGGCCGTCAGCCTGGCCAACCTCTACGCCCTGGAGAACCTGCACGGCCGGGCCGCCTTCAACCATGCGCTGTTCGTCTGCGCGGGGCGGCTGCGGCGCTGCGTGCCGCAGAACGCGGAGATGGGCCGCCTGGGCGAGGACGGCTTCCTGCTGCTGGTGCCCAATGCCCCCGACCTCGAGCGGCTGGAGCAGCTGGCCCGCCAGATCCGCGACCGGCTGTGCCGGCCGGTGGCGCTGAGCACCAGCCGGGACCCGGCCGGCCTGGAAGCCGCGGGCACGGCGTGGGTGGCCGACATCGGCATCGGGGTGCTGGGCACCACCACCCAGGTGCGCCCCTCGCAGGCGGTGGCGACGGCCCGTGCGATGGCGCGCACCGCCTGGAGCTACCCCAGCCGCATGGCCTTCTTCGACGAGAACGTGGGCCAGATCGCCGAGCTCGGCGCGATGACCCGGCCGCTGCCCCCGGGCGCGGTCCCGGCCTGATCGCTCCGGGCATCGGATAATCACGGGCTTTTGCCCGTGCCGTCTTGCCCGCTCCGCTGAACATCCGCTTTCCCGACAACCTGCCGGTCTCCGCCAAGCGCGAGGAGATCATGGAGGCCATCGCGGCCCACCAGGTGGTCATCGTCTGTGGCGAGACCGGCTCGGGCAAGACGACGCAGCTGCCCAAGATCGCGCTGGCGATGGGCCGCGGCAGGCTCAACGCACCGGAGGGCAAGGGTCGGCTGATCGGCCACACGCAGCCGCGGCGCATCGCAGCCTCCAGCGTCGCCAAGCGCATCGCCGAGGAGCTGGAGACGCCGCTGGGCGAGGTGGTGGGCTACAAGGTGCGGTTCCAGGACCGGCTGGCGCGCGATGCCTCGGTCAAGCTGATGACCGACGGCATCCTGCTGGCCGAGACGCAGTCGGACCCGCTGCTCAACGCCTACGACACCATCATCATCGACGAGGCGCACGAGCGCAGCCTCAACATCGACTTCCTGCTGGGCTACCTGCGCCAGCTGCTGCCGCGGCGGCCCGACCTGAAGGTGGTGGTGACCTCGGCCACCATCGATGCCGAGCGCTTCGCTCAGCACTTCGCGTCCAGGACCCGCCCGGCGCCGGGCCGTCCCAAGCCGGGCGACGCCCCCTCGGGGGGTGGCGACGACGCGAAGCGCGGAGACTGGGGGCCACTTGTTCCCGCGCCGGTCATCTACGTGTCGGGCCGGACCTTTCCGGTGGAGCAGCGCTGGCACCCCTTCGAGGAAACGCGCGACCACGACCTGAACGACGCGATCGCCGATGCGGTCGACGAGCTCTGGCGCGGCAATGCTCCGGGCGACATCCTGGTGTTCCTGCCGGGCGAGCGCGAAATCCGCGAGGCGGCCGACCACCTGCGCAGGCATCTCGCGCACGACGTGATGACGCGCAACGCGGAGGTGCTGCCGCTGTTCGCGCGGCTGTCGCAGCAGGAGCAGGACCGCGTCTTCGACGGGCACACGGGCCGCCGCATCGTGCTGGCCACCAACGTCGCCGAGACCTCGCTCACCGTTCCGGGCATCCGCTACGTGATCGACACCGGCACGGCGCGCGTGAAGCGCTACAGTTTTCGCAGCAAGGTGGAGCAGTTGCTGGTCGAGCCGGTCAGCCAGGCGGCGGCGAACCAGCGCGCGGGCCGCTGCGGCCGCGTGGCCAACGGCATCTGCATCCGGCTGTACGACGAGCAGGACTTCGCGGGCCGGCCACGCTTCACCGATCCCGAGATCCTGCGTTCCTCGCTGGCGGGCGTGATCCTGCGGATGAAGTCGCTGCGCCTGGGCGTGGTGGAAGAGTTTCCCTTCATCGACCGGCCCTCGGGACGGGCCATCACCGACGGCTACCAGCTGCTCAACGAGCTCGGCGCGGTGGACGACGACAACGAGCTCACGGCCATGGGCGCGGAACTCGCGCGGCTGCCGCTCGACCCCCGTGTCGGCCGCATGATCCTGGAGGCGCGCGAACGGGGCGCGTTGCAGGAGGTGCTGGTGATCGCCGCGGCGCTGTCGCTGCAGGACGTGCGCGACCGGCCGATGGAGCTGCAGGCGCAGGCCGACCAGCAGCACGCCAAGTTCGACGACGAGAAGAGCGAGTTCTCGGGCTACTTCCGGCTCTGGCAATGGCTGGAGGAGGCGCGCGGCGGGCACGGCAAGGAACACAAGCTGTCGAACCGCCAGTACGAACAGCTGCTGCGGCAGAACTTCATCAACGTGCGCCGCGTGCGCGAGTGGCGCGACGTGCACAGCCAGCTGCTGACGGTGGTGACCGAGCACAAATGGCGCATGAACGCGCAGCCCGCCGGCTACGAGCAGCTGCACAAGTCCATGCTGTCGGGCCTGCTGGGCAACATCGGCTTCAAGCTGGAGGACGACGAGGCCTATCTCGGCGCGCGCGGGATCAAGTTCTACCGCCATCCTGGGGCGCACCTGAAGAAGCGTCCGGGCCGGTGGATCGTCTGCGCCGAACTGGTGGAGACCACGCGCCTGTTCGGCCGCGGCATTGCCAACATCGAGCCGCAGTGGGTGGAGGAGGTCGCCGGTCACCTGCTGAAGAAGCAGTTGCTCGATCCGCATTGGGAGAAGAAGGCGGCCGAGGTGCTGGCGCTGGAACGCGCGACGCTCTACGGCCTGGTGATCTACAGCGGTCGCCGCGTGCCTTTCGCGCGCGCCGACCTGCAGGGCGCACGCGAGATCTTCCTGCGGGAAGGACTGGTGGCGGGCGAGTGGGAGACACGCCTGCCATTCCTCGCGGCCAACCAGAAGCTGGTGCGGCAGGTCGAGGAACTGGAACACAAGTCGCGCCGCCAGGACGTGCTGGTGGACCAGGAACTGATCTACGCCTTCTACGACCAGCAGGTGCCCAGGGACGTGTTCGGCGGCGCCACCTTCGAAGCCTGGTACCGGCAGGCCGGTCGCGGCAAACCGGACCTGCTGAAGCTCACGCGCGACGAGCTGATGCGGCACGAGGCCGCCGGCATCACCACGAATGCCTTCCCGAAGACGGTGAAGCTCGGGGGCGTGGATTGCAGCGCCACCTACCTGCACGAGCCGGGCGATCCGCGCGACGGCATCACCGTCTCGGTGCCGCTGTTCGTGCTGAACCAGGTCGCCGAGGAACGCGCCGAGTGGCTCGTGCCCGGCATGCTCAAGGACAAGATCCAGGCGCTGCTGAAGAGCCTGCCGCAGAAGCCGCGCTCGCGCTTCGTGCCGCTGCCCGAATCCGCCGCGCGGCTGGCGGAGGTGCTGTCCGCGCCCGAACGCCATGCCAACGGAAGCCTCACGGATGCCTTGCTGAAGCAGGTGCGCGAGGCCACCAGCCTGGACGTGAAGCGCACGGACTTCAAGCTGGACATGGTGCCGGCCCACCTGTTCATGAATTTCCGCGTGGTGGACGAACACGGCCGGCAACTGGGCATGGGACGCAATCTCGGAGCGCTGAAGGCGGAACTGGGAGCGAAGGCGCGCGGCGCGTTCCAGGCGCTGGCGGGGCTGAAGGTGGCCGCTTCGGAGCCTGAGGAAGTTTCTCCTTCCCCCTCTGGGGGAGGGCGGGCTGGGGGCACGCCATCGCCAGAGAAGGACCGGGCCAGCCCCCCTCCCAACCTCCCCCCGGAGGGGGGAGGAGAAAAGCGCTACACGGCCTGGACCTTCGGCGAACTGCCGGAGTTGATGGAGATCCGCAAGGGTGGTACCAGCCTGGTCGGCTTTCCCGCGCTGATCGACAAGGGCGACGCGGTCACGATCGAGGTGTTCGACGAACCCGAGGTCGCGGCCGCGCGGCACCGCGGCGGACTGCGGCGGCTGTTCGCGCTGCAATTGCGCGACGCGCTGAAGTACCTGGAAAAGAACCTCCCGGACTTGCAGAAGATGGCCGTTGCCTTCATGCCGCTGGGCACGCTGGAAGAACTGCGCGAGCAGATCCTCGAGGTCGCACTGGACCGCGCCTTCCTGCTCGACCCGCTGCCGGCCAACGCCGCGGACTTCCAGCGCCGGCTGGAGGAGGGCCGGGGCCGCCTCACGCTGATCGCCAACGAGGTCGCGCGGCTCGCCGCCACGATCCTCGCCGACCACGCAGCCGCCGCCCGCAAGATCAAGGACACCCGGATCCAGCAGGAAACGACGGCCGATGCATTGCAGCAGCTGCAGCGGCTCGTGCCCAAGCGCTTCCTGGCGGTCACGCCCTGGCCGCGGCTGCAGCACCTGCCGCGCTACCTCAAGGGCATCGTGCTGCGGCTGGACAAGCTGCGGGCCAATCCGGCGCGTGATGCGTCCCGGCTGGCCGAGCTGAAGCCGCAGGAGCAGCGCTACTGGCGCCTGGTGGCCGAGCGCAAGGGTGCGGTGGACGAGCGAATGGAAGACTTTCGTTGGCTTCTGGAGGAGCTGCGCATCAGTTTCTTCGCGCAGGAGCTGCGCACGCCGCAGCCCGTGAGCGTCAAGCGCCTGGACAAGGTCTGGAGCCAGTTGCAAAGCTGACGCCGCCCCGCACCGATACCCACGTTCGCGGTAGAAAACCGGATACGCCCGGGCATGGCTCCCGGCACACTTGCAGCCGGCAAAGGGGATCACGCATGGACAGACGCAGTTTCCTCGGCTCATGCACGGCCGGCGCCGCGGGCCTTTCCGCCGCATCCGCCCTGTCCGCCTATGCGGCCAACGCCCCACCGAGGGAGTACGGCAAGGCACTGCTGGTCAACGAGCGCGGGGATCCGTTGAAGGCGTCGGACCTGAAGCCGCAGGTCAACTACGTCTTCCACTATCCCTTCGAGGCCACGCCCGTGTTCCTGCTGGATCTCGGCAAGCCGCTGGCGGCCACGACCCTCAGCACCCAGGAACGCAACTCGTACAGCTGGCCGGGCGGCGTGGGCCGCAACCGCAGCGTCGTCGCGTATTCAGCGATCTGTGCGCACCAGCTGGTGTACCCGACCAGGGACGTGAGCTTCATCAGCTTCCGCAAGACGCGGGCGCAGCGCGGCGTGCAGGACGGGCTGATCCACTGCTGCGCGGAGCACAGCCAGTACGACCCCGCGCGCGGCGCGCAAGTGCTGTCCGGCCCGGCCCGGCAACCGCTGTGTGCAGTGCTGCTCCAGCACGATGCCAAGGCCGACACGCTCACGGCCTATGCCACGCTCGGCGGCGAACTGTTCGACGAGTTCTTCCGCAAGTACGAGATGAAGCTCAGCCTGGACGTCGGCCCCAGGGCGAAGAATGCGGTGGTGGCGCAGGCCGTGGTGCGCGAACTGGACCGGTTCTGCAAGAACGCGATCCAGTGTTGAGTTCTTCACTTTGAAAAGTCGCGGGCGACTTTTCAAAGTGGCCTGATCGGTGTGAAGAGGACCGGCAAAGCCGGATCCCCTTCACAGGAGGGACCGCGCTGCATGCTATTCCGCGCGGTCCACCCGCCGCTGCGCGGGGGATCCCTGTTCAGAGCCGGGCCAGCCGGTCCAGCGCGGTGCGCAGGGTCTCGTCCTTCTTGGCGAAGCAGAAGCGCACGACGCGCTGGTCGAAGCCGTTGCCGTAGAAGGCGGACAGCGGGATGGCGGCGACGCCGATCTCGCTGGTGAGCCACTTGCAGAATTCGTCTTCCTTCAGGTCGCTGACCTTGGAGATCTCCACGCACTGGAAGTAGGTCCCCTCGCTGGGCAGCAGCTGGAAGCGGGTGCGTGCGAGGCCTTCGCGGAACAGGTCGCGCTTGTGCTGGTAGAAGGCCGGCAGCTGCAGGTAGGGATCCGGCGAGGCCATGTAGCTCGCGAGGCCGTACTGCATCGGCGTGTTCACCGTGAACACGTTGAACTGGTGCACCTTGCGGAATTCGGCCGAGAGCACGGCGGGCGCGGCCACGTAGCCGACCTTCCAGCCGGTCACGTGGTAGGTCTTGCCGAAGCTGGAAACGATCAGCGACCGCGCCGCCAGGCCCGGAAAGCGCGCGGCGCTCTGGTGCAGCTGGCCGTCGAACACCATGTGCTCGTAGACCTCGTCGCTGATCACGAAGACGTCGGTGGGCGCCAGCAGATCCTGCAGCTGCAGCATCTCGGCGCGCGTCCAGACCGTGCCGCTGGGGTTGTGCGGCGAGTTGATCAGGATCGCCCGCGTTTTCGGCGAGAGCGCGGCGGCGATCTTGGGGAAGTCCGGCCGGAAGGTGCCCGGCACCAGCGGCACGCGCACCACCTTGCCGCCGGCCAGCTCGATGTTGGGCACGTAGCTGTCGTAGCAGGGCTCCAGAACGATCACCTCGTCGCCGGGCTTCACGATGGCCAGCACGCAGGTGATGATGGCCTGCGTCGCGCCGGCGGTGATGGTGATCTCGCTGGCCGGGTCGTACCTGCGCCCGTACAGGGACTCCACCTTCGCGGCCACGGCCTCGCGCAGCGGCGCGATGCCGGTCATGGGCGGGTACTGGTTCAGGCCCTTCTTCATCGCGTCGGTGACGCCGTCGACCAGCCGCGGGTCGCAATCGAAGTCGGGGAAGCCCTGGCCCAGGTTCACGGCTCCCTTTTCGGCGGCCAGGGCGGACATCACCGTGAAGATGGTGGTGCCCATGGTGGGAAACTTGGTCTGGATGGGCGGGGTGCGTTCGGTCGTGCTCATCATGGTCGGTATCGCTCAGGCTTGATCCAGGGCCACCGCGGAACCGGCTTCGCCGGGCCGCTGGTGGCGCCCCTTCGAGAGGGAGGCGGCCGCAGGCCGCTTCGGGGGTTGGTCACATCTCATAGTCGTTGCCGTGGCCGGCCATGGCCTTGGCGATCAGGTTGCGGTCCAGCCGGTCCGCCAGCAGTTCGGCGAACCGGTAGACGAAGTTTCGCAGGTAGGCGCCGCGCTTGAACGCGACGCGCGCCAGGTTCTGTCCGAACAGGTGGCCCAGCGGGCGCACCGCGAGGTCCGCGTTGGTGCTGCCCAGGTCGTCCTTCACGGCCATCTCGGCGACTATGCCGATGCCCAGGCCCAGGCGCACATAGGTCTTGATGACGTCGGAGTCGATCGCCTCCAGGGCGATGCGCGGCTTCAACTTCTTCTGCGCGAAGGCGCCGTCGATGCGGGTGCGGCCGGTGTAGCTGGGGTGGTAGGTCACCAGCGGTTCCGCCGCGATGTCCTCGAGCGTCACGCGCTCCTTCTTGGCCAGCGGGTGCGCCTGTGGCAGCACCAGCACGTGCTGCCATTCGTAGCAGGGCAGGGTCACGAGGTCGGGGTAGTCGCCCAGCGATTCGGTGGCGATGCCGATTTCCGCGATCTCGTCGAGCACCATCCGCGCCACCTGGTCGGGCGAGCCCTGGTGCAGGCTCACGCTGACCTTGGGATAGGCCTCGCGCAGCTTGGCCACGGGAATCGGCAGGACGTAGCGGGCCTGCGTGTGGGTGGTCGCGATCGAGAGGGTGCCGCTGTCCTGGGCGCTGAACTGTTCGCCGATCCGCTTGAGGTTGCCCACTTCCCGCATGATCAGCTCGATGCTCTTGAGCACGTGCTGTCCGGGCTCGGTCACCCGCTTCAGGCGCTTGCCGTGCCGGGCAAATATCTCGACGCCGAGCTCTTCCTCGAGTTCGATGATCGCCTTCGACACCCCCGGCTGGGAGGTGTGGAGCGCCTTGGCCGCTTCCGTCAGGTTCAGGTTGCGCCGCACCGCCTCCTGCACGAAGCGAAACTGATGCAGATTCATACTGAATTTCTTCTAAGGCAGAAATTCATTATGCCAAAGCTTCTTATTCCAATGCGATCTTTGCCAGTAGGTCCACGACCCGGCCGTCCTCGCCGACCGGCTTCTGCAGCACGAAGCTGACCAGGGGATGGCGGGCCTGCAGTTCCTGCACCAGCGCGGGCAGGTCTTCGCGGGCATGGCGTCCGGTGCCCAGGAACATCGGGACGATCGTGATGGTGCGCGCGCCGCCTGCCGCGAGCTCGCCAGCGGCCTGCGGCAGGTCCGGCGCATCCAGCTCGAGGTAGGCGCAACGCACCGGCGTACCGGGCTGCAGGGTGCGCAGGCGGGCGGCGACGGTCTCCATCGGCAGGCGCCACAGCGGGTCGCGCGAGCCGTGGCCGAACAGGACGATGGCCTTGCCCATTTCAGCGCCGCAGCACCAGCCAGCTGAAGGCGCCGAGCGACAGCAGCGTGTAGATGAAGCCCGGGGCCCCGGCGGCGACCCAGGGCACCCAGTTTTGCAGGTTGCCGATGTAGCCGAACACGTTGTTCAGCAGGAAGAAGCTGATGCCGATCAGCACGCCGCCGAAGACGTAGCTCGTGATGCCGCCCGAACGGAAGTGCAGGTAGGCGAAGGGCAGCGCCAGCACCACCATCACCAGGCAGCTGAGGGGATAGAACACCTTGCGCCAGAACTCGATCTCGTAGCGCTGGGAAGTCTGCGAATTCGCCTCCAGGTGCCGGATGTACTCGAACAGCGCGATCGTGCTCATGCGGTCGGGCTTGAGCAGCGCCACGGACACCATCTCCTGCGTGATCTCGGTGGGCCAGCGCATCGTGGGCAGCTTCACGCGTTCGACCCGCGCGGACCCGTCCTGGGTGTTGAATTCGCTGCGTTCCACGTCCTCGAGCACCCAGCCGCCTTCGCCGAAGGTCGCGCGCGGCGCCTGCGTGATCGACACCAGCAGCCCGCGGGAGTCCGCCTCGAAGATGCGGATCTTGCTCATGTGCCCGTCGGGTGTCATGGCATAGACGTTCACGTTGTAGGAAAGATAGCGCTGGCGCTCCTTCAGCCAGGCCCCGGTGGTGCCGATCGACACCGCTCCGCCGAAGCGCGCCTTGAGCAGCTGCGCCGTGCGATCGGACAGGGGGGCGAGGTAGTCGCCGCTTGCGAACGTCAGCACGGTGAAGGCCAGCCCGAGCCCGAGCAGGGAGCGCAGGGCGCGCCACGGCCCGAGGCCGCTGGTGCGCAGGATGGTGTATTCCGAACTCTGGGCGAAGCGCGCCATCACAAAGATGGTGCCGATCAGCACCGCGATGGGCAGCAGCTCGTACAGGTGGCTGGGCATGCGCAGCGAGACATACACCAGCGCCTGCGTCAGGCGGTAGGGCTGCATGCGGTTCAGGTCGCCCAGTTCGTCGACGAAGTCGAAGAAGAAGAACAGCGCGAGGAAGCCGATGCTCACGAAGGCCACGGCATACAGCACCTCCACGTAGATGAGGCGGCGGATGGTCTTCATGCGGTACGCCTGCGCATCCGCTGCAGCAGCAACGGCAGCGCCCAGTTGTTGTGCTGCTTGGCCAGCCACAGCGTGCCCAGCAGGAAGGTGCCGCCGTGCACCACCAGCAGGAAGGCGGCGAAGCCCATGCGCTGGTTCGCGATCCAGCTCTGGCCCAGGTTCAGCATGTTGAAGTACAGGACGAAAGCGAACAGGGCGAACACCAGGTTGCCGCTGCGGCCCACGCGCGGGTTGACGCTGGACACGGTCACGGCCAGCAGGACGAAGTTGATCCCGGCCAGGGCCAGTCCGAGGCGCCACGCGAGCTCGCCGAGATTCAGGGGCGTGGGGTTGGCCACGAGCGCAAGGGTGGAGCGCGCCTTGCTGGGGCTTTCCTCGCCCGTGATGAGGTTGTTCTCCCGCACGCGCGTGCCGTGCACCTCGAACTCGCTGATGCGCAGGCCCTCGCCCTTGAGCGAGTTCTCCAGCCGCTGGCCGTTGGACAGGATGAGGAACTGGTCGTCGCCGATGGTCTCCACGTGCCCGCTGCGCGCCGACGTGACGGTTTCCTTGTCCTTCTCAAGCGTGGAGATGAAGATGTTGCGCCCGGACTTGTTGTCGGGCGTGTCCTTGTCCAGGAAGAACACGCGGCGCCCGCTGGCGGATTCCTGGAACTGGCCGGGGGCGACGCGCTCCAGGTCACCGCGCCGGCCGTAACGGTCCTTCAGGTCCTGCGTCTGCTGGTTGGCCCAGGGCCAGATCCAGAGCGCGAGCAGCCCGATCACCAGCAGCACGGGCCAGGAGAACCGGAACAGCGGCCCGACGAAGGTGGAGAGGCCGCGGCCCGCGGAGAACCAGATCACCATCTCGCTGTCGCGGTACATGCGCGAGAGCGTGCCGACGATGGCGATGAACAGCGACAGCGTGAGGATGGTGGGCAAGTAGCCGAGGACGGTGTAGCCCATCACCATCATCACTTCCTCGGGATTCACGCTGCCCCGGCTGGCGAGGCTCAGCGTGCGGATCAGGGTCATGGTCATGACGATGGTGACCAGCACCACCAGCGAGGCCCCGAAACTCCGGGCCAGCTCCTTGCGTACGGTTGAATGGAATAACATCGGCGGCTGGAAGCGCCTCGAGCGCAATGAACAACAAGAGATTATGGACTTCGAACTCAAGACCCTCGACCTCGCGGGTGCGGCCAACGAGAAGACCGACGTGCTGCTGGTCCTGGTCAGGGAAGGTTTCCAGGGCGGGCGCGACCCCGTTTCCCGCCTCGTCGCGGCTGCGTTGCAGGCCCGCGACCTCGAGCCCAAGCCGGGCAAGATGCTGCAGGCCTACCGCCCCGAGGGCATCGCCGCGACGCGGGTGATCCTGGCCGGCGCCGGGGACGGTTCCGGCAAGCGCCTGCACCAGGCGGTGCAGGCCGCCGCCGGTGCGCTGCGCTCCTCACCCGCACGCAAGCTGACCATCGTGCTGCCGGCCGGCAGCGGCGCGGAAGCGGTGCGGGCCGCCGTCTGCGGCACGGCCGAGAGCAGCTACGTGTACGTGGCGACCAAGTCCAAGCCGGAGGCCCGAGAGCTGAAGAAGGTGGTGGTGTGCGTGGAGGACGCCGCTGCGCAGAAGGCCGCTTTCCTGCGCGCCAGGGCCGCTGCCGCCGGCATCGAGTTCGCCCGCGAGCTGGGCAACCTGCCGCCCAATTACGCCACCCCCACCCGGTTGGGCGAAGAGGCGACCAAGCTCGCCAAGGCGCATGGGCTGAAGGTGGAGGTGTTCGGTCCCAAGGAGGTCGCCCGCCTCGGCATGGGGTCCTTCCTGGGCGTCGCCAAGGGGTCGGCAGAGCCGCTGCGCTTCATCACCCTGCGCTACGAGGGCGCCGGCAAGGGCGACGCGCCCATCGTGCTGGTGGGCAAGGGCATCACCTTCGACACCGGCGGCATCTCCATCAAGCCCTCGGCCGAGATGGACGAAATGAAATACGACATGGGGGGCGCGGCCAGCGTGCTGGGCACCTTCCGCGCCCTGGCGGAGCTCAAGCCCAGGCTGAACGTCGTCGGCCTGATCCCCAGCTGCGAGAACATGCCCGATGGCGCTTCGTACAAGCCCGGGGACATCCTCACCAGCATGAGCGGCCAGACCATCGAGGTGCTGAACACCGACGCGGAAGGCCGGCTGATCCTGTGCGACGCGCTGAGCTACGCGGAACGCTTCAAGCCGCGCGCGGTGATCGACGTCGCCACGCTGACCGGCGCCTGCGTCGTCGCCCTGGGCGGGGTTCGCAGCGGGTTGTTCGCGACCGACGACGACCTCGCGCAGCAGCTGCTGGCGGCGGGCGACGCGGCGCTCGACCCGTGCTGGCGCCTGCCGCTGGACGACGAATATGCGGAAGGCCTCAAGTCCAACTTCGCCGACGTGGCCAACGTGGCCGGGCGCGCCGGCGGCGCGGTGGTGGCGGCCAAGTTCCTGCACCGCTTCACCCAGAACTATCCGTGGGCCCACCTCGACATCGCCGGCACCGCCTGGAAGGGCGGCTCGGCCAAGGGTTCCACGGGCCGTCCCGTGGGGCTGCTGGTGGAGTACCTGATCGCGCAGGAGTCCGGCTTCGGAGGCAAGGGAGCCGCCGTGGCCAGGCGCCCGACCGCCCGGGCGAAGGCGGGCAGGGGCAAGGCCCGCGCCAGCTGATCCCATGACCGAGGTCGCCTTCCACTTCAACGTGCCCGACAAGCTGGCCTACGCCTGCAGGTTGCTGCGCAAGGCCACGGGGGCGGGGTCGAAGGTGGTGGTGACGGGGGAGTCCCAGCAATTGCGCACGCTCGACACGGAGCTGTGGACCTTTTCCGCGCTCGAATTCATTCCGCATTGCCATGCCGCATCGGCCGACGCGCAGGTGCTCTCCGCCTCGCCGGTGGTGCTGGCCGATACGCCCCGGGGCACCCCGCACCAGGAAGTGCTGGTGAACCTGGGCGAAGGCGTGCCGGAAGGCTTCGAACGCTTCGAGCGACTGATCGAGGTGGTCAGCCAGGACGACGGCGACCGGCAGCAGGCACGCGTGCGCTGGAAGCACTACGCGGACCGCGGCTACGCCATCCAGCGGCACGACCTCGCGCAGCGGGAGTCCGGTGCATGACCAACCGGACGCCGCCCCGTTTCGTGCCCACCCTCACCGAGGTCGTGCAATCCGGCCCGGTGCCGCTGGCTCCCGCCACGCCCTCCGTGTCGCAGGAGCAGCTCGCGCAGCGCGTCCTGCAGCGCGTGGACCTGGCGCTGGACCGGCGCCTGCGCGAGGAACTCGCCACCGTGATCCTCGAGCAGACCAGCGCGCTGCTGCCCCTGTTGCGTGAACGCCTGGAGTCGGTCGTGCGGGAGGTCGTGGCCGAAGCTGTCGCCGAAGAGATGCGGGCGCGTCAACCGGGAAGCGGCTCGGGCGTTTGAGGCGGAGCAACGAAGCTCGCAGTTCGCTGACGACCTAGACCTTACCCTATGGTTCGGGCGCGGAAATTGCGATAACGTCGCCACCCGTTGAGCGAACAACAAATGGATCTCAACCTATATTTCCAACCCGGAGGTTTTATGCAATTCACACTGAAATTGACGGCTGCCGTGGCGATCGCCGCGGCTTGCGGCATGGCCGCCGCCCAGGAACAGGTCGTCAAGATCGGTCACGTGGCGCCGCTGTCGGGTGCGCAGGCGCACTACGGCAAGGACAACGAGAACGGCGTGCGCATGGCCATCGAGGACCTGAATGCGCAGAAGATCAAGATCGGCGGCAAGACGATCAAGTTCGAGATCCAGGCCGAAGACGACGCCGCCGACCCGAAGCAGGGCACGGCCGCGGCGCAGAAGCTGTGCGACGCCAAGGTCGCCGGCGTGGTGGGCCACCTGAACTCCGGCACCACCATTCCCGCCTCCAAGGTGTACAACGACTGCGGCATCCCGCACGTCACCGGCGCGGCCACCAACCCCAACCTGACCAAGCCCGGCTACAAGACCACCTACCGCATCATCGCCAACGACAACGCGCTGGGCGCGGCGCTGGCCCTGTATGCAGCTGACACGCTCAAGCTGAAGAAGGTCGCCATCATCGACGACCGCACCGCGTACGGCCAGGGCGTCGCCGAAGTGTTCAAGAAGACCGCCGTGTCCAAGGGCATGACCGTGGTCGACGAGCAGTTCACCAACGACAAGGCCACCGACTTCATGGCGATCCTGACCGCCATCAAGTCCAAGAACCCGGATGCGGTCTTCTACGGCGGCATGGACCCGCAGGCCGGCCCGATGCTGCGCCAGATGGAACAGCTGGGCATGTCCAACGTGAAGTACTTCGGCGGCGACGGCATCTGCACCGCGGAAATCGCCAAGCTGTCGGCCGGCGCCAAGACGCTGGGCAACGTGATCTGCGCCGAAGGCGGCGCCTCGCTGGGCAAGATGCCCGGCGGCACGGCCTGGAAGGCGAAGTACGACGCCAAGTACCCCAACCAGTTCCAGGTCTACAGCCCGTACACCTACGACGCGACCTTCGTGCTGGTCGATGCGATGAAGCGCGCGGACTCGGTCGACCCGAAGGTCTACACCAAGGAACTGGCCAAGACCAACTTCAAGGGCGTGACCTCCACCATCGCCTTTGAACCGAACGGCGAACTGAAGAACGCCGCCACCACGCTCTACAACTACAAGGACGGCAAGAAGACGCCGCTTTGAGCTGCTGATCCGCGGTAACCCCGTGTATCGAGAAGGCCGCCTCCGGGCGGCCTTTTTCGTTGCGGCAGCGTCGCTGCGCATGCGTCGCGCGCTTGCCTCACGACTGTAGGTTCCGGCGCGCATTTCTTGTCGGCGCGCTCCTACAACCCGCGCCAGCATTGGCTTTGCGGGCGGTTGCGAAATCCAGTCGTGTTGTCGGCCGTTGTCGAAGACAGTACCCTCCCAAGGTCTGTTGGTGTGCCAACAGTTGCTTACCACTGGGGGATCACATGGAAGTTCTGGCGAAGCTGCCTGCTGCTGAGCATCGAGACGGGGACTTGAAGTTGGTGCTGAAGGCCTTGTCGGCTTTCCGTCGCGGCGAGCAAGGGGTGACGCTGCCCACCGAATGGGATGGGCTGTACGGAAAGATCGCGGCCGAATTCAACGAACTGTCGTCGCAGACGGCCCGCAGCCACAACCGGCTCAAGTCGGTGGTGGCCGGCCCGCACACTGGCGCGCGCGCAGGCCGGCGCCTGGCGGACGACAAGGTGACGGGCTTCTGGCAGGAGAACGTGGCCAGCGTGAACTCGCTGCTCGACGAGGTGGAGCTGGTCTCCGAACGCACGCGCACCATGCTCGGGAGCCTCACCGAACTGAAGAAGGGCAATCCGCAGACCGAGTTGCCGCACGACTGGACGGGCCTGTTCGGCAAGGTGGCCGATGCCTTCAACGACGTGGTCGGCCAGAACGTTCGCATTTCGCAGGAACTGTCGCGGCTGTCGCGCGTGGTGGGCAAGGAGGGCAAGCTCAAGGAGCGCGCCTCGATGCCCAGCACCGACGGCTTCTGGCGCGATTCCGCGGAATCGATCAACTCGCTGATCTCCGACCTGGTGCACCCCACGTCCGAAGTGGCGCGGGTGATCGGCGCGGTGGCGCAGGGCGACCTGTCGAAATCGATGGCGCTGGAGGCCGATGGCCGCGCGCTGGAAGGCGAATTCCTGCGCACCGCGATGACCATCAACAAGATGGTGCAGCAGCTGGGCACCTTCTCCGCCGAAGTGACGCGGGTGGCGCGCGAGGTGGGCACCGAAGGCAAGCTGGGCGGCCAGGCGGAAGTGCAGGGCGTGGCGGGCACCTGGAAGGACCTGACCGACTCGGTGAACTCCATGGCCGGCAACCTGACGGCCCAGGTGCGCAACATCGCGGAAGTGACCAAGGCGGTGGCGGCCGGTGACCTGTCCAAGAAGATCACGGTGGACGTGAAGGGCGAGATCCTGGAGCTGAAGAACACCATCAACACGATGGTGGACCAGCTGCGTTCCTTCGCCTCGGAAGTGACGCGGGTGGCGCGGGAAGTGGGTACCGAGGGCAAGCTGGGTGGCCAGGCCGACGTGCAAGGCGTGGCGGGGACGTGGAAAGACCTGACCGAGTCCGTGAACTTCATGGCCGGCAACCTGACCTCGCAGGTGCGCAACATCGCGGACGTGACCAAGGCCGTGGCCGCGGGTGACCTGTCCAAGAAGATCACGGTGGACGTGAAGGGCGAAATCCTGGAGCTGAAGAACACGATCAACACGATGGTGGACCAGCTGCGTTCCTTCGCCTCGGAAGTCACGCGGGTGGCGCGGGAAGTGGGCACCGAAGGCAAGCTGGGCGGCCAGGCCGACGTGCAGGGCGTGGCTGGTACCTGGAAGGACCTGACCGACTCGGTGAACTCCATGGCGGGCAACCTGACCGCCCAGGTGCGCAACATCGCGGACGTGACGAAGGCGGTGGCCGCCGGTGACCTGTCCAAGAAGATCACGGTGGACGTGAAGGGCGAAATCCTGGAGCTGAAGAACACCATCAACACGATGGTGGACCAGCTGCGTTCGTTCGCCTCGGAGGTGACGCGGGTGGCGAGGGAAGTGGGTACCGAAGGCAAGCTGGGTGGCCAGGCCGACGTGCAAGGCGTGGCCGGTACCTGGAAAGACCTGACCGATTCCGTGAACTCCATGGCCGGCAACCTGACGGCGCAGGTGCGGAACATCGCGGAAGTGACGACTGCCGTGGCGGCCGGTGACCTGTCCAAGAAGATCACCGTGGACGTGAAGGGCGAGATCCTGGAGCTGAAGAACACCATCAACACGATGGTGGACCAGCTCTCCTCGTTCGCCTCGGAGGTGACCCGGGTGGCGCGCGAAGTGGGTACCGAGGGCAAGCTCGGAGGTCAGGCCGATGTGCAGGGCGTGGCCGGCACCTGGAAAGACTTGACCGAGTCCGTGAACTTCATGGCCGGCAACCTGACCTCGCAGGTGCGCAACATCGCCGACGTGACCAAGGCCGTGGCGGCCGGTGACCTGTCCAAGAAGATCACGGTGGACGTGAAGGGCGAGATCCTGGAGCTGAAGAACACCATCAACACCATGGTGGACCAGCTCTCCTCGTTTGCCTCGGAGGTGACCCGGGTGGCTCGCGAAGTGGGTACCGAGGGCAAGCTGGGTGGCCAGGCCGACGTGCAGGGCGTGGCCGGCACCTGGAAGGACCTGACCGACTCGGTGAACTCCATGGCCGGCAACCTGACGGCGCAGGTGCGCAACATCGCGGACGTGACCAAGGCCGTGGCCGCGGGTGACCTGTCCAAGAAGATCACCGTGGACGTGAAGGGCGAGATCCTGGAACTGAAGAACACCATCAACACGATGGTGGACCAGCTGCGATCCTTCGCCTCGGAAGTGACSCGCGTSGCSCGCGARGTGGGCACCGAAGGCAAGCTGGGCGGCCAGGCGGAAGTGCAGGGCGTGGCCGGCACCTGGAAGGACCTCACGGACAACGTGAACTCCATGGCCGGCAACCTCACGGCGCAGGTGCGGAACATCGCGGACGTGACCAAGGCCGTGGCGGCCGGCGACCTGTCCAAGAAGATCACGGTGGACGTGAAGGGCGAAATCCTGGAGCTGAAGAACACCATCAACACGATGGTGGACCAGCTGCGTTCGTTCGCCTCGGAAGTGACGCGGGTGGCGCGCGAAGTGGGTACCGAAGGCAAGCTGGGCGGACAGGCCGACGTGCAGGGCGTGGCAGGTACCTGGAAGGACCTGACCGACTCGGTGAACTCGATGGCCGGCAACCTGACGGCGCAGGTGCGGAACATCGCGGAGGTGACGACCGCCGTGGCGGCCGGCGACCTGTCCAAGAAGATCACCGTGGACGTGAAGGGCGAAATCCTGGAGCTGAAGAACACCATCAACACGATGGTGGACCAGCTGCGTTCGTTCGCCTCGGAAGTGACGCGGGTGGCGCGCGAAGTGGGTACCGAGGGCAAGCTGGGTGGCCAGGCCTACGTGCAGGGCGTGGCCGGCACCTGGAAGGACCTCACCGACAACGTGAACTTCATGGCCGGCAACCTGACCTCGCAGGTGCGCAACATCGCGGACGTGACCAAGGCCGTGGCCGCCGGTGACCTGTCCAAGAAGATCACGGTGGACGTGAAGGGCGAAATCTCCGAACTGAAGATCACCATCAACACGATGGTGGACCAGCTCTCCTCGTTTGCCTCGGAGGTGACCCGGGTGGCGCGCGAAGTGGGTACCGAGGGCAAGCTGGGGGGCCAGGCCTACGTGCAGGGCGTGGCTGGCACCTGGAAGGACCTCACCGACAACGTGAACTTCATGGCCGGCAACTTGACTTCGCAGGTGCGCGGCATCGCCAAGGTGGTGACCGCCGTGGCCAACGGCGATCTCGAACAGAAGCTGACCGTTGAGGCCAAGGGCGAGATCGCCTCGCTGGCCGACACCATCAACTCCATGACCGACACGCTCGCCACCTTCGCCGACCAGGTGACCACCGTGGCCCGCGAGGTGGGGGTGGAAGGCAAGCTGGGCGGCCAGGCCAAGGTGCCGGGCGCCGCGGGCACCTGGAAGGGCCTGACGGAGAACGTGAACCAGCTGGCCGCCAACCTCACGACGCAGGTGCGAGCGATCGCTGAAGTGGCGACCGCGGTGACGCAGGGCGACCTGACGCGCTCCATCACGGTGGAGGCGCAAGGCGAAGTGGCCGCGCTGAAGGACACGATCAACGAGATGATCCGCAACCTGCGCGACACGACGCAGGTGAACACGGAGCAGGACTGGCTCAAGACCAACCTGGCCAAGTTCTCGCGGATGCTGCAGGGCCAGCGCGACCTGGTCGCGGTGGGCCACCTGATCCTGTCGGAACTGGCGCCCGTGGTGGGCGCTCAGCAGGCCGAGTTCTACGTGCTGCGCTACACCCAGGAGCAGCCCAAGCTGCGCCTGATGGCGTCCTATGCCTCCGACGGCCATGGCGCCTACGGCAAGGAGATCGACCTGGGGCAGGGCCTGGTCGGCCAGGCCGCGTTCGACAAGAAGAAGATCATGCTGACCTCCAGCTTCCCGGAGAGCCTGAAGATCGCCTCCGGTCTGACGGAGTCGACCCCGCTCAACGTGCTGGTGCTGCCCATCATCTTCGAGGGCCAGGTGCGGGGCGTGATCGAGCTGGCCTCGGTCGAGCGCTTCAATCCGACCCACCAGGCCTTCCTGGACCAGCTGACGGAATCGATCGGCATCGTGATCAACACGATCGAAGCCAACATGCGGACGGAAGACCTGCTGGCCCAGTCGCAATCACTGGCGCAGGAACTCCAGAGCCGCCAGCAGGAACTGCAGCAGACCAACGAGGAACTGCAGGAGAAGGCCCGCCTGCTCGCCCACCAGAACCAGGAGGTGGAGCGCAAGAACGCGGAAGTGGAACAGGCCCGCCAGGCGCTGGAAGAAAAGGCGAAGCAGCTGGCCCTGACCTCCAAGTACAAGTCCGAGTTCCTGGCCAACATGTCGCACGAGCTGCGCACGCCGCTGAACTCGCTGCTGATCCTGTCGGACCAGCTGTGCAAGAACCCGGAGGGCAACCTCACGCCCAAGCAGGTGGAGTTCGCCAAGACGATCCACTCGTCCGGCAACGACCTGCTGATGCTGATCAACGACATCCTGGACCTGTCCAAGATCGAGTCCGGCACGGTGGTGGTGGACGTCAACGACCTGAGGCTGTCCGACCTGCAGCTGTACGTGGAGCGCACCTTCCGCCACGTGGCCGAGGCGAAGAACGTGGACTTCACGGTCCGCAGCGGCCTCAACCTGCCGGCCTCCATGGTCACGGACGCCAAGCGCCTGCAGCAGATCCTGAAGAACCTGCTGTCCAACGCCTTCAAGTTCACGCACCAGGGCCACGTCACGCTGAGCATCGAGGAGGTGTTCGCCGGCTGGGGCGCCGACAACGAGGACCTGAGCCGCGCCCAGCAGGTGATCGCGTTCTCGGTGTCCGACACCGGCATCGGCATCTCGCCGGACAAGCAGCAGATCATCTTCGAGGCCTTCCAGCAGGCCGACGGTTCCACCAGCCGCAAGTACGGCGGCACGGGCCTGGGCCTGGCCATCAGCCGCGAGCTGTCCAAGCTGCTGGGCGGCGAGATCCGCCTGGTGTCGGCGCCGGGGCAGGGCTCGACCTTCACGCTGTACCTGCCGCTCGTGTACATGGCCACGCGCACCGCGCGCCGCATCAGCACGGACTTCCGCGGCGACCAGACGATTGCGCCGATCCCCAAGCGTCCGCCGCCAGCGCTGGCGCCGCTGGCCGAGCAGCCGGTGCAGGACGTGGAAACAGTCGACGACGCGGCGACCGAACCCGCGGAAGGCGCGGACGTGCTGGCCGCGGACAACGTGGCCAACGACGACCGCGACATCATCCAGCAGGGCGACCTGGTGCTGCTGATCGTGGAGAACGACCTGGCCTTCGCGCGCTTCCTGCTGGATGCCGCGCGCGCCAAGGGCTTCAAGGGCCTGGTGACCACGGCCGGTGCCGGCGCATTGACGCTGGCCGGCCAGCACAAGCCGTCCGCCGTGACGCTCGACATGCACCTGCCCGACATGGCGGGCTGGCGCGTGCTGGACCGCATCAAGCACGACCTGGCCTTGCGGCATGTTCCGGTGTGCGTGATCTCCACCGACGACAGCAAGGACCGGGCGTTCAAGTCCGGCGCGTTGGCGTTCCTGGAGAAGCCGATCCGCTCCAAGGAGGTGCTGGACGGCATGCTGGAGAAGCTGCACCACTACGTGTCCCGTCCGGAGAAGACCCTGCTGGTGGCCCTGGACGACCAGGTGGTGCGCAACCAGCTGCTGTCCCGGATCGAAGGCGAACAGATCGACGTGACGGTGGTGGCCTCCGGGCCCCAGCTGCAGCAGGCGCTGGACGACGCCCGCTTCGACGCGATCGTGCTGGAGGACGGCTACGGCGGCGTCGATCCGCGCGAGTACCGGCGGGCGATCGCCGGGCAGGCGGGCATCGGCCCGGTGCCGCTGATCGTCTATCGCGGCGAGGGGGGCAAGCGCCATTCCTGGCATTCGGACGAGGCGATCACCGTGCAGGAAGTGCACGGCGAGGCCCGCCTGTTCGACGCGGCGCTGATCGCGCTGCACCGGAGCGTGTCGCGGCTGCCCGAGGTCAAGCGCGACGTGATCGACAACGTCTACGAGTCCGCCAAGCTGCTCGCCGGCAAGCGCGTGCTGATCGTCGACGACGACATGCGCAACATCTTCGCGCTGGCCACCGTGCTCGAGGAGCACGGCATGGACATCGTGTGGGCCGACAACGGCCGCGAAGCGATCAACCGGGTGGCCAACGATCCCGGCATCCAGGTCGTGCTGATGGACATCATGATGCCGGAGATGGACGGCATGGCGACGATGAAGGAGATCCGCAAGCTGCCGCAGGGCCGCAACCTGCCCATGATCGCCGTCACGGCGAAGGCCATGAAGGGCGACCGCGAGAAGTGCATCGAGGCAGGTGCCTGGGATTACCTGGCCAAGCCGGTCAACACGCCGGACTTGCTGGCGGTGCTGCGCGCATGGCTGCAGCAATGAGCGGGGAGAGCCGGTGACGAGCACCGCGAGTGCGCAAGAGCTGCGTGACCAGGTCAACATCCTGGTGGTGGACGACCTGCCGGAAAAGCACGTCGTCTTTCGGACGATCCTGGACGAGCTCGGCCAGAACATCGTGAGCGCCCGGTCCGGGCAGGAGGCCCTGAAGTTCATCCTCGAGATGGAGTTCGCGGTCATCCTGCTGGACGTCAACATGCCCGACATCGACGGCCTGGAAACCGCGAGCCTGATCCGTCAGTACAAGAAGTCGGCGCAGACGCCGATCGTTTTCATCACTGCCTACGTGGACGAACTGCAGGCGCGGCGCGGCTATGCGCTGGGTGCGGTCGACTACATCCCGTCCCCGGTGGTCCCCGAGGTCCTGCGCTCCAAGGTGCGGGTGTTCGTCGAGCTGTTCCGCATGAATCGCCAGCTGCAGAAGCAGGCGACGCAACGCGAACAGCTGGCGCGTTCCGAGGCCGGGCGGGCCGCGGCGGAAGAGGCGATCCATCGGGCGGACTTCCTGGCCCAGGCGAGCCAGGTGCTGTCGCGCTCGCTCCACCTGGACGACACCATCGCCGCGGTCCTGGACCAGTGCATTCCGATGCTGGGCGAGCGCGCCATCCTGGGCATTCCCGACAGCGAGGGCGGCGTGCGCCGGCTGGAGATGCATCCAGCGCCCCGGGCGGATGACAGCGAGGTGTTCACGCCCGAGCTTCGCGCCGCGGCGGACCAGGTCATCCAGCACAAGCAGTTCCACCTCGCGCGCTTCGGCGACCGGGCGGCTGCGATCTGCCCGTTGATGGCCGGCGACGAGATCCGGGGTGCGCTGGCCTTGCTGGCCGAGGCGACCTTCTTCGACTCCACCCGGATCGCGCTGATCCGCGAGTTCGCCAGCCGGGCGTCCATCGCGATGGAGAACGCGCGCCTGTACTCCGCGGTGCAGGAGGCGGACCGCCGCAAGAACGAGTTCCTGGCCATGCTGGCGCACGAACTGCGCAACCCGCTGGCGCCGATCCGGAACGCCGTGCACATCCTGACCAGCGCGGCGGAGCTGCCACCCAAGCTGGCCTGGGCGCGCGACGTGATCGGCCGACAGGCGGACCACATGTCGCGCCTGATCGACGACCTGCTGGATGTTTCGCGCATCGTGCAGGGCAAGGTGGCCGTCAAGCCGGAGAAGCTGCAGCTGGCCACCCTGATCGAGCGTTCGGTCGAGGCGAGCTCGCCCCGCCTGGCGGCCCGCGAGCAGGTGCTGGACCTGGACCTGCCCAAGGAGCCCATCGAGATCGACGGCGACCCGGTTCGGCTGTCGCAGGTGCTGTCCAACCTGATCAACAACGCCTGCAAGTTCTCCCCCACCAGGAGCCGCATCCGCCTGGAGGCGCGCTACGCCGACGGGGAACTGCAGATCGGCATCAAGGACGAGGGTGCCGGGATCGCGCCGGAATTCCTGCCGCACATGTTCGACCTGTTCGCCCAGGCCGACCAGTCGCTCGACCGGTCGCAGGGCGGCCTGGGCATCGGCCTGACGCTGGTCAAGCACCTGGTCGAGCTCCATGGCGGGCGGGTGTGGGCCGAGAGCGAGGGCCTGGGAAAGGGTGCCGCGGTGACCGTCGCGCTGCCCGCACGGATCGGCACGCGGGGCGCGGCGCAGCCCATTCCTGCGGCCACCCGCGCGCCGGCGGCTGCAGCGCCGGGAAACGCGCGCATCCTCGTGGTCGACGACCTCGCGGCATCGGCCGAGACGCTCATGACGCTGCTGGAAATGGAGGGCTTCGAGGTCCGCGTGGCGCACGAAGGGCAGGAGGCGCTGTCCGTCGCGCGCGAGTTCCGGCCCAACGTGGTCCTGCTGGACATCGGCCTGCCCGGCATGAACGGGTTCGAGGTCGCGCACGGCCTGCGCAGCCAGCCGGAATCGCAGGACGCGCTGTTGATCGCGCTGACGGGTTACGGTGAGGCCGAGAGCCGCTCACGCTCCGCGCAGGCTGGTTTCGACTTCCACATGGTCAAGCCGGCGGACGTGAACCTGCTGCTCACGATGTTGGCGAATCCTCAGGAAGCGCGGAAAACGGTCACGACCGCGTGAGCTACAATCGCGGGCTTGCTGGAGAGGTGGATGAGCGGTTTAAGTCGCACGCCTGGAAAGCGTGTGAGGGTTAATAGCCCTCCGCGGGTTCGAATCCCGCCCTCTCCGCCAGCACTGCGTTTCCGGTAGTCCGATCCGGACTTCCAAGCCCCACGGAAAGCCCCTAGCCACGGGGCTTTTTTGTTTTCTGTCGTCCATTTGGGGCGATGCTGCGGCTGTTCTGCCTACTGGCGAGAAGGTTCATGCGCCTATGGAGGCATCCGTTGCATGCGACGTGATCGCTGGACGCCCAACAACCCCAGTAAAGCGGACGCAAACAGCCAGATGGCAGGCGGAAGGGGTACCACCGAGGACGAGATCCTCGTTACATCAGCCGAAAAAGAAATGAAGCTGAAGGGATTCATCGCGTAGGTGCCGAAGATCGAGCCGAACAGAAGCGCGCTCGAGTCGAGAGCCGAAGGAGGAATGGCGTCGAAATAATTGGGCGCAAATTGTAGGGAGACCGAATAACCCTGATCGGGGAAAACCCGACCCGACAGAGGCCGCGTGAACGTAGCCAAGCCACTGTCAGAAAAGTTGGCATATGCGCCGAATCCTCCACCGGTCGAGAAGCTCATGGACTGAATGAAGTAGCCAAGCGGGCTTCCACTGATGGGGACGACCCCATACGGTGTGGATGTGTCATAAACCCAGCTTCCCGTGACCGTGTCCCCGATTGCAAGGTTCAAGAACGGCGCATAGTTAAATCCGAGGCCAGCGTGGTTGTCGATTCCTGTCACCGTGCTCGTAACGTCAACCTGCACGGGAGCTGCGTTGGCCGCTGGGGCGCATAGCGCGGCAACCACCAACGCGAGAGAGCACAGCACAGTGGGGAGGCGTGGGAAGCTCATATAGTCTCCTTCAGACCCGCCAGCAACGGGCTCCTGTTGGGCCGTCAGCGACTGGATTGGTCGTCTCGACGATCGGGAAAACCGGGAGATCCGGCCAGCACGGAGCCGAATGGCAAACAGGGCGACAGGCAACGGCACGGCGGCAGCCCTGATGAACGATCGGTCCATGTTCGAAGTCGGCAGGATTTCGGGCAAGGGCACATTGGGGCCAACACAGCGTCAGCCGCCAGTCATCCCGATCGCGTACGCCATGCGGGGATCCGGCCGGATTGAGTCGCGGTTCGATGTGGGGGCGCGGCTTCTCCAAGTGTTCCTCTGTGCGTTGACACATCGGGCACCTTCCTAAGCACTTCTTCTTGGTTCGGACTGACGCCAAACATCGGATTCACTCACGATTGTGACATTCTGTTGCAATCGTGAAGCCGTTTCCTAGGGAGGTCAGCGTGAACGTTGCATGGGACAAGCACCATAAACACAAGGCCGAAGGCGGCATCGCGCAGCCCTTCGGTGCCCCCTCGGGGTTTTCGGAATCCCAATACGCCATCCAGGTCCAGATCGTGGCGCCGTCGCTCGTGTCCTGGGGACTTCAGCGACTGGTGCAAACCGCGGGATCCTCCGTCAGGCTCGTCGGTGTCTCGCACACGCTGGCCGATGCACTCCCACTGATCGAGCGTTCGGGCGCCGATGTGGTGCTGCTGGACCTGGATGACGGGTACGGCCCTGACCACGTCGCGGATCTCGCCGGGCGGCTCAGGGCCAAGGTCCTAGTGCTGACTTGCGTCGGCGACGCCGGTTTGCTTGGCCGTGTCCTCGCCGCGGGCGCCGGGGGAATCTTCCGCAAGCACGAGCCACCGACGCAATTGCTGAGAGCCGTCGAGATGGTGGCCATGGGAGAGGTCTTCCCGTCCGGCGCGCTGCTCCATCGCCCGCAGATCCCGCCGCAACTGGCACCGGCAGTGCCGCCCCTGCGACGCTGGGAACCTGAAGACAGCAAGCTCTCGTCGCTCACGAAGAGGGAGCGGCAGACCATTGCGGCAGTCGTCGCGGACGCTTCGGCGCCGGCAAAGGTCATCGCGGCACGCCTGGGCATCAGCGAACACACGTTGCGCAACCACCTGACGTCCATCTATTCCAAGCTGGAAGTTTCGGGTCGCCTGGGCCTGCAGGCGTTCGCCATGCAGCAGCAGGGCCTGGGCAGGCGCCCGTGCTAGGCAAGTTGGCCAGGCACCGGCCCGAGGGCCGCGAAATCACGCGGCTGCACCTCGTCGCAGTCTGCTGCGAGATCGTCGTGTTGGCGGCTCTGATCGAGGACGACCTCACGCGCATCGCCGGTGAGCAGGGACTCGAGGAGACCCGGCGGAACTGCCAGGAGCACCGCGACGCCGCCGAGCGAGTGATCTCAGGGGAACGATGCGCTGACCATCTTTCGTACGAAGAGTTGCTCGGCGCCCTGGACGTCTTTCGCCGCCGTCTGTTGGACATGCGGCACCTGCGGGGCTGCCTCGAAGGCATGCGCCACGCAAGAGTCGCCCGAAGGGCCGGCTGGGGCCCGAGCGCATGGGGGCGGGGAACACAGGGAGGCGGTGCGGTCGACATTGCCGGGCCCCGGCCGCCGCGGCAGGGGCCCGCTCGGATCATCAGTCGTCATCGACCGCCTCCTGGTTGGCCCTGAAGTGACGGGGCTCGCGACCGACAGATCACCAAGAGCCGGCCTGCCACGCGATCGCCCCAGCGCCGTGTTGGGATGGGCTTGCGTCAGCCCTCGATCGGCGACGCGTGGATCCGGATGGAGTCGTACTTGCGTGGCGCACTGGCGCTCCAGGTTCTGGCAAGAAGTTTCCACGCGGCCCAGTCGAAGTTCGGCTTGGCACTGCCATCGCCGGCGGTCTTCCAGATCTCTTCCTGCTGCCGAATCCACTCCGGATGGAACTGCCGGAAATAACCGACGTGGAGGAGGTCGGTAGGCTGGAAGCCCGCCGCCTTCACCAGTTCGCGCAGCGAGCTCTCGGTGAAGAAGTGCAGGTGGCGCGGCACGTCCGTGAACGGCCACAACTGCTTGAACGTCCAGAATGCCAGGGCCTCGTTGTTGGGCACTTCGACGATCAACCGTCCGCCGGCCGCAACCAGGTTCCTCGCGTTCGCCAGTGCGGCTGCCGGATCGATGCAGTGTTCGAGCACATGCGAAAAGAGCACGGTGTCGAACCTGCGCCCACCGAGGTCCTGCGGCAAGGCTTCCGCGGTGCCTTCGTAAATTTCGCCGACCTGCATGGCGACCTTGCGTGCTTCGGGGTCGGGTTCGATTCCCGTGGCGACGAAGCCGGCCGCGACGAACCTGGACAGATTTCCTCCGTTCCCACAACCGATATCGAGCAAGGTGCGACCCACTCCCTCGGTGGGCTGCAAGTCCGTTCCCGAGTCCGTTCGCCAGGCAAGGTGCATCCGCAGCTTGTCCATCAGGGACGGACGCCCGCCGCCGGCCACCCACTCGGGGGCGTGCGTGTAGTACGGCATCTCGTAGAAGGACTTGACGCGTTCGGGCGTGTAGTCGCCCAGGACCCGGCCGTACTTGCAAGCCTCGCACCACCCGACCTCGTAACGGCCCTGGTCACCGGCACGACGGTGGTCACGGGTGGCGAACAGCGATGAGAGCGCACCACCGCAAAACGGGCAGGGATCCATAGCCCGACGGTAGCACGCGGATTCTCCGGCGATCGACGACGTGGGAGCTGGCGCGGAGGGAGATGCGAGTCCCCTCGCTGGGGCGCTGTATCTCCAAGAGCAATGCTGCACCCGGACGGAAACGCAAAGGCCGCAATCACGAAGCCGCTTTCAATTGACAACACACGAAGATCAATTTGTATGTTGTCAAAAGGATTGATTGTCCGAATGACAACAGACGAACTAAACTACTGATCTGTTGTCAGGAGCCCAGGTTGCAGGACTTCATCGCCTATCGACGGGTCACCCAGTCCGAACGGCGCCGCCCCGCGGTCAGGCTCGAGGCGCAGGCCGCGGCGATCCTCAAGTTCGTCCAGTCCCGTGCGGGCGTGTTGCTGCGCGACTTCGTCGAGCGCGAAGCGGGCAAGGGCAGCCAGGACCTGGAGCTCAGGCCGCAGCTGCAGGAGGCGATGGCGCTCGCGAAGGAGCGCCAGGCGGTGCTGGTGGTCTCCACGCTCGATCGGTTGTCCCGCAACGTGCACCTCCTCTCCGGCCTTCTCGAGGCCGGCGTGGAATTCGCCGCCGCCGACACCCCCGACGCCGATGCGTTCATGCTCCACATCTACGCGGGGGTCGCCCAGCGTGCGCGCGAGCAGGTCGCCGGCCGCATTTCCGCGTCCCTGCAAGCGAAGAAGCGGGCGGCGCTCGCCGGCGGGCAGCCGAATCCGCTGGGGAACCCGTCCACGCTGACGCCGCACATCCAGCGGCGGGCCGACGACGCGCAGGCCTTTGCGAACCGCCTGGCGCCGACGCTCAGGGCCTACCGCAGCGCTGGCATGAGCCAGCGCGAGATGGTGGCGTCCTTGAACGAGCAGGGCATCCGTGCGGCCGGCGGCGGCACATGGTCGCTCGTGCAGCTCCAGCGCGTGCTCGCCCGGCTTCCGGCGGACGCGGCGGCTTGAGGTTCGTCCTGCTGGTCCGGGACTCGGGGCCCGGACCAGCAGCGATGCCCGGTGCCAGCAGTGGGGTGGAATCACCGCTGCGCGGGCGACGCCTGACGCTGAAGCACGCGCTGAGCAGTTTCGCTCTTGAGGCCACGGATTCCGTACAGACCGTGGTCCGGCCAAGCATCGTGGCCCTTCGTGTTGCCACCTCGGAAGTGGCGCTACCGCCATGGCTACCCACCGGGTCACAGGCAGGTTTTCGGCAGCGCTTTCGCGTGTCTGTCTAGAACTGTCCAAGCAATCAACTTAGACACATAGACACTGACCAAGCGATGTAGACACTAGCGAAACACCTAGGCAAACGCGTTTGGACACAGTCCAATTCATGTGTATCGCTTCCCATTCTCTCAATGAAACGGCCTGATCTGTCCGAGCTGCATCGCAACACTGTGTTGCTTTGTCCAAACAATTAGTCACTAGACTGTTGACCTCGCGTTTAGGCAGAGCTACATTGCGTCTACACAGTCTAAACAACGAGGCGCTCTTGCTGACCAGCAAAGAGATCATCGAGAGAACCGGCATCTCGCGTGCCACTCTCAACAACTACATCGCCAGCGGCCTCGTGCCGCGGCCCCAGGTCCTGCCGCCGGGACCGGAGCATGGCGCTGCGCCTCGCATCGGCTATTTCCCGGACGACACGATTGCGCGGGTCGAAGAGATCCAGCGCCTGAAGCGCGAAGGCTGGAGCATCGCCCGCATTGCCGAGCATCTGGCCGCGCACCCGCCGGGCCAGCAGCCCGCCGCACCGATTGCCGCCCCCGCCGCGGGCGTATCCCCCACGGCGGCCCCGTTCGCGCCGCGGCCGGCGCAGTTGCCTTCCGCCCTTGGCCAGCTCGGTGCCCAGGTGGCCCACCCGGCTTATCTCGTCAACGACAGTTTCCGGATCGTCTGGGCCAACGACCAGGCGCGCACCGACCCGCTGTCCCCGCTGGTCCAGCGTTCCGCCGTCGAAGGCAGCAACGCCTTCAGCCAACTGACTTCGGTGGAGCAGGCCCGTGGCGGCGACGCTCTGCTGCGCTTCCACCTGCAGGTGGCCCGGGCGCGGGGCGCCACCGCGGGCCTGTTCCGCGACGTGCCGCCGACCGAGTCATCCCGCTTGCAGCGCCTGCTGGACGAAGCCCAGCCCGGTGAGCCCGGCCTCGTGATGCAGGCCGCGTTGCCGGCAGGGGAGGGGCTCCCGGCCCGTACTGTCTACGCCGTGCAGTTCCGTGAGGGCGTGCTGTTTGCCTACGCTCCCCAGCAGGAGGCGGCCTTCGCCCCCGCCCTGGCAGCGCGCATGGAACCCACGGTCACGCCCGTGGCCGTCCTGGTGAGCACGCTGCAGGACGCGAGCGGCCTGTGGGTGAAGCTCACCGCGCAGGAGTATTTCGAGCTGCTCAACGAGGTGTGGGCAGAACTGGACCGCATCTTCCGCCGCCATCGCGGCCGCGCCGGCCCGCAGGGCGGCGAGGTGCTGGTCTGCTACTTCCTGCCCCAGGCGGACAGCAGCTACCTGTGGAATGCCCTGGCCGCCGCGCACCAGACGCGCGACGCCATGCGGCAGGTTTCGCACCGGTGGCAGGTGCGCAAGGGCTGGGACGTCGAGCTGAGCATGAATGTCGGCGTCGACGAAGGACAAGAGTGGATGGGCGTCGTGGGAGCGGCGAGGGGGGAGGGAGCGCTCCGCGTGGTCGGCGATACGGCCGACCACGCGGAGCAGCTTTCTCGCGTCAGCCGCATGGGCGCCATCCTGGTCACCCGCAGTCTCCTGGGCAAGCTGCCCACGGACGACCGCCAGCGTCTCACTTTCGGTGTTCCCCGCCTCGAAGGCGCGCGCTCAGACGCGCCGGTTCTCTTCACCTTTGCCAGGCTTGCCGACATGGCCGCACCCCAGCCGGTGCCGGCCCGCTTTGCCGACCTCGCCGTCGCGGAGCTCCTGGACTTGAATCCCCCCTCGACTGCGTTCCCTGGGCCTCGCGGCGCCAGCTGAACGGAAAGGACAACCCCATGCGCTGGTTCAAGACCAAAGACCTGAGGAGCAGCCTGTACGCCCTGCTGTCCGTCAGCACGGCGCGCCCCCGGCTCGATGACGCCGCCACCATGGACCAGATCCGCGAGGCCATGCTGGCCGTGGCGGAGGAAGAGGGCGGTGACCGGGGCAGCGGACTGGCGCGGCGCATCCGCTACGCGACCGACCTGCAGGCGCTGTGGTTCATGCGGGGAGAGGTGATGCAACTGTTGGCGCGCACGCGCGGCGAGGCCGCCGCCTGGGAGAAGGTCGACGAGTTGAGCTCCATGTTCTCGGACCTGCTGCCCAGCGGGCTGCGCTCGCGGCCCAGCCCGCTCAACCCCCCTTACCGCAATTCGCGCCCCCACTCGGAAGACACCTGAGGTTTGGAGGCCGCCGCCGGCGGCTCCGGCGGCCGGACTGCGGTGATCATCTTCATCGCCGAGGCGATCAGGCCGGACACCTCGCCCATGTTCGCGGGGATGACCAGGGTGGTCTTGGAATCCTGGGCCACCTTGCCGAATGCATCGACCGCGCGCTCGGCCACCTTCAACTGCACGGCCTGCTCGCCCCCCGGCTGGCGAATGGACTCGGCGACCTTGCGGATGGCTTCGGCCGTCGCGTCGGCCACCGCCACGATCGCCGCCGCCTCGCCCTGCGCCTTGTTGATCTCCGCCTGCTTGGCGCCTTCCGACCGGGCGATGAACGCCTCGCGCTCGCCGGTGGCGATGTTGATCTGCTCCTGGCGCCGGCCTTCGGAGGCCGCGATCAGCGCGCGCTTCTCCCGCTCCGCGGTGATCTGGGCCTGCATGGCATGCAGGATCTCCTTGGGGGGCGTCAGGTCCTTGATCTCGTAGCGCAGCACCTTCACGCCCCAGTTCAGCGCGGCTTCGTCGATGGCCTGCACCACCTGGGCGTTGATGATGTCGCGCTCCTCGAAGGTCTTGTCCAGCTCCAGCTTTCCGATCACGCTGCGCAGGGAGGTCTGGGCCAGCTGGGTGACCGCCACGATGTAGTTGGATGAGCCGTAGCTGGCCCGCGTCGGATCGGTCACCTGGAAGTAAAGGATGCCGTCCACCTGCAGCTGCGTGTTGTCGCGCGTGATGCAGATCTGGCTGGGCACGTCCAGCGGGATCTCCTTCAGGCTGTGCTTGTAGGCCACGACGTCCACGAAGGGCACCAGGAAGTTCAGGCCGGGTGTCAGCGTGGCGTGGTACTTGCCCAGGCGCTCCACCACCCAGGCGTTCTGCTGCGGCACGACCTTGACGGCGCGCACCACGAAGATGGCCGCGATGACGAACAGGACGATTGCGATTTCCATGGCTTCCCTTCAGATTTTTTCCACGATCAGCCGGCTGCCGTCGACGGCCCGGACCCGGTAGGCGCCCGAGCCCTGCGGGGTGCCGCCGGCCGGCACCGCCGTCCAGACGGTGCCGCGGTAACGCACGGTCGCCGTGTTGTCGGCCGACCAGGCGTCCACGTGCACCGGCTCCCCGGCGTCGAAATCCATGTTGGTGCTCTTGCCGGCGGTCCCGGGTACCAGGTGCCGGCGCCGCACGACGTGCCAGACGGCGACAGCGCCGCCGCCGACGACGGCGGCGACCACCAGCTGCAGTGGCGTCGAAAGGCCCGCGTGGGCGGCCAGGGCCCCCGCCACCATGCCGATTCCCAGCATCAACAGATAGAAAGTGCCCGTCAGCAATTCGATGGCCACCGCCGCGCCGGCAAGCAGCCACCAGAGTGTCGAGTCAGCCATAGGTCCCCTTTGGCCGCATTGTGGGCGAAAACAGCGCCGGCCCTGGAACGCGGTGCTGCGAATTCTCTACACTTCGCCCCTCGTTCTCCCTTTACCGCCCTGGACCGCCCCGCATGAAGTTTCGCTTTCCCATCGTCATCATCGACGAAGACTACCGCTCGGAGAACACCTCCGGCCTCGGCATCCGTGCGCTGGCCGAGGCGATCGTGTCCGAGGGATTCGAGGTGCTGGGCGTCACCAGCTACGGCGACCTGTCGCAGTTCGCCCAGCAGCAAAGCCGGGCCAGTGCGTTCATCCTGTCGATCGACGACGAGGAGTTCTCGCCCGGGCCGGATCTCGATCCCG
This sequence comes from Ramlibacter sp. P4_H7, assembly GCF_056400765.1. Taxonomy (NCBI): domain Bacteria; kingdom Pseudomonadati; phylum Pseudomonadota; class Betaproteobacteria; order Burkholderiales; family Comamonadaceae; genus Ramlibacter; species Ramlibacter sp. P4_H7. Next base: position 127,856 of record NZ_JBFUKP010000009.1, read on the forward strand.
CGGTGCTGAACCTGAGCAACTTCATCTCGGAGGTGCGGCGCAAGAACCCGGACGTGCCGATCTACGTCTACGGCGAGACCAAGACCTCGCAGCACCTGCCCAACGCCATCCTGCGCGAGCTGCACGGCTTCATCCACATGTATGAAGACACGCCGGAGTTCATGGCGCGGCACATCATCCGCGAGGCCAAGTCGTACCTGGAGGGCATCCAGCCCCCGTTCTTCAAGGCGCTGCTCGATTACGCCGAGGACGGCTCCTATTCGTGGCATTGCCCCGGCCACTCGGGCGGCGTGGCGTTCCTGAAAAGCCCGGTGGGCCAGATGTTCCACCAGTTCTTCGGGGAGAACATGCTGCGGGCCGACGTCTGCAACGCGGTCGACGAACTGGGCCAGTTGCTGGACCACACCGGCCCGGTGGCGGCCAGCGAGCGCAACGCGGCGCGGATCTTCAATGCCGACCACTGCTTCTTCGTCACCAACGGCACCAGCACCTCCAACAAGATGGTCTGGCACCACGAGGTGGCGCCAGGCGACGTGGTGGTGGTCGACCGCAACTGCCACAAGTCGATCCTGCATTCGATCATCATGACCGGGGCGATCCCGGTCTTCCTGAAGCCGACGCGCAACCACTTCGGCATCATCGGGCCGATCCCGCAGAGCGAATTCACGCCGGAGGCCATCAAGGCCAAGATCAAGGCGAACCCCCTGCTGGAAGGGGTCGACCCCGAGACGGTCAAGCCGCGCATCCTGACGCTCACCCAGTCCACCTACGACGGCGTCCTGTACAACACCGAGACCATCAAGGCCATGCTGGACGGCTACGTCGAGGCGCTGCACTTCGACGAGGCCTGGCTGCCGCACGCCTGCTTCCACCCCTTCTACGGAAGCTTCCACGCGATGGGCAAGAAGCGGGTGCGGCCGCAGAAATCGCTGGTGTATTCCACCCAGTCGATCCACAAGCTGCTGGCGGGCATCAGCCAGGCCAGCCACGTGCTGGTGCAGGACGCCGAGGAGAACAAGCTGGACCGCCACCTGTTCAACGAGGCGTTCCTGATGCACACGTCCACCAGCCCGCAGTACGCGATCATCGCCAGCTGCGACGTGGCGGCGGCCATGATGGAGCCCCCCGGCGGCACCGCGCTGGTGGAGGAGTCCATCATCGAAGCCCTGGACTTCCGTCGCGCCATGCGCAAGGTGGACCAGGAATACGGCAAGGACTGGTGGTTCAAGGTCTGGGGTCCCGACAAGCTGGCCGACGCGGGCATCGGCCGCGCCGACGACTGGATCATCAAGGGCGAGTCCCGCTCGGCCAAGTGGCACGGCTTCGGCAACCTGGCCGAGGGCTTCAACATGCTGGACCCGATCAAGTCCACCATCGTCACGCCCGGCCTGGACCTGAACGGCAAGTTCGCCAAGACCGGCATCCCGGCGTCCATCGTCACCAAGTTCCTGGCGGAGCACGGGGTGATCGTGGAGAAGACCGGCCTCTACAGCTTCTTCATCCTGTTCACCATCGGCATCACCAAGGGCCGCTGGAACACGCTGCTGTCCGCGCTGCAGCAGTTCAAGGACGACTACGCCAAGAACCAGCCGATGTGGCGCATCCTGCCGGAGTTCTGCCAGCAGTTCCCGCGCTACGAGCGCATGGGCCTGGCCGACCTGTGCCAGTACGTGCACGAGCTGTACGCCAAGTACGACATCGCCAAGCTGTCGACGGACATCTACCTGAGCGACCTGCAGCCGGCCATGAAGCCGAGCGACGCCTTCGCGCACATCGCCCACCGCAAGACGGACCGCGTGGAGATCGACCACCTGGAAGGGCGCATCACGACGGCCCTGATCACGCCGTACCCGCCCGGCATTCCGCTGCTGATCCCGGGCGAGGTGTTCAACAAGAAGATCGTCGACTACCTGAAGTTCGCCCGCGCCTTCAACGAGGAGTGCCCCGGCTTCGAGACGGACATCCACGGCCTGGTGGCCGAAGCCGGGCCCGACGGCAAGCTGCGCTACTTCGCGGACTGCGTGAAGGCCGAAGCCTGATCCGCGGCCAGGCCCGCAAGAAAGCCGCCCGAGGGCGGCTGCTTGGGTGGGCCCGCGGCCGCGGCCTTACTCTTCGACCGCGATCGCCGTCTGGCTGAAGCCGCCGTCCACGTAGGTGATCTCGGCGGTCACGCCAGCAGCCAGGTCGCTGAGCAGGAAGGCGGCCACGTTGCCGACGTCCTCGATGGTCACGTTGCGCCGCAGGGGCGAGCCCTTTTCGACGATGGACAGCAGCTTGCCGAAGTCCTTGATGCCGCTGGCGGCCAGGGTCTTGATCGGGCCGGCGCTGATGCCGTTCACGCGCATGCCCCGGGGACCGAGCGAGCCCGCCAGGTAGCGCACGGAAGCTTCCAGCGCCGCCTTGGCCAGCCCCATCGTGTTGTAGTGGGGCACGATGCGCATGGCACCGAGATAGGACAGGGTCAGCAACGCCGACTTGTCGTTGAGATAGGGCAGGGCCGCCTTGGCCATAGCCGGGAAGCTGTAGGCGCTGATGTCCTGCGCGATGCGGAAAGCCTCCCGCGACAACCCGTCCAGGAAATCGCCGGCGATGGCCTCGCGCGGGGCAAAGCCGATGCTGTGCACGAAGCCGTCGAACCTGGGCCAGGTGGCCGACAGGTCCTTGAACAGCTTGTCGATCTGGGCGTCGTCCCCGACGTCGCAGTCGAAGATCAGCTTGGAGTCGAATTCCGCCGCGAACTCGGTGATGCGGTCCTTGAAGCGCTCGCCCACGTAGCTGAAGGCCAGCTCCGCGCCCTGCTGGTGGCAGGCCCGGGCAATGCCGTAGGCGATGGAGCGGTTCGACAGCACGCCGGTGATCAACAATTTCTTGCCTGTCAGGAAGCCCATGGGTCTCTCATTTGAAAAAACTCGGCAGAATTGTCTCATGCGAGGTTTGCTGCTATTGCTGGCCTGTGCCTTCCTGTGCCCGGCCGCGTGGTCCGCGCATGGCTACGCACTGTGGGACGACCTGAAATACCCCGCAGGATTTGCCGCTTTCGACTATGCCCGCGCCGACGCGCCCAAGGGCGGGGAACTGCGGCTGGTCAGCAACCAGCGCTATTCCACCTTCGACAAATACAACCCGTTCACCATCAAGGGGGCGCCACCGGCCTACCTGGCGACCCTGCTGTTCGATTCCCTGCTGACCGGATCGATGGACGAGACCGCATCGGGCTACGGCCTGCTGGCCGAGGACGTGACCGTGGCGCCCGACCGCCTGAGCGCCACATTTCGGCTGCGGCCGCAGGCGCGGTTCCACAACGGGTCGCCGGTGCTGGCCGCGGACGTGCAGCACAGCTACGAGACCCTGATCAGCGCCTACGCCCAGCCCGGCTTCAAGACCCTGCTGGAAGACGTCGCCGGCTGCGACGTGCTGGACGAGCGCACCGTGCGCTTCCGCTTCAAGAAGCCGAACCGGGAGCTGCCGCTGACCGTCGGCGGCCTGCCCGTGTTCAGCCGCGACTGGGGGGTGGTCGGCGGCAAGCGCAAGCGCTTCGACGAGATCGTGATGGACATCCCGATCGGCAGCGGTCCCTACAAGATCGGGCCGGTGCGCTTCGGCAAGGACATCACCTACCAGCGCGACCCGAACTACTGGGCGCGCGACCTCGGCGTGCGGCGCGGTGGCGCCAATTTCGAACGCATCACGGTCAAGATCTACAAGGACAACACGGCGCGGCTGGAGGCGCTCAAGGCCGGCGAATTCGACATGATGACCTTCTACTCCGCGGGCGACTGGGCCCGCCGGGTGAATGGGCGCAAGTTCAATTCGGGCGAACTGGTCAAGCGCTCCTTCGAACACCGGCAGCCCGCCGGCTTCCAGAGCTACGTCCTCAACGCACGCCGCCCGCAGATGCAGGATCCCCGGGTGCGCGAGGCCCTGGGCCTGGCGCTGGACTACGAGTGGATGAACCGGCAGATGTTCTACAACGGCTATCCGCGCGTGAAGGACCTGTTCGGCAACACGGACTGCGCTGCCACCGGCACGCCTTCACCGCAGGAGCAGGCCCTGCTGGAACCCTGGCGGGGCAAGGTGCCCGATGCCGTGTTCGGGACCATGTACACGCCGCCCATCACAGAAGGCGCCGGGCACTCCCTGCGCGACAACCTGCGGCATGCCCAGGCGCTGTTGAAGGAGGCCGGCTGGGAATACCGCGATGGGGCCCTGCGCAACGCCAAGGGCGACCCCATGGTGCTGGAATACCTGGACAGCAGGGAGGGCGGCATCCGCACCGTCGGCCCCTGGATGCGCAACCTGGAGAAGCTGGGCGTCGAACTGCACTTCGCCTCGGTGGATTTCGCGCTGTACCAGCAGCGCCTGGACAAGTTCGAATTCGACATCACCACCATCAATTTCCCGGGCAGCCACAACCCCGGCCAGCAGCTCGCCGACATCTTCGGCAGCAAGGCGGCGGACACGGAGAGCTCGGGCAACTACATGGGTGTCAAGAGCCCGGCGGTCGATGCGCTGGTCGCCGCGGTGGCCGGGGCGAAGAGCAAGGCGGAACTGCTGCCCGCCTGCCGGGCCCTGGACCGGGTCATCATGCACAGCCATTACCTGATCCCGCAGTGGACCCTGACGTCGCACCGCATGGCCTACAACGCCTGGCGGCTGGCCTTCAAGGACCCCATGCCGCCTTATGCCGGTGCCGAGGAGTGGGTCATGTTCTACTGGTGGTCGCGCGGCGGCCCGGACCCGCGCTAGGCCATGTTCGCGTACATCCTCAAGCGCCTCCTGCTGATGATCCCGACCCTGATCGGGGTGCTGCTGGTCACCTTCGCGGTGATCCAGTTCGTGCCCGGCGGGCCGGTGGATCAGTACCTGTCCGAGGCCAAGGCGGCCGCGGGCCGCGGCGGCTTCGAGTCCGGCGGCTCCTCCTACCGCGGCAACCAGGGGGTGGACCCCAAGCGGCTGGCCGAGATCAAGGCCTTGTACGGCTTCGACAAGCCAGCCCACGAACGGCTGGTGCAGATGCTGGGCCAGTTCGCCCGGTTCGACCTGGGCAAGAGCTTCTTCCAGAACAAGGACGTCTGGAGCCTGATCCTCGAGAAGATGCCGGTGTCCATCAGCCTGGGGCTGTGGACCTTCCTGATCAGTTACGGGGTGGCGGTGCCGCTCGGCGTGGCCAAGGCCGTCCGGGCGGGCTCGCGCTTCGACTTCGTCACCACCCTCATCGTGCTGGTGGGCTATGCCATCCCGGGCTTCGTCCTGGGCGTGGCGCTGCTGGTGATCTTCGGTGGGCAACTCCAGTGGTTTCCGCTGCGGGGCCTGACCTCGCCCAACTGGGAAGAGCTCAGCTGGCCGGCCCGCGTCGTCGACTACCTCTGGCACATCACGCTGCCGGTGACGGCCATGGTCCTCGGCAGCTTTGCCGTGACGGCCATGCTGACCAAGAACTCCTTCCTGGAGGAGATCCGCAAGCAATACGTGCTGACGGCCCGGGCCAAGGGCCTGGGCGAACGGCAGGTGCTGTGGAAGCACATCTTCCGCAATGCGCTGATCCCGATCGTCACAGGGTTCCCGGGGGCCTTCGTTGGCGCCTTCTTCACCGGCTCCCTGCTGATCGAGACGCTGTTCTCGCTCGATGGCCTGGGGCTCCTGAGCTACGAGAGCGTGATCCGGCGCGACTACCCGGTGGTCCTGGGGACGCTCTACCTGTTCACGCTGATCGGGCTGGTCACCAAGCTGGTCAGCGACCTGAGCTACGTCTGGGTGGACCCGCGTGTCAAGTTCGACTGACTCCCCCGAAGCCGCCGTGCTCCCTGCCCACGAGGCGCCGCCCGGTGCCGGCCCGGCCCGAGTCGGCGGCGCCAGCGCACCGAGCGTCCACAATTCGCCCGCGCGCCGTGCGTGGATGCGCTTTCGCCGCAACCGCCTGGGCTACGTGAGCCTCGTGCTGTTCGTCGGCCTGGTGGTCCTGAGCCTGCTGGCCGAAGTGCTGTCCAACGACCGGCCGCTGGTGGTGCGTTACGAGGGCCAGACGTATTTCCCGATCTTCAAGGAGTATTCGGAGAAGACCTTCGGCGGCGACTTTCCGACGCCCACGGACTACCTCGACCCCTTCATCCGCCAACGCATCACGTCCGGCTCCAACTGGGCGCTCTACGCCCCCAACCCCTACGGCTACAAGACGATCAACTACTTCGCCAAATCGCCCAGTCCGGCGCCGCCGACCTGGAACAACTGGTTCGGCACCGACGATCGCGGACGCGACCTGCTGGCGCAATTGATCTACGGGTTTCGCGTCAGCGTGCTGTTCGCGCTGGCGCTGACGGTGATCGGCACGGCCCTGGGCATCCTGGCCGGTGCGGTGCAGGGCTTCTTCGCCGGCAAGACGGACCTCGCGATGCAGCGCTTCATCGAGATCTGGAGTTCGATGCCGGAGCTGTACCTCCTGATCATCTTCAGCGCGGTGCTGGCGCCCAGCATCGGGCTGCTGCTGGCGCTGCTGAGCCTGTTCGGCTGGATGTCGCTGGCCGATTACGTGCGCGCCGAATTCCTGCGCAACCGGCAGATGGACTACGTGCGGGCCGCCAGGGCCCTGGGAGTGGGAAATGGCCGGATCATGTGGAAGCACATCCTGCCCAACAGCATGACGCCGGTGGTGACCTTCCTGCCCTTTCGCATGAGCGCCGCCATCCTGGCGCTGACCTCGCTGGACTTCCTCGGGCTCGGCGTCCCGCCGGGCACGCCCTCCCTGGGCGAACTGCTGTCCCAGGGCAAGAACAACATCGACGCCTGGTGGATCTCCCTGTCCACCTTCGCCGTGCTGGTGCTGACGCTGCTGCTGCTGACCTTCATGGGCGACGCGCTGCGCGACGCGCTCGACCCACGCAAGGCCGACCAATGACGCAACCGCTGCTGGAAGTCCGTGACCTGTCCGTGTCCTTTGCCGGAAAGGAGGTGGTGCACGGGGTCAGCTTCGACATCGCCGCCGGCGAGAAGCTGGCGCTCGTCGGCGAATCCGGCTCCGGCAAGACGGTGACGGCCCTGGCCCTGCTGCGCCTGGTGCAGAACGCCAGGCTCGCGGGCACGGCCCGCTTCCATGGCGGCGACCGCGGGCCTGACGGCCTCGACCTGCTGGCTGCGCCGGAACGCGTGATGCTGGGCATCCGCGGCGGCGACATCGCCATGATCTTCCAGGAGCCGATGACGGCCCTGAACCCGCTGTTCTCGGTGGGCGAGCAGATCGCCGAGGTGCTGCAGCTGAAACAGGGACTGACGACCCGCCAGGCCTGGCAGGGCGCCATCGAGGCCCTGGCCGCCACCGGCATTCCCGAACCCGCTCGCCGGGCGCAGTCCTTCCCGCACCAGCTCTCCGGCGGCCAGCGCCAGCGCGCCATGATCGCCATGGCGCTCGCCTGCCGGCCGCGCCTGCTGCTGGCCGACGAACCCACGACCGCGCTGGACGTGACGCTGCGCGGCCAGATCCTCGACCTGCTGGCGGACCTGCAGCGGCAGACCGGCATGGCGGTGCTGCTGATCACGCACGACCTGAACCTGGTGCGGCGCTTCGCCGACCGCATCGCGGTCATGGAAGACGGGCACCTGGTGGAGCAGGGACCGGTGGAGACGGTGTTCCGGCAGCCGCAGCATGCCTACACCCGCAAGCTGATCGAGAGCAAGCCGGTGCGGGACGTGCAGCAGCCGGCCCCCGGCGGGACGGCGGTGATGCGGGCGGATGGCTTGCGGGTGATCTACCCGGTGCCGCTGGCTGGTTTCAAGGGCTGGTTCCGCAAGGGCGAATTCGTCGCGGTGCAGGGAGCGAAATTCGAACTGCCGCCCGGCGGCACGGTGGGCATCGTGGGAGAGTCCGGCTCGGGCAAGTCCACCATGGCGCTGGCGGCGCTGGGCCTGATCCCGCACGAGGGCGAACTGGAGGTGGTCGGCAAGCGCTGGGGCCCGGACAGCGCCGGCAACCGGGCGATCCGGCGGCTGGTGCAGGTGGTGTTCCAGGATCCCTTTTCCTCGCTGTCGCCGCGCATGACGGTGGAGGAGATCGTGGGCGAGGGCCTGCTGGTCCACGCGCCGGCACTGACGGAGGAGCAGCGGCGCGAGCGCGTCTACCGCACGCTGGAGGAGGTCGGCCTGTCCGAATCGCAGTTCCCGGGGCTGCTGGGGCGCTACCCGCACGAATTCTCCGGCGGCCAGCGCCAGCGCCTGGCGATCGCCCGCGCCCTGATCGTGGAGCCGCAGGTGCTGGTGCTGGACGAACCCACCAGCGCGCTGGACGTCACCATCCAGAAGCAGGTGCTGCGCCTGCTGCAGCGTCTGCAGCGGGAGCGTGGCCTGTCGTACCTGCTGATCACCCACGACGTGGACGTGATCCGCGCGATGGCGCACGAGGTGCTGGTGATGAAGGACGGGCTGATCCTGGAATCGGGCAGCGTCGACGAGGTACTCGCCGCGCCGCGCAATCCATATACCCAGGCGCTGGTGGCGGCGGCGGCCTGAGCGCTCACAGGGCCATCCACACCCCCGCCGCCCCGGCGACCACCAGGCTGGCGGCCCAGGCGGCGTCCAGGTTGAACCAGGCCCGGCGCAGGAACTGCAGGCCCAGGTAGCGATAGACGGCCCAGGCCATCGCCATGCCGGCCAGCATCATGGCCAGGGTGTGCACGGTGGCCACCGCCAGCGCCGTCGCGGTCCCCGAGCGCGCCAAGGCCCGCGCGATCGCGTTGTGCGCCGCACCGAGGCCCGTTCCTGCATCCTCCGGACCGCACAGGCCCAGCAGGAAGGGCAGCAGCATCAGTCCGGCGCCGTGCGCCGTGGCCATGAGGAAGGACCACCAGGCGAGCCGCGTCGGCGGGATCCGCGCCAGGGCGCGGGGATGGCGCCGGTCCACCAGCTTGTAAAGGCCGAACAGCAGCACCAGCAGGCCGGCGCCCAGCCGGATGGCGCGGCTCCATTCGTTGGTCCACACCAGTCCGGCCAGCGGCACCAGCACCACGGCCATGGCCGCGAAGTGTCCGCCGCCCAGGGGCAGCACCGTGCGGAACACGGCGCCGGCGCGCCGCTCGGTCAGGCCGTTGGCCACGGCCAGCGGCCAACCCATCGCGGGGTTCAGGCCGTGGTAGAGCCCGACGGCGACGATCGCGAGCCAGAGCGCCGCGGTGGCGTTCAAGCCGAGGGATAGCAGAACGAGTCGGTGGAGCAGTCGCCGCCCTGCAGGCGGACCTGGTGCGCGCCGTACTCCGATCCGAAATCGACATAGAACTCGCGATCGAGCTCCATGCCGCCGTTCGCGCCCACCTTGCACATCGCCTGCACGCCGGGTACGCCTTCGGGATAGAACTGCGCATCCCAGGTGCTGTACAGGGAGTTGGTGAAGAAGACGCGCTTGCCGTCGCGGCTGATCTCGGTCATCTGCGGTCCACCGCCGAACGGCCGCCCCGTGGGATGCTTCTCGTGCCGCGCGATGCCACCGACGCGCACGCTGTCCGCCAGCCTGGGGGCCATCGGATCGGTCACGTCGTACTGCCGTAGCTCGCCCGTGCCCCAGCACGCCACGTAGAGGAAGCGGTCGTCCAGCGAGAGGTCGATGTCGCTGATCAGCGGCGGCACCGCGCCGAAGCCCTTCAGCAGCGACGGCAGCTGGTCGGCGGGCACCGGCTCCGCGGGAATGGTGGCCGTCTTGCGGGCATGGAAGGTCCCGTTTTCGCGGTACCAGGTCCAGATGGAGCCTTCGAGATTGGTGGTGTCCACGACCACGCCGAGAAAACCGTACTCGCGGCTCGGATCGTGCGCCGGCCTGATCTCCAGGGCCATCTGGTGGTTGGCGCCGAGGTCGATGGTCTGCACGTGCCTGCGCTCGCGCAGGTTCCAGAAGTGCAGCGCATGCCCGTACTTGTTGGCCAGCAGGTCTTCCGCCACGATGCCGTTTTCGAATTGCGGCGGCAGCGCCCATTCGCTGGAGACCATGTAGTCGCGCGGCAGGTTCCACCAGAAGTCGTAGTGCTTGGTCTGCGGACCGCGGTCGATCTCCCAGCGCCCCAGCACCTCGAAGGTCTGGCAGTCGACGATGAAGATTCCGGGCGGTCCCTGGGTGCCGTCCGGGCCGGCGCCGCCCAGCGTGCTGACGTAGATGCCCTCGGGACCGCAGTGCACCGTGTGCGGACGCGAATAGCCGGTCTTGCGCAGGATCTCGTCCGGCTCGATCGTCTTGATCAGTCTGGGCGCCGCCGGGTCCGGCTGCGTGTCGAGGATGTACAGGCGCGAGGAGCGCATGCCCGGCACGATGAGGTAGCGCCTTTGCAGGAACGGGTGGCCGGTCAGCGGCGACAGGGCCGAACTGCAGGCGTTCCAGCCGAAGTGGTGCAGCTCGTCGCCGCGGTTCGGCAGGTCGACGCGCTTGAGCACCTTCGAGTAGTGCTTGGAGGACGGGTCGACGTCGACCACCGCGATCGCATCGGGCCGCGAGCGGTCGGGCGAAAGCAGGGCGGTGTAGGCCAGACGTTCGGGTTCCGCTTCCATCGCCAGGCGGGGCGAGGGATGGAAGGTGGGATCGGGGCGCAGGGGTTGGGTCATGGCAGTTCCTCGTTCGTGCCGCCGCGCGCTGGGTGCCGACGCTGGCGGAGAGCCTCATGAATAGATCGCCACGCACCGGAGTTCAAGCGCATGTTGATGGGAGGGGCAAGCCGGGGCGGCCCAGCCCGGCCGTGGCGGGAAGGCGTTGCTTCGCTTGCGCACGGCCGGCAATCGGAGTAGTTTTTCCGTCCCCGTGAAGACCTGCCCGTTCAGCGCCGAACCGGCCTCGCCGTCCAGCTCGTGGCTGTACCTGCTGGAGCGCTTCGACGTGGGCGTCGTGCACATCGACCGCGAACTGCGCGTGGTCGGCATGAACGACTTCGCGCGCCGCAGCCTGCCGGTGCAGGAGAAGCTGCCCTTCGGCAAGATCGTCACGTCGTTCCACCCGGAGGCCGCGCGAGCGAAGCTGAAATTCCTGCTGGGCCAGGCGGAATGCCCGGTGAACAACGCGCCGCCGATGGCGCTGATGATCAACATCCCGGACCGCGTGCTGCTGATCAAGGTGTCCAAGATGGGCGACGCCCAGGGCGGCACCATTGGCTACACGCTGGTCTTCTATGACATCACCGACGTGGTGAGCCACAAGGTCGACGGCGGCCCCGCGCGCGAGGGCGTGGAGCGCCGGCTGCTGCGCAAGATCCCCACCATCAAGAAGAACCGCGTGCTGCTGGTGGACGTGCCCGGCGTGCAGTTCATCCGCTCCGAGGGGCACTACACCTGGGTCCACACGCCGCAGGGCAGCCAGTTCTGCAACCTCACCATCGGCGACCTGGAAAGCCGGCTGGACCCGCAGCTGTTCCTGCGGGTGCACCGCAGCTACATCGTCAACCTGTCGCAGGTGGACGAGATCGTGCGCGACGACGGGCGCATGGTGCTGCGCATGATGGGTTCCACCCCCGTGGACATCCCCGTGTCGCGGGCCAGCGCGCCGCACCTCATGGAGCAGCTCGGGCTGGGCGACGGCGTCGCCTTGCCGACGCGTACCTGAACGGCCGTTTCGTGCAGCCCTGACGCCGTTCGTGCAGCCGGACGGCCGTTGGTTGCGCCGTTCCCTCACCCCGCGCGCCTTTCCCTACAGTCCTGCGCCCGGGCCGGTCAGCCCGCTTCAGGAGACGAGCGTGATCCCCAGCGCTTTCGAATACCACGCCCCGACCAGCCTGCCCGACGCCATTGCCCTGCTCGGCCGCTTCGGCGACGAGGCCAAGCTGCTGGCAGGCGGCCACAGCCTGTTGCCGATGATGAAGCTGCGCTTCGCAGCGCCGGCCCACCTGATCGACCTGGGCCGCATCCCCGACCTGCGGGGCATCTCCGAAGCCGGAAACGAAATCCACATCGGCGCCATGACCACCGAGAACGAGCTGGTGTGGTCGAAGCTGCTGGCCGACAAGGTGCCGCTGCTGGTGGAGGGCGCGCGCTGGATCGCCGACCCGCAGGTCCGCTACCGCGGCACGGTCGGCGGCGACATCTCCCACGGCGATCCTGCCAATGACCACCCGGCGCTGATGCTGGCGCTGGACGCGTCCTTCGTCCTGCGCGGGCCGCGGGGCGAGCGCGTGGTGAAGGCGGCGGATTTCTTCCAGGGCCTGTATGCCACCGAACTGCAGGCGGGTGAGGTGCTCACCCGCATCCAGGTCCCGATCCCGCCGCCCGGTACCGGCTGGGCCTACGAAAAGCTCAAGCGAAAGATCGGCGACTTCGCCACGGCGGCGGCCGCCGTGCTGCTCGCCCTGGACGGGGGCCGGGTGGCCCGGGTCAGCATCGCCCTGACCAATGCCGGCGCGACGCCCCTGAAGGCGACCGCCGCCGAAGCGTCGCTGATCGGGCGCGCGCTGGACGAAGCGGCGCTGTCCGAGGCGGCACGCCTGGCCATGGAGATCTGCGATCCCGTGGCGGACCAGCGCGGGGACGCCGACTACAAGCGGGCAATGGCCGGGGAGATGACCCGCCGCGCCCTCCTGAAGGCCCAGCAGCGCGCGGCCTGAGGCCGGAAACCCAAGGAGTGGACATGGCGAACAAGCACGTGGTGTCGTTCCGGCTGAACGGCAAGGAAGTCGACGTGGCGGTGGAGCCGCGCGAGCTACTGATCCATACGCTGCGCGAGCGTCTGCTGCATACCGGCCCGCACATCGGCTGCGAGACCTCGCACTGCGGGGCCTGCACGGTGGACCTGAACGGCACCTCGGTGAAGTCCTGCACCATGCTCACGGTGCAGTGCGAGGGCGCCGAGATGCTGACCATCGAGGGGCTGGAGCAGGGCGGCGTGCTGCATGCGCTGCAGCAGGCGTTCCACGAGCAGCACGGCCTGCAGTGCGGCTTCTGCACGCCGGGGATGATCACCCGGGCCTACCGCCTGCTGCAGGAGAACCCCAATCCCAACGAAGAGGAGATCCGCTACTGGATCTCCGGCAACCTGTGCCGCTGCACGGGCTACCAGAACATCGTCAAGGCGGTGCAGGCGGCCGCGCAGAAGCTGGCGCAGCCGGCCTGAGGGAGAACGACCATGGGCGACATGTCTGAACTCCAGCAACGCGAGGACGCCCTCCAGGGCATGGGCACCTCCCTCCTGCGCAAGGAGGACGCGCGCTTCATCCGCGGCCAGGGCAGCTACGTGGACGACATCAAGCTGCCGGGCATGCTGTTCGGCGCGCTGGTGCGCAGCCCCTACGCGCACGCGCGCATCAAGGGCATCGACAAGAGCAAGGCGTTGGCCTGCCCAGGGGTGGTCGCCGTGCTGACGGCCGACGACCTGAAACCGGTCAAGCTCCACTGGATGCCGACCCTGGGCGGCGACGTGCAGGCGGTGCTGGCCGACCAGAAGGTCTGCTTCCAGCTGCAGGAAGTGGCGATGGTGCTGGCGACCGACCGCTATGCGGCCGCCGATGGCGCCGCCCTCGTCGAAGTGGACTACGAAGAGCTGCCGGCCATCGTCGATCCGAAGAAATCCATGGCCCCCGACGCCCCGGTGATCCGCGAGGACATCGCCGAGAAGAAGGAGGTCGGCCATGGGCCGCGCACCCATCCCAACCACATCTTCACCTGGGAGGCCGGCGACAAGGCGGCGGCGGATGCGGCATTCGTCGGCGCGGCGGTGACCGTGCGCGAGGAAATCCTCAACCCGAGGGTGCATCCCTGTCCGCTGGAGACCTGCGGCTGCGTCGCTTCCTTCAGCAAGGCGACCGGCAACCTGACCGTGTACCTCACCAGCCAGGCGCCGCACCTCGTGCGGACGGTGCTCGCCATGCTGTCGGGCATCGCTGAAAGCAAGATCCGGGTGGTCGGGGGCGACATCGGCGGCGGCTTCGGCAACAAGGTGCCGGTGTATCCGGGCTACGTGGTGGCGATCGTCGCTTCCATCGTGACCGGCGTGCCGATCAAGTGGATCGAATCACGCATCGACAACATCTCCACCACCGGCTTCGCCCGCGACTACCACGGCATCGGCGAACTGGCGGCCGACGCCGACGGCCGCATCAAGGGCCTGCGCTTCACCGCCCTGGCCGACCACGGCGCCTTCAATTCGCACGTTTCGGCGACCAAGTTCCCGGCCGGCCTGTTCTCCATCTGCACCGGCTCGTACGCCATCCCCAACGCCTATTGCCGGGTCGACGCGGTCTACACCAACAAGGCGCCGGGCGGCGTGGCCTACCGCTGCTCGCTGCGGGTGACCGAGGCGGTCTACCTGATCGAGCGGATGATCGATGTGCTGGCGCAGAAGCTGGGCATCGACAAGGCGGAGATCCGTCGCCGCAACTTCGTCCAGAAGGAGCAGTTCCCCTACACCACGTCGCTGGGCTGGACCCTGGACAGCGGCGACTACGTTCCGGCGCTGGAGAAGGTGCTCAATGCCGTCGATTACGAAGGCCTGCGGCGCGAACAGGCGGAGAAGCGGGCGAAGGGCGAGCTGATGGGCATCGGCCTCTCCACCTTCACCGAGATCGTCGGCGCGGGTCCCACCAAGGCCTGCGACATCCTGGGCATCGGCCTGTTCGACAGCTGCGAGATCCGCGTGCATCCCACCGGCGGCGTGATCGCCCGCCTGGGCACCATGAGCCAGGGGCAGGGCCACGCGACCACCTACGCGCAGATCATCGCCACCGAGCTGGGCCTGCCGGCCAGCGACATCGTGGTGGAGGAGGGCGACACCGACAAGGCGCCCTATGGTGCCGGCACCTGGGGATCGCGCTCCACGCCGGTGTCGGGAGCCGCCACCGCCAAGGCCGCCCGCAAGATCAAGGACAAGGCGCGCCAGATCGCGGCGCACCTGCTGGAAGTGGGCGAGGGCGACCTGGAGTGGGAGGTCGATCGCTTCACCGTCAAGGGCAACCCCGGCCAGGCCAAGACCATGAAGGAGATCTGCATGGCGGCCCATACCGGCAACCTGCCGGACGGGATGGAGCAGGGCCTGAACGCGGTGGCGTACTACGACCCGCCGAACCTGACCTATCCCTTCGGCGCGTATGTCTGCGTGGTCGACATCGACCGCTTCACCGGCGAGGTGAAGGTGCGGCGCCTCTATGCGCTCGACGACTGCGGCACGCGCATCAACCCGATGATCATCGAGGGGCAGATCCACGGCGGCCTGACCGAGGCGCTGGCGGTGGCACTGGGCCAGCAGATCCCCTTCGACGAGAACGGCAACCACCTGGGCAACAGCCTGATGGATTACTTCCTGCCGACGGCGGTGGAAACGCCGCATTGGGAAACCGACCACACCGTCACGCCGTCGCCGCACCACCCGCTGGGGGCCAAGGGGGTCGCCGA
The DNA here is from genome assembly GCF_056400765.1 of Ramlibacter sp. P4_H7. Classification (NCBI taxonomy): domain Bacteria; kingdom Pseudomonadati; phylum Pseudomonadota; class Betaproteobacteria; order Burkholderiales; family Comamonadaceae; genus Ramlibacter; species Ramlibacter sp. P4_H7. The sequence goes on from NZ_JBFUKP010000009.1 coordinate 143,186, forward strand.
GTCGCCGCACGTGGGCGGCATCCCCTGCATCAGCAATGCGGTGATCGATGCCTTTGCCCACCTGGGGGTGACGCACATGGACATGCCGCACAGCGCCTGGCGGGTCTGGCAGCAGTGCCACGCGCTGGGCATCGACCGCCACTGAAGGAACGCCGCCATGAAAGTGGAGCTGGAGAAGTCCTTTCCCCTGCCGGCTCCGGTCGAGGCCGCCTGGACGCTGCTGCAGGACGTCGAGGCGGTGGCGGGCTGCATGCCGGGCGCGCGCATCACCGAACGGGTGGATGACACCCACTACAAGGGCACCGTGACCGTCAAGCTGGGGCCCGCCAGCATGGCGTTCCGCGGCGAGGTCGAGGTGAAGGACGTGGACGCCGCCGCGCGTTCGCTGCGCCTGGCCGGCCGCGGCATGGACACCACCGGGAGCTCCGGTGCCACGATGGACCTGCACGCCCGGGTGGAGGTCGTCGATGCGGCGTCCTGCCGCCTCGTGGGGCGCAGCGAGGTGTCGGTCAGCGGCAAGGCAGCGACCTTTGGCGGGCGTCTCATGCAGGGCGTCGCCGACCAGGTGCTGCAGCAGTTCGTCGCCAACTTCGCCCAGCGGCTGCCCGCAGTCGCCGCCGATGCGACGGCGCAGGACACGGCGGCGGCAACGGCCGCGGTCGCTACGCCAGCGATCCCGCCCCCCGCGCGCGAACTCAACGGCCTGGCGCTCGCCTGGGCCATGTTTCGGAGCTGGCTGCACCGCCTGTTCGCGGCGCGGCGGGCCTGAGGGGAGGCCCATGAACGAGGTCGCGAGCCTGCAGCAGGCACTGGCCCAGGCCGGCTACGTGGCGGAGCCGGCCCTGTCGGCGGCCCTGCTGCTGATGCTGGACCTGCAGCGGCCCCTGCTGCTGGAAGGCGACGCGGGCGTGGGCAAGACCGAGGTGGCCAAGGCGCTGGCTGCCGTGCGCGCGACGCGCCTGATCCGCCTGCAGTGCTACGAGGGCCTGGACGCGCACGCGGCCATGTACGAATGGAACTACCAGCGCCAGCTCCTTGCGATCAAGCTGCTGGAACAGGACGACCGCAGCGTGGCCGAGAAGGAGCAGGACATCTTTTCCGAACGCTACCTGCTCAAGCGCCCACTGCTGGAGGCGATCAGCTGCGACCAGCCGCCTGTGCTGCTGATCGATGAAGTGGATCGCGCCGACGCGGCCTTCGAGGCCTACCTGCTGGAACTGCTCTCGGATTTCCAGCTTTCGATTCCCGAGCTCGGCACCGTGCGCGCCGTCAGCCGGCCCCTGGTGGTGATCACCTCCAACGGAACCCGCGAACTCTCGGATGCGCTGCGCCGGCGCTGCCTGTACCAGTACATCGACTACCCCGACCACGAGAAGGAACTGGCCATCGTTCGCATGAAGGCGCCCGAGGCGGCGCCGGCGCTCGCGCGCCAGATCGTTTCCTTCGTGCAGGCCGTGCGCCAGCTCGAACTGCAAAAGAAGCCCGGCGTCGCCGAAACGCTCGACTGGACGGCGGCGCTGCTGCGCCTGGGCATCGCGACCATCGACCGGGACGGCGCCGAGCGCATCCTGCAGACCCTGGGCGCGCTCATCAAGACACGCGAGGACCGGGCCGCGTTTCCGCGGGAAGCGGTCGCGCGGCTGGCGGCAGCATGCTGAACACCGACGCCGTGGCCGCGCGTGCCGGCGAGCGGCTGGCCGGCTTTCCCGGTTTCCTGCGCGCCAACGGGTTCGGCTTGGGAGCCGGAGACGCGGTGGAGGTCCTGCAGGCCGCGGGGCGCGTGGGCGTGCTCGATCCGCAGCGGCTGCGCTGGAGCCTGAAGGCGCTGCTGTGCGGCCGCTGCGACGAGTGGCGGCGTTTCGACGAACTGTTCGACGCCTGGTTCCTGCCGGCGAATCGCTGGGCTGCGCCGCAGCTGCGCGAGGTGGAGGCGCGGGCCGGCGCGCAGGGCGCCCTGTCGCAAGCCGGTGCGGCGCCCGCCGAGGACGATCCGCTGCGTCCGCGCGATGCAGCGAGCCGCGAGGAAGCGCTGTCCTCGGCCGACTTCCGTACGCTGGACGAGCGCGAACACCTGCTGGAGATCGAGGCGCTGATGCGGCGCTTCGCCCGCCGCCTGCAGCCGATCCGGGTGCGCAGGCAGGCGCGCGACCGCCAGGGCCGGCGGCTGTCGCTGCCCGCCACGATCCGGCGCAGCGTGGAAAGCGGCGGCACCCCCTTCCACCTGTGCTGGCAGGCGCCGCGGCGCGTGCAACCGCGGCTGGTGCTGCTGCTGGACGTGAGCCGATCCATGGCGGCCTACAGCTTCTTCTACCTGCGGCTGGCCCGCGCCCTCGCCAGCGAGCTGGCCGACGTGCACAGCTTCATCTTCCACACGCGGATCACCGCGGTGTCCGAGGCGTTGCGAGACCCCGACCCCTGGCGCGCCCAGGAGCGATTGCACCTTCTGGCGCAGGGCTGGGGCGGCGGCACGCGCATCGGCGAAAGCCTGGCGCAGTTCAACCGCGAGCACGCCCCGAGGCTGGTGCATTCGCGCACCGCGATCCTGGTCCTGAGCGACGGCTACGACACGGGGGACCCGGCGCAACTGGGCCAGGCGCTCTCGCAGCTGCGCCGGCGGGCCCGCCGCATCGTCTGGCTCAACCCCCTGTGCGGACGGCCCGGCTATGCGCCGGTCAGCCAGGGCATGCAGGCGGCCCTGCCGCACCTGGACCTGCTGGCGCCCGGCGCCAGCCTCAAGGCGATCGCCGCGGTCCTGCCCGAGCTCCTGGAGGCGTTGCAATGAACACCGATCCGGCTGGTTTCCGTTGTTCCGCCGTGGTGCTGGCGGCCGGACAGTCGTCGCGCATGGGCGGGCCCAACAAGCTGCTGCTGCCCCTGGCGGGCGAACCGCTGATCCGCCGCACCCTGCAGACCGTGCTGCAGGCCGGCATGCAGGAAACCGTGGTGGTGACCGGCCACCAGGGACGCGAGGTCATGCGGGCCGTGCTGGACCTGCCCGTCACCGTGCAGCCGAACCTGCGCCACGAGGACGGCCAGATGCGTTCCGTGGCGGCCGGCGTGGCGGCGCTGGCGCAAGCCACGGATGCCATCCTTGTCTGCCCGGGCGACATGCCCTTGCTCACGCCGGACGACCTGCGGGAGCTGCTCGCCGCCTACCGCGCGCACCCCGAGGCGTCCATCGTGATCCCGCGTTTCGAGGGCGCGCGCGGCAACCCGATCGTGTTCGCCGCCTCGTATGCGCCGGAGGTGGCCGCCGGACGCCGCCTGATTGGATGCCGCAAGCTGGCCCAGCAATATCCCGAGGAGACCTGGTACTTCGAAGTCCGCCACGACCGCTACACCACCGACCTCGACACCCCCGAGGACTACCGGCGGGCGCAGCAACGGCTGGGCCTGCTCCACGAGGCGGAGGCATCGTGACCGCCGCTACCTGGGCAGCGCTGGGCGTGCTGCTGGTCCTGGCCGGTCTGCTGGCGCTCGCCCGGTTGCGGCCGGCACGGGGCGGCCTCACTTCGCCGCAGTGGATGCTGCTGCTCGGCGCTCTCGGCATGGCATGCGGGCTGGCGCTGGACGCCCGCCTGGGCGGACTGGAAATACTGGCGGCCCTGTGCTCCGGTCCCGCCGACCTGGGAGGCATGCTGGTCCTGCACCTGTCGCAGCTTCCGCTGTCGCACGCGGGGATGCTGGCCGGTGGCCTGGTCGTAGTGCCGCTGATGCCGAGGCTGCGCCGGGGCTGCCGCCGGCAACTCTGCGCCCAGCTCGGGCAGAACCTGCTGTGTTCCAGCTGGATGGTGGTCGGGATGGCCGCCGGATCGCTGGTCTTCCTGCAGCTGGCCGGCTGGAGCGGCGCCGTGCGTGAGCCCGCCGCCGTGCTGGCAGGAATGGCGGCCGGCATGGTGTGGGGCATGGTCGCCAGCGTCAGCCTGGTGCAGGCTCTCATCCGGCTGAGCTACGGCCCGCCGCCTGCGGCCCACGGCGGTCCTTGAATCCGGCGGCGAGATCGCCAGCTGGGATGCAAGCCCGAACGCGCCGCTCCTGCGGCGCCTACACCCGAATGCATTGCGAATCAAGTCTTTGCAGGCTACAATACCGGCTTCACGACCAAACGGGCGGGTACCAACCGCCCGTTTTTTTTGGCTGATCGACTACCAACTTGGCACTTCAGGACATCGTCGCGCAAACCGTGGCCGGCCTCGGCTATGAGCTGGTGGAGCTGGAACGCTCCGCCGGGGGAACATTGCGCGTGACGATCGACTTCCCCTGGCAGCCGGGGGAAGAGCGCTCGGTCAACGTCGAGGACTGCGAGCGGGTCACGCGGCAGCTGCAGTACACGCTCGAAGTCGAGGAAGTCGACTACAAGCGGCTGGAGGTGTCGTCGCCCGGCATCGATCGGCCGTTGCGGAACGAGCAGGATTTCGAACGTTATGCCGGCGAGGTCGTCGACATCACGCTGAAGGCGCCGATGGGGGCCGCCGCCGCGGGGCAGGTCGCGCCCAACCGGCGCAAGTTTCGCGGCACGCTGGAGAAAGCGGATGCCGGCTGGCAGCTGACCTGGAGCGATGAGCCCGAGCCGAAGCCGGGCCAGAAGGTCTCCAGGAAGAGGGAGCCTGCGCCGCTGCAGGTCCTGGGTTTCACGCTGGACGAACTGAAGGAAGCGCGTCTGGCGCCAATTGTGGATTTCAAGGGGCGCAAGCGCGCCGGGGTTCAGGAGCAAGGGAAATGAATCGCGAACTGTTGATGCTGGTGGACGCCATCTCGCGGGAGAAGAACGTCGAGCGTGACGTCGTCTTCGGCGCGGTCGAGGCAGCCCTGGCCCAGGCCACCAAGAAGCTGTACCAGGGCGAAGTGGACATCCGCGTGGCGGTCGACCGCGACACCGGCAACTACGAGACCTTCCGCCGCTGGCTGGTGGTCCCCGACGAGGCCGGCCTGCAGAACCCGGACGCCGAGGAACTGCTGATGGACGCCAAGGAACGCGTCGCGGACGCCGAGGCGGGCGAGCACATCGAGGAAGGCATCGAGTCGCTGCCGATCGGCCGCATCGGCGCCATGGCCGCCAAGCAGGTGATCCTGCAGAAGATCCGCGACGCCGAGCGCGAGATGCTGCTGAACGACTTCATGTCGCGCGGCGACAAGATCTTCGTGGGCACCGTCAAGCGCATGGACAAGGGCGACATCATCGTGGAGAGCGGCCGCGTCGAGGGACGCCTGCGCCGCGGCGAGATGATCCCCAAGGAAAACCTGCGCAACGGCGACCGCGTCCGCGCCATGATCATGGAAGTGGACCTGACGCTGCGCGGCGCTCCCATCATCCTGTCGCGCTCGGCCCCCGAGTTCATGATCGAGCTGTTCCGCCAGGAAGTGCCCGAGATCGAGCAGGGCCTGCTGGAGATCAAGAGCTGCGCCCGCGACCCGGGTTCGCGCGCCAAGATCGCCGTGGTCTCGCACGACAAGCGGGTCGATCCGATCGGCACCTGCGTCGGCGTGCGCGGCTCGCGCGTCAATGCCGTGACCAACGAACTGGCCGGCGAGCGCGTCGACATCGTGCTGTGGTCGGAAGACCCGGCGCAGTTCGTGATCGGCGCGCTCGCGCCGGCCAACGTGAGCTCGATCGTCGTCGACGAAGAGAAGCACGCGATGGACGTGGTGGTCGACGAGGAGAACCTCGCCATCGCCATCGGCCGCGGCGGCCAGAACGTGCGCCTGGCGTCCGAACTGACCGGCTGGAAGATCAACATCATGGACGCCAACGAGTCTGCGCAGAAGCAGGCCGAGGAACAGTCCACGATCCGCGCCCTGTTCATGGAGAAGCTGGACGTCGACGAGGAGATCGCCGACATCCTGATCGTGGAAGGATTCACCAGCCTCGAGGAAGTGGCCTACGTGCCCATCTCCGAAATGCTGGAGATCGAGTCCTTCGACGAGGACACGGTCAACGAGCTTCGCACGCGCGCCAAGGATGCGCTGCTGACGATGGAGATCGCCCGCGAGGAGAGCGTCGAGGAGGTTTCGCAGGACTTGCGCGACCTCGATGGCCTCAACCCGCAACTGATCGCGCAGCTGGCCGATGCCGGCGTGCACACCCGCGACGACCTGGCCGACCTGGCCGTCGATGAATTGACAGACATCACCGGCCAGTCCGCGGACGAAGCCAAGACCCTGATCATGAAGGCGCGGGAACACTGGTTCACGGGCCAGGCTGCCACTGCAGCCGCGCATGAGTGATGGGAGGAACTGAGAACACATGTCGAGTACCACCGTCGCCGAGTTCGCCAACGAACTCAAGAAATCGACCGAGACGCTGCTGGAACAGCTGAAGAGCGCCGGCGTGGCCAAATCCGCGCCGACCGATCCTCTCTCGGATGCCGACAAGCAGAAGCTGCTGGGCTACCTCCAGGCCAGCCACGGCACCGCCACGCCCGAGCGAAAGAAGATCACGCTGGTCAAGAAGTCCACCAGCGAGATCAAGCAGGCCGACTCCACGGGCAAGGCACGCACGATCCAGGTGGAAGTGCGCAAGAAGCGCACCTTCATCAAGAGGGACGAAGGATCCGACACCGCCGTGGTGGAAGCGCCCGAAGTGGCCCACGCGCCCGCGTCGCAAGGCCCGGACGAAGCCGAGCTCGCCCGCCGCGAGGAGGAAGCCCGCCGCCAGGCCGAGCTGATCCGCCGCCAGGAAGAAGAGCTGGCCGCCAAGCGCCAGGAGCGCGAAGAGCAGGAAGCCCGCGAGCGCGCCGCCGAAGAGGCGCGTGCCGCTGCCGAAAGGGAAGCGGAAGTCCGGGCGGAAGCCTATTCCGCGGCCAAGGAAGGCGCGACCGCCGCCAAGGCCGCTGAAACCGAAGCGGCCCAGGCCGTGGCCAAGGCGCAGGCGGAAGCCCGCGACAAGGCCGTCACCGAGGCTCGCGAGAAGGCCGCCGCCGAATCGAAGGCCCGCGCCGACGAGGAAGCCGCGCGTGCCCGCGACCTGGGCGAGCGTCGCCGCAAGGCCGAGGCCGAAGCCGCCGCCATCCGCTCGATGATGAGCGCACCCAAGAAGGTCATGGTGGCCAAGGCGCCGGAAAAGCCGGTGGCCAAGGCGCCGGAGCCCGCCAAGCCGGGCGTCAAGGGCACGCTCCACAAGCCGCCCGCGCAACCGGGCCGTCCCGCCGCGCCGGGCGCTGCTCCGTCGCCGACCGGCCCGGGCGCCGGCAAGGAAGTCAAGTCCGCCAAGCTGTCCTCCAGCTGGGCGAATGATCCTGCCAAGAAGAAGGAAATCAAGACCCGCGGCGACTCGTCCGGCGGCGTCGGCCGCAATGCATGGCGTGGCGGCCCGCGCGGTGGCCGGCGTGACCATCGCGACCGCGATGACCACCAGCAGGCCGCTCCGGTGGAGCAGCGCGTCATCGAAGTGCACGTGCCGGAGACCATCACGGTGTCCGAGCTCGCCCACAAGATGGCGATCAAGGCTTCGGAAGTCATCAAGGCGCTGATGAAGATGGGCCAGCTGGTCACCATCAACCAGTCGCTGGACCAGGACACGGCCATGATCGTGGTCGAGGAACTGGGCCACAAGGCCGTGACCGCGGCGCTGGACGACCCGGAAGCGTTCACCGAGGAAGACGTTGGCCAGCAGACGGCCGAGTCGCTCCCGCGTGCGCCGGTCGTCACCGTCATGGGCCACGTCGACCACGGCAAGACCTCGCTGCTGGACTACATCCGCCGCGCCAAGGTGGCGGCGGGCGAAGCCGGCGGCATCACGCAGCACATCGGCGCCTACCACGTGGAAACGCCGCGCGGCGTCATCTCCTTCCTGGACACCCCGGGCCACGAGGCGTTCACCGCCATGCGGGCCCGCGGCGCCCAGGCGACCGACATCGTGATCCTGGTGGTGGCCGCGGACGACGGCGTCATGCCGCAGACCAAGGAAGCCATCAAGCACGCGAAGGCGGCGGGTGTGCCTATCGTGGTGGCGATCAACAAGATCGACAAGCCGGATGCCAACACCGACCGCGTGAAGCAGGAACTGGTGGCCGAACAGGTCGTGCCCGAAGAGTACGGCGGCGAGTCGCCGTTCGTGGCCGTGTCGGCCAAGACCGGCCAGGGCATCGACGACCTGCTGGAGCAGGTGCTGCTGCAGGCCGAAGTGCTGGAACTGAAGGCGCCGGTGGACGCGATGGCCAAGGGCCTCGTGATCGAAGCGCAGCTGGACAAGGGCCGCGGCCCGGTGGCGACCATCCTGGTGCAGTCCGGGACGCTGAAGACCGGCGACGTGGTGCTGGCCGGCCAGACCTTCGGCCGCGTGCGCGCCATGCTGGACGAGAACGGCAAGAGCATCAAGGCGGCCGGTCCCTCCATCCCGGTGGAGATCCAGGGCCTGACCGAGGTGCCGCAGGCCGGCGACGAGTTCATGGTGATGTCCGACGAGCGCCGTGCGCGCGAGATCGCGACCTACCGCGCGGGCAAGTTCCGCAACACGAAGCTGGCCAAGCAGCAAGCCGCCAAGCTGGAGAACATGTTCTCGGACATGACCGCCGGCGAGGTCAAGACGGTGCCGATCATCGTCAAGGCCGACGTGCAGGGTTCCCAGGAGGCGCTGGCGCAGTCGCTGCTGAAGCTGTCGACCGACGAAGTGAAGGTGCAGATGGTCTATGCGGCCGTCGGCGGCATCAGCGAGTCGGACGTCAACCTGGCGATCGCTTCGAAGGCCATCATCATCGGCTTCAACGTGCGCGCCGACTCCGGCGCACGCAAGCTGGCCGAAGGCAACGGCATCGAGCTGCGCTACTACAACATCATCTACGACGCGGTGGACGAGCTGAAGGCCGCCATGTCCGGGATGCTGGCGCCCGAGAAACGGGAAGAGGTCATCGGCTCCGCCGAGATCCGCACCGTCTTCGTGGCCTCCAAGATCGGCACGGTCGCCGGTTGCATGGTCACCTCGGGCCAGGTCACCCGCAGCGCGCACTTCCGCCTGCTGCGCGACAACGTGGTGGTGTACACGGGCGAGCTCGAGTCGCTCAAGCGCCTGAAGGACGACGTGCGCGAGGTCAAGGAAGGCTTCGAGTGCGGCATCAAGCTGAAGAACTACAACGACATCAAGGAAGGCGACCAGCTCGAATTCTTCGAAGTCAAGGAGATCGCGCGCACGCTGTAAGCGCTGTCCCGGTGAGTCCATGAAGCGAAAGTCATCCACCCCCAACCGCGGCTTCAAGGTCGCCGACCAGATCCAGCGCGATCTGTCGGAGCTGATCGCGCGCGAGCTGAAAGACCCGAGGGTGGGGATGGTGACGATCAACGCCGTGGAAGTCACGCCGGACTACGCGCACGCGAAGGTGTTCTTCAGCATCCTCGTGGGGGATCCGCAGGAGACGACCGAGGCCCTGAACCAGGCCGCCGGTTTCCTGCGCAACCACCTGTTCAAGCGCCTGCACATCCACACCGTGCCGACGCTGCATTTCCAGTTCGACCGCACGACCGAGCGCGCGGCGGACATGAACGCCCTGATCGCCAAGGCTGTTTCCTCCCGGGCAAAGGAGGACTAGCCGTGAACGCGCCACGCACCAGGGTGCAGCGGCGCCCTGTGCATGGGGTGTTGCTGCTCGACAAACCGCTGGGATTCTCCAGCAACGATGCCTTGCAGAAGGCCAAGTGGCTGCTGCGGGCGGAAAAGGCCGGCCACACGGGCACGCTGGATCCGATGGCCACCGGGGTGCTGCCCCTTTGCTTTGGCGCGGCGACCAAGTTCAGCCAGCTGCACCTGGATGCGGACAAGACCTACGAGGCCGTGGCGCAGCTGGGTGTGCGCACGGCGACCGCGGACAGCGAGGGCGAAGTGATCGCCCGGGCCGAGGTGCCGGTGATCACGCCCGAACGGCTGGCGGAGGTGCAGGCGGAGTTCACCGGGCCGATCGTGCAGGTGCCGCCGATGTACAGTGCCTTGAAGAAGGATGGCAAGGCGCTCTACGAGTACGCGCGGGCCGGCGTCGAGATCGAACGCGAGCCCCGGCAGGTGACCGTGTTTTCGCTGAAGTTGACCCTGGACGCCCCCGACCGGCTGAAGATCGTCGCCCGCGTGAGCAAGGGGACCTACATCCGCACGCTGGGGGAAGACATCGGCCAGGCCCTGGGTTGCGGAGCCCACCTGGTGTCGCTGCGCCGGACGGCCACGGGGCCGTTCGATGGTTCGCAATGCCTGACGCTGGCGGAACTCGAAGCGCTGCCCGAGTCCGACCGCCAGGCCCGGCTGCTGCCCGTGGAGTCGCTGCTGCCTGGTCATGCCCGGGTCACGCTGGGCACGGAAGATGCTGGTCGCTTCCTCAGCGGGCTGCGGCGACGCGGCGGCTGGGGCGATGCGCAACAGGTTGCCGTTTTCGGGGAGGCTCCGCGCGCGCTCCTCGGTACCGCTCACGTCCAGGCGGGGGAATTGATTCCCTCCCGCCTGCTGAGCCCGATCGAAATTCAACAAATCCTGGGTTCAGAGGAGCCCCTACCCGTATGACGCAAATCCGAAACATCGCCATCATCGCCCACGTCGACCATGGCAAGACCACCATGGTGGACCAGCTGCTGCGCCAGTCCGGCACCTTCGCCGACCACGAGAAGGTGGTCGACACGGTGATGGACAACAACGCCATCGAGCGCGAGCGCGGCATCACCATCCTGGCCAAGAACTGCGCCGTCAGCTGGAAGGGCACGCACATCAACATCGTGGACACGCCCGGCCACGCGGACTTCGGCGGCGAGGTGGAGCGCGCCCTGTCCATGGTGGACGGCGTGCTGCTGCTGATCGACGCGCAGGAAGGCCCGATGCCGCAGACCCGCTTCGTGACCAAGAAGGCGCTGGCCCTGGGCCTGCGGCCGATCGTGGTCGTGAACAAGGTCGACAAGCCGGGCGCCAACCCCGACAAGGTCATCAACGCCGCGTTCGACCTGTTCGACAAGCTCGGAGCGACCGACGACCAGCTGGACTTCCCGGTGGTGTACGCCTCCGGCATCAACGGCTGGTCCTCGCTGAAGGAAGGGCCGGCGGGTGAGCAATGGGGCCCCGACATGTCCGCGTTGTTCGACACCATCCTGCAGCACGTCCCGCAGCACGAGGGCGACCCCGAGGCACCCCTGCAGCTGCAGATCTCCGCACTGGACTACTCCAGCTTCGTGGGCCGCATCGGCGTCGGGCGCATCAACCAGGGCACCATCCGCCCGATGATGGACGTGCTGGTAATGGAAGGCCCGGACGGCAAGGCCGTCAAGGGCCGCGTAAACCAGGTGCTCACGTTCGAAGGCCTGACCCGCGTGCAGGTGAAAGAAGCGGGCCCCGGGGACATCGTGCTGATCAACGGCATCGAGGACGTCGGCATCGGCGTGACCGTGACCGACCCGCTCAATCCGGCGCCGCTGCCCATGCTCAAGGTGGACGAGCCCACCCTGACGATGAACTTCTGCGTCAACACCAGCCCGCTGGCGGGCCGAGAAGGCAAGTACGTCACCAGCCGGCAGATCTGGGACCGGCTGCAGAAGGAACTGCAGTCCAACGTGGCGCTTCGCGTGAGCGAGACCGCCGAGGAAGGCGTGTTCGAGGTGATGGGCCGGGGCGAACTGCACCTGACCATCCTGGTCGAGAACATGCGCCGGGAAGGCTATGAACTCGCCGTGTCCAAGCCGCGCGTGGTGTTCAAGGAGATCGACGGCGTCAAGTGCGAGCCGATCGAGCTGGTCACCGCCGACATCGAGGAGCAGCACCAGGGCGGCGTGATGCAGGCGCTGGGCGAGCGCAAGGGCGAGCTGATGAACATGGAGCCGGACGGCCGGGGGCGTGTCCGCCTGGAGTACCGCATTCCCGCCCGGGGCCTGATCGGGTTCTCCAACGAGTTCCTGAACCTGACGCGCGGATCCGGCCTGATCTCCAACATCTTCGACGGCTGGGAAGGGCACAAGGGCGAGATCGCCAGCCGCAAGAACGGCGTGCTGATCTCCATGGACGACGGCGAGATCTTCACCTACGCGCTGGGCAAGCTGGACGACCGCGGCCGCATGTTCGTGAAGGCGAACGACCCGGTGTACGAGGGCATGATCGTCGGCATCCACAACCGCGACAACGACCTGGTGGTGAACGCCACCCGCACCAAGCAGCTGACCAACTTCCGCGTGTCCGGCAAGGAAGACGCGATCAAGGTCACGCCGCCCATCGACCTCACGCTGGAATACGGCGTCGAGTTCATCGAGGACGACGAACTGGTGGAGATCACGCCCAAGTCGATCCGGCTGCGCAAGCGCTTCCTGAAGGAGCACGACCGCAAGCGCGCGATGCGAGAGGCCGCGTAAGCACCAGAAGCCCGGCCCGTCCGGGCTTCTTCGCTAAGATGCCCGGGATTTCCGCCGGGCCGAGCGTCCCGGCCGCGGCTTGACGCGCCGCGCCGACAACAAGATGAAACTCACCCATACCAAGGCCGTGTTCCTCATGGTCGCGGTGACCCTCATGTGGTCCATCGCGGGCGTGATCACGCGGCACCTCGAACACGCGCGCAGCTTCGAGGTCACCTTCTGGCGCAGCTTCTTCACGGTGGCGTCGCTGCTGGTGATCCTGCCTTTCTTCCAGGGCCGCGTCGTGTTCACCCGCATCCGCGAGGGTGGCTGGCCGCTGTGGCTGTCCGGCCTGTGCTGGAGCGTGATGTTCACCGCCTTCATGGTGGCGCTCACGCTCACCAGCGTGGCCAACGTGCTGGTCACGATGGCCATCGGCCCCTTCCTGACGGCGCTGATCGCGCGCATCTTCATCGGCCACCGCATCCCGTTCCGCACCTGGGGCGCGATCCTGCTCGCCGGCGCCGGCATTGCCTACATGTTTTCGGCGCAACTGGAAGGCGGTCAGGTCGCCGGCACCGTGGTGGCGCTGTTCGTGCCGCTCGCCAGTGGCGTGAACTGGACGGTCACGCAGCGCTCGCACGCGCAGGGCCGCGATGTGGACCTCGTGCCGGCGGTGCTGGTGGGTGCCGCGATCTCCTCGCTGGTGTCCCTGCCGCTGGCCATGCCGCTGCAAGCCTCCGCCCACGACGTCGGTCTGCTGGCCGTCCTGGGGTTGGTGCAGCTGGCCATCCCCTGCGCGCTGGCGGTGGTCTGCGCCCGGGTGCTCAAGGCCCCCGAAATCGCCTTGCTGGCGCTGCTGGAGGTGATCTTCGGCATCGTCCTCGCGTGGATCGGCGCGGACGAGATCCCGAGCCAGACGGTGCTCGCGGGCGGGGCGCTGGTGATCGGGGCGCTGGTCGCCAATGAGATGGTGGGCTGGAGGCAGAGGGCCTCATGAGCGAAGTGCTCGCCGAGGTCCGGGGCAGCGCCGGCCTGATCACGCTGAATCGCCCGAAGGCGCTGAACGCGCTGTCGCTGGGCATGATCCGCGAACTCAGCGCGGCGCTGCTCGCCTGGCGCGACGACCCGCGCGTGGAGCGCGTAGGCGTGCGTGGCATGGGCCGGAAGGGGCCCTTTGGCGCGTTCTGCGCAGGCGGCGACATCCGCTTCTTCCACCAGGCCGTGCTCACCGGCGACCCGAGGCTGGAGGACTTCTTCACCGAGGAATACACACTCAACCACATGGTGCACGCCTATCCGAAGCCCTACGTCGTCTTCATGGACGGCATCGTGATGGGCGGCGGCATGGGCATCTCCGCCCACGGCAGCGACTACGGCCTGCGGATCGCGACCGAGCGCACCCGGATGGCCATGCCGGAGACGAACATCGGCCTCTTCCCGGACGTCGGCGGAGGTTGGTTCCTGGCGCGCTGTCCTGGCCGCATCGGCGAATACCTCGCCCTGACGGGGCAGCCGATCACCGGCGCCGATGCCGTGGCGGCGCGCCTGGCCGACGGGGTGCTCGCCTCATCGGATCTGCCCGCGGTCTGGGACAGCCTCGCCGACGGGGAGCGCTTCGAGCGGGTCCGGGATGCCCTGCACACGGCCAGCAAGCCGCAGGGCGAACTGGCGGCGCGCCGCGGCGACATCGACCGATTCTTTGCGCTTGCCGGCGTGCCGGAGATCGTCCAGGCCCTCGAAGCCGACGGTAGCGATTGGGCAGCAGGGACCGCTGCGCTGCTTCGCAAACGCTCGCCCCTGATGCTGCACGTCACGCTGGAGCACCTGCGCCGCGCCCGCCACATGACGCTGGCGGCCGACCTGCGCATGGAGCGGGACATGGTGCGGAACTGCTTCCGGCTGCGGCCCGGCGCCGCCAGCGAAACCTTCGAAGGCATCCGGGCCCTGGCGATCGACAAGGACCAGGCGCCGCGCTGGAATCCCGCGCGGATCGAGGAAGTCACTCCGGACATGGTGGGCGCGTTCTTCGAGAGCCCCTGGCCCGCGCACGCGCATCCCCTGCGAACCCTGGGCTGACCGACGCAGAGGGCGCCGACCGCGACGAGCCGCGGTCGCCGTCTCCAGCGGATTCGTCTAGAGCTGCTTGTAGACGCTTTCGGCCAGCACCAGCAGGCCCTGCCGCGGCAGCTTGCCGGACAGCGCATAGCCGAAGCCCTGGTCCACCCAGTAGAAGCTGGCGATCCCGGCTTCGTTGGCGAAGCGGAAGGCGGTTTCATCCATGGACTTGGAGTTGGCCCCGTCCACGGCACCGACGTACAGGGTGACGCGCTCGCCGGCCGCGTTCTGGTACATGAACTGCGCGCGGGCGCCGTTCTCACCGGGCAGCAGGCGGCCGCCAACGAGTTCGTAGCCGGTCGCGCTGAGATTGGGGACCTTGAGCTGGCGGTTCAGCCGCTTGGACAGCCATTGCACCAGGTGCTGCTGCTGGGCGGCTTCGACTTCGACCGGGTGCCGGACTTCGGGCATGTAGACCGCATGCGCGGCGACCGCCTGGTGCGCGAAGCTCATGACCGCCGGAGACAGGCCGGTGCGCGCCCGCACGTCCTGGAACTGCACGTGGCCGCCCCAACCGAGCCCGAAGGCAAGCAGGACCGCGGCGGCCATGCCACCCCAGCGCTGCCACTGCGCCAGCCGATTGGTACGGTGGTCCAGCCGCATGGCGGCCTGCAGCAGGTGCGCGGGCACCGGCTCCATCAGCATTTCGGGATGCAGCGTGCGCAGCGCTTGGGCCTGCTGCTTCCACGCACGCACGCGTTCGGCGGCCGCGGTATCCTGGGCGAGCCTGGCTTCCACGGCCGTCCTGCGTGCGGCATCCAGCCGCCCGTCGACGTAGGCGTGGAGTTCGGCTTCCTCGTCGGGCAGCAGGGGAGTTTCGTCCTTCATCTTCGTTCTCATTTCAAGCGCCGCAAGGCCGGAGCGGCTGGCCCGGCGGCAGGGGCGCGCCCATCCATCAGGTCCCGCAGGCGCGCGCGTGCCCGCGAAAGCCGGGACATCACCGTGCCGATCGGCACTCCGGTGATGCGCGCCGCTTCTTCGTATCCAAGATCCTGCAAGGTGACCAGCAGCAGCACCTCACGTTGTTCCGCCGGCAGGCGCAGCAGGCAGCGCTGCAGGTCCATCGCCTGGTCGGGCACGCCCGCCGGCGACTGCAATTCATGGGCGACGTCATCCACGTCCACGTGCTGGCCGGCCTGCTGCCGCACCGCGCGACGGGCCGTGTCGACGAACAGGTTGTGCATCAACGTGAAGAGCCAGGCCCGGAGGTCGCTTCCCGCGGCCCACAGCTGCCACCTTTCGCAGGCCCGCTCGAGCGTGTCCTGCACGAGGTCGTCCGCCATCCAGGAGTCGCCCGTGAGGGAGCGGGCGTAGCGGCGAAGGTCGGGGATGTGTCCGACCAGGCTGTTGGAGGCGGAAGGGGTGGCCATGGTGCCAAGCCTATCCGAGAGCGGCCGGACGCGAAACAGGAGCTTCCGGCCAGACGTCGAGCACCATCGCGTCGATCCGCATGATCTGCCGTACCGCGTGCAGTTCGCCCCGGTCCTCCGTCAGCGCCTGCAGCAAAGGGCGCCTCAGCTCGCACAGTTCGCCGAGCGTGCGGCAGCCGCCGATGGCTTCCGCCAGCACGGTGGCGCGACTGCCACGCAGGGAGGCGGCGAGGCGCAGCATGGCTTCGTGCACGGGGTCGCCGTCCACATCCACGTTGCGGACGCTCACCTGCCATCCCGGCGCGTCGAAGCGAGCCTGGAACGAGGAGGAGAAGGGGAAAAAGGCCACGCTCAGGGACGGGCGAGGTGCCAGACGTTGTTGACGCCGTCGCCCGTGCGATCGCCAGACTTGGTGTCCTTGACCCAGAAGTAGACCGGCTTGCCCTTGTACGCCCACTGGCGGCTGCCGTCGTCGCGGGTGACGATGCTCCAGTCGCCGGAGGCGCTGTCGCTGGTGCTTGCCATCAGGGGCGGCCAATTGGCGGCGCACGGCCCATTGCACGCCGACTTTCCGGAGCCCATGGCGTCGCGGTCGAAGGTGTACAAGGTCATGCCGTTCGCGCCGACGAACACGCCGTCAGCGACTTTGGCGGGGGCGGGTGCCGTCATCGAGGCGCACGCGGTGAGCAGGGAGGCGAGGGCAAGGGCGGCGATGCGAGGGCTCATGGGGTTTTTCTCCTTGGGGGTGGGCTTCACCTCCATGAACGCGCCCACGGTTGGGTTTATTCCCCGCGCCGCCCATCGGGGATCAGCGGTGCCGCTCCTTCATCGCCCTTTCGACCTCGCGCTTGCCCTCGCGGTCCTTGATCGTGTCGCGCTTGTCATGTTCGGCCTTGCCCTTGGCCAACGCGATTTCGCACTTGACCTTGCCCGCTTTCCAGTACAGCTGGATCGGGACCAGCGTATAGCCCTTTTGCTCCACCTTGCCGACCAGGCGCCGGATCTCGTCCTTGTGCATCAGGAGCTTCTTCGTGCGCGCGGAGTCGGGATTGACGTGGGTGGACGCCGTCTTCAGAGGGTTGATCAGGCAGCCGATCAGGTACAGCTCGCCGTTGCGGATCACCACATACCCGTCGGTGAGCTGGGCCTTTCCCTCGCGGGCCGCCTTGACCTCCCAGCCTTCCAGGACCATGCCGGCCTCGAACCGCTCCTCGAAGAAGTAGTTGAAGGCGGCTTTCTTGTTGTCGGCAATGCGGGCGGGGGTTTCTTTTTTCTTTGTCGTCATGGGCTGACAGATGGGCCCGGCAACGGCTCTCTACAATCCCGCGCGGGACCGCAATTCTCCATGAAAACAGTCCATAAGTCCGTGCTCATCTGGTACAGCGCCGAGGAGATGTTCGCGCTGGTCACCGACGTGGCGAAGTACTGCGAGTTCCTGCCCTGGTGCGACCGTGCCTCCGTACTGGAAGTCGCGCCGGACGTCATGAAAGCCGAAATCGGCATCGCGTTCTCCGGCATCCACCAGACCTTCACGACGCGCAACACGCAAGTGCCCGGTCGCGAGGTGCGCATGAAGCTTCTGGAGGGCCCGTTCTCCAACCTCGATGGGTGCTGGAAGTTCGAGCCGTTGGGGGGAGCGGGGCAGCGCGCCTGCAAGGTGACGCTGGAACTCCAGTACGCGTTCAAGAGCGCGGCGCTCGCCGCACTGGTGGGGCCGGTGTTCGACCGCATTGCCGGCAGCATGGTGGATGCATTCGTCAAGCGCGCCGAACAGGTGTATGGCTGACACCATGCCGCGCGTGACGGTCATGTATTCGCCGGGCCCGCGACGTATCCTGGAGTGGGTGCTGGAAGTGCCCGTAGGCGCCTCCGTGCGGGACGCGATCCTGGCCAGTGGCTTCGGCGAAGCTTGCCCCGGCCTGGATGCGCAGGACGTGGGCATCTGGGGACGCCGTTGCACGCCCGCGGAACCGGTCCGCGAAGGCGACCGCGTGGAAATCTACCGTGGACTGCTGGTCGATCCCAAGGTGGCGCGACGGGAGCGATTCACGAAGCAGGGGGCGCGGGCCGCGGGCTTGTTCGCCAAGCGGCGACCGGGTGCCAAGCCCGGTTACTGAGGCGACTGGCAGTCGCGGGCGATGACCTGGTCGAGGACCTTCATCTCCGCGGCGCGCTGGCTGTCGTCCAGGATCTCGCGCTCGCCCTTGTCGTTCATGCGCGAGAGCCGCACGCCGGACTCGTAGTTGGCCCGGCTCGTTTTCGCGCGGCTGCAGTTCTCCGCACGCGCCGCCGCGACCTTGGCTTCCTCGGCCTTCTTCTTGTCCGCTTCCGCGGCTTCGGCCTGCTTCTTCCTGTCCTCCAGCGCTTTGTCCTTGCCGGCCGGCTTCGGCAGGCTGGCCGGCGCGGCGGCAGGTGCGGCGGCCACCGTCGGCACGGCCGCGGAGCTGCCTCGCATGCCTGGCTGCTTCAAGACGCGGTCCGGGGCCACGTCCGGCGGCGGCGGCTGGTCGCTGAAGACCTTGCGGCCGCCCTTGTCCAGCCACATCCACTGGGCCGAAGCCGCGAGCGGCACGGAACACACGAGGGCGAGCAAGGCGATGCGGGCAGCTTTCATCTTTTCAGTGTAGCCCGGCCATTCGCAGCGAGCGTTGCGGCGATGGCTTCACCGTGGCGCGCAAGCCCCACGAGGGTCGTGCAAAAGTGCACGCGGGTACAATTCTTCTTTTGGAGCTCTCACAATGCGCCTTCTCGGAAAAGCGCTCACCTTCGACGACGTGTTGCTGGTGCCGGCGTTCTCCCAGGTCCTTCCCAAGGACACTTCCCTCTCCACCCAGTTCTCCCGCAACATCCAGCTGAACCTGCCACTGGTGTCCGCAGCGATGGACACGGTGACGGAGGCGCGCCTGGCGATCGCCATCGCCCAGGAAGGCGGGATCGGCATCGTCCACAAGAACCTCACGCCGCAGCAGCAGGCCGCCGAAGTGGCGCGCGTCAAGCGCTACGAATCGGGCGTGCTGCGCGACCCGGTCGTGATCACGCCCGAGCACACCGTGCGGCAGGTGATCGCGATGCAGGAGCAGCTGGGCATCTCCGGCTTTCCCGTGCTCGATGGCGGCAAGGTCGTGGGCATCGTCACCGGACGCGACCTTCGCTTCGAGACGCGTTATGACGTTCCGGTGAGCCAGATCATGACCCCGCGGGACAAGCTGATCACCGTCCGCGAGGGGACGAGCGCCGCCGAGGCGAAAGCGCTACTGAACAAGCACAAGCTGGAACGCCTGCTGGTGATCAACGACGGTTTCGAGCTGAAGGGCCTGATCACCGTCAAGGACATCACCAAGCAGACCAGCTTTCCCAATGCGGCCCGCGATGCCAGCGGCCGCCTGCGCGTGGGCGCGGCGGTGGGTGTCGGCGAGGGCACCGAAGAGCGCGTGGAAGCGCTGGTCAAGGCCGGCGTCGATGCCATCGTGGTGGACACGGCCCATGGCCACAGCAAGGGCGTGATCGACCGTGTGCGCTGGGTCAAGCAGAACTACCCGCAGGTGGACGTGATCGGCGGCAACATCGCCACCGGGTCAGCCGCCCGCGCGCTGGTGGAGGCGGGCGCCGATGCGGTGAAGGTCGGGATCGGTCCCGGCTCCATCTGCACGACGCGCATCGTCGCCGGGGTCGGCGTGCCGCAGATCACGGCCATCGACAACGTCGCCACCGCGCTGGCGGGCAGCGGCGTTCCCCTGATCGGCGATGGGGGCGTGCGCTACTCGGGCGACATCGCCAAGGCGATCGCCGCCGGTGCGAGCACCGTCATGATGGGCGGGATGTTCGCCGGCACCGAGGAGGCGCCCGGCGAAATCGTGCTGTACCAGGGCCGCAGCTACAAGAGCTACCGCGGCATGGGCTCCATCGGCGCCATGCAGCAAGGCAGCGCGGATCGGTACTTCCAGGAAGCCACCACGGGCAACCCGAACGCGGACAAGCTGGTGCCGGAAGGCATCGAGGGGCGCGTCCCGTACAAGGGCTCCCTCGTGTCGATCGTGTACCAGCTTGCTGGCGGCGTGCGCGCTGCCATGGGCTACTGCGGCTGCGGGAACATCGAGGAGATGCGGCAGCGCGCGGAATTCGTGCAGATCACGGCGGCAGGCATGCGCGAAAGCCACGTGCACGACGTGCAGATCACCAAGGAAGCGCCGAACTACCGCGCGGACTGAACGACGGCATCCCAGAAAAGGGCCAGATTAATCTGGCCCTTTTCGTTGGTCTTGGCTACAATATGGCCAGATTACAAGCCAGTCGAGCCAGAATATGCTGACGGTTCCCATCCACCAAGCCAAGAGCCAGCTGTCCGAACTGATCCGCGCCGTCGAGCAGGGCGAGGAGGTGGTCCTGACGCGGCATGGCAAGCGCGTCATCCGGCTGATCAAGGAGCCCGAGACCGAACAGCCCAGCATCGAGGCGCGACGGCAGGCCATCCTGGCCGAACTGGAAGCTCTGCGGTTCAAGGTGGGTTCAGCCGGTCCGGCGTTCCAGGACCTGTGGGAAAAACACAAGCACGAGGGCGGCGCCCGCGGCGGCGCCTGGACCGACGACCCGAAGGGCGCGCGTGCTGGTCGTTGATGCCTCCGCTTTCGCAAGCTGGGCCTTCCCTGACCAGTCCGGGGACAAGGTCTCGCAGGCCCTGATCCGCGTGATGACCGAGGAGGAAAGCGCCACCAGCGCGGCGATCTTCCCGCTCGAGGCACTGCATGCCGCGGGACTCGCCCTCACCCGCGGCCGCTTCACGCCGAGCGCCCACCAGCACGTGCTGCGCCTGCTCAGCCGCCTGCCGGTGTCCCTGGCTCCCCTGCGCGTCTCGCCGCTGGAGTTCTGGAACTGGTCGCAGTCGCTGGAACTCACCCCTTACGACGCTGCGTACCTGAAGGTCGCGCTGGACCTCAAAGCCCCTCTCGTCACGATGGACCGCGCCTTGCAGCGCGCCTGCCTCAAGCTCGAACATCCCCTGATCACCGACCTGGCCTGACCATGCAACACGACAAGATCCTCATCCTCGACTTCGGCTCCCAGGTCACCCAGCTGATCGCCCGCCGCGTGCGCGAGGCGCACGTGTACTCGGAAGTCCATCCTTGCGACGTGAGCGACGAGTGGGTGCGAAAGTACGCCGCGGACGGCAGGCTGAAGGGCGTGATCCTCTCCGGCAGCCACGCGAGCGTGTACGAGGAATCCACCGACAAGGCGCCCCAGGCGGTGTTCGAGCTGGGGGTGCCGGTGCTGGGCATCTGCTACGGCATGCAGACCATGGCCCACCAGCTCGGAGGCAAGGTCGAAAGCGGCCACCAACGCGAGTTCGGCTTTGCCGCCGTGCGCGCCCGCGGACATACGGAGCTGCTGCGCGACATCGCCGACTACACCACCGCCGAAGGCCACGGCATGCTCAACGTGTGGATGTCGCACGGCGACAAGGTGGTCGAGATGCCGCCCGGGTTCCGGCTCATGGCCTCCACTGAAAGCTGCCCGATCGCCGGGATGGCGGACGAGAACCGCCGCTTCTATGCCGTGCAGTTCCACCCGGAGGTGACGCACACCGTGCAGGGCCACGCCATCCTCGAACGGTTCGTGCGGGGAATCTGCCAGGCACGGCCGGACTGGGTGATGCGCGACCACATCGCCGAGGCCGTGGAGGCCATCCGCAAGCAGGTCGGTGACGAGGAGGTGATCCTGGGCCTGTCCGGCGGCGTGGATTCCTCGGTGGCCGCCGCCCTGATCCACCGCGCCATCGGCGACCAGCTCACCTGCGTGTTCGTCGACCACGGCCTGCTGCGCCTGGACGAGGGCGACATGGTGATGGACATGTTCGCCGGCAAGCTGCACGCGAAGGTGATCCGCGTCGACGCCGCCGACCTCTTCCTCGGAAAGCTGGCCGGCGTGAGCGATCCCGAGGCCAAGCGCAAGATCATCGGCGGCCTGTTCGTCGACGTGTTCAAGGCCGAGGCCGCCCGGATCAAGCAGACGCATGCCCGCCACGTCGCGTGGCTGGCGCAAGGCACGATCTACCCGGACGTGATCGAGTCGGGTGGCGCCAAGAGCAAGAAGGCCGTCACCATCAAGAGCCACCACAACGTCGGCGGCCTCCCGGAGCAGCTGGGCCTGAAACTGCTGGAGCCGTTGCGCGACCTGTTCAAGGACGAAGTGCGCGAGCTGGGCGTGGCGCTCGGCCTGCCGCCGGAGATGGTGTACCGCCATCCCTTCCCGGGCCCCGGCCTGGGGGTGCGGATCCTGGGCGAGGTCAAGAAGGACTATGCCGAACTGCTGCGCCGCGCTGACGCCATCTTCATCCAGGAACTGCGCAACTTCCGCGACGAGCGCACGGGCAAGAGCTGGTACGACCTCACCAGCCAGGCCTTCACGGTGTTCCTGCCGGTCAAGAGCGTGGGCGTGATGGGCGACGGCCGGACCTACGACTACGTGGTGGCGCTGCGCGCCGTGCAGACCAGCGACTTCATGACGGCGGACTGGGCGGAGCTGCCCTATGCGCTGCTGAAGAAGGTCTCCAGCCGCATCATCAACGAGGTCCGCGGCATCAACCGCGTCACCTACGACGTGAGCAGCAAGCCGCCCGCGACCATCGAGTGGGAGTGAGCATGGGCGGGGGCGAACCCGTCCATGCACAATGGCAGCCATGTACCAGCCGCCGCAATTCCGCTCGGAGGATGCTGCGCTCGCCGCCGAACTGATGCGCGGGCACCCCTTCGCGAGCCTGATCTCCAATGACGACACCGGGTTCCCCTTCGTCACGCACCTGCCGCTGCACCTGGAGGAGCGCGAGGGCCGCTTCGTGCTGCTGGGGCATTGCGCCAAGCCCAATCCGCACTGGCGCTACCTGCAGGCGCGGCCCGAGGCGCTGGTCACCTTCATGGGGCCGCACGCCTACCTTTCGCCCAAGGTCTATCCCGACCTGCAGCGGGTTCCCTCCTGGAACTACCTCACCGTGCATTGCCGCGTGCAGGCCCGCCTCGTCGAAGACCCGCTGGCCAAGGACCGGCTGCTGAAGAAGCTGATTGGCGACCACGAGCCCTCGTACGCGGAGCAATGGCAAGGCCTCGGCGAGGAATTCGCGCACAAGATGCTGGCGGGCATCGTCGGCTTCGAGCTGGACGTGCAGCAGTGGTCCTGCAAGCTGAAGCTGAACCAGCACCGGCCAGAGGCCCATGCGCGGATGCGGGCTGGCTACGCTGACGGAGACGACAACCATCGGGAGCTCGCCGCGTGGATGCAGCGGCTGGGCATGGAGGGGAAGTGATGCGCGCAGTCTTTACGGTGCTCGGCCTGGTGGTGGTGCTGGCGGTCGTCGGCGTGCTGGCGAAGAGGCAGCTGGGCGAAGGCGTCGCGCCGAAGGACGCGGCCACGGTGGAGGGCGTGGCGGTGCCTGCGGGAACGCCGCAACAGCAGGTGCAGCAGTTCCAGAAAGCCGCGGAAAGCGCCATGCAGCAGCCGCGGCCCATGCCCGACGAAACCAAGTGAACCCGGCGGCCGCGCGCGACCAACGCTTCATGCGCGAGGCGCTGGCGCAGGCGCAGCTGGCGCTGGAGGTGGGCGAAGTCCCCGTGGGCGCGGTGGTCGTGCATGGCGATGCCGTCGTCGGCCGCGGCCACAATGCGCCGGTCTCCAGCCACGATCCGACGGCGCACGCCGAGATGCGCGCCCTGCGGGCCGCGGCGCGTACGCTGGGCAACTACCGCCTGGACGGCTGCGAGTTGTTCGTGACCCTCGAACCCTGCGCCATGTGCAGCGGCGCGATGCTGCATGCCCGGCTGGCTCGTGTCGTGTATGCCGCAGCGGATCCGAAGACCGGCGCGGCCGGATCCATCGTCGACCTGTTCGGGCAGCAGAGGCTGAACCACCAGACGGCCCTCACGGGCGGCGTGCTGGCCGCGGAGTGCGGGGCGCTGCTCACCACTTTCTTCCGCCAACGCCGCCAGGAGGCCCGCATGAACGCCCAACCGCTGCGCGAGGACGCCGTCCGCACGCCCGAGGAACGCTTCCACGACCTGCCAGATTACCCCTGGGCCCCGCACTACCTGAACGACCTGCCTTCCCTCTCGGGACTGCGGATGCACTACCTGGACGAAGGTCAGAAGGAGGCGCCGATCACCTGGTTGTGCCTGCACGGCAACCCCGGATGGAGCTACCTGTACCGGCGGATGATCCCCGAGTTCCTGGGGGCCGGAGGGCGCGTGGTCGCCCCGGACCTGGTCGGCTTCGGCAAGAGCGACAAGCCGAAGCGGGAGGCATCGCACACCTTCGAGTGGCACCGGCAGGTGCTGCTGGAATTCGTCGAGCGGCTCGACCTGCGCAACATCGTGCTCGTGGTGCAGGACTGGGGCGGTTTGCTGGGCCTGACGCTGCCGATGGAGGATCCCCAGCGCTACCGCGGGCTGCTCGTGATGAACACGGCCCTGGGCACCGGCGACGCGCCCTTGTCGCCCGGCTTCCTCGCCTGGCGGGACATGTGCGCCAAGAACCCCGAGTTCGACGTGGCGCGCCTGTTCGCCCGCGGCAATCCGCACCTGCGCCCCGAGGAATGCGCCGCGTACGCCGCGCCATTCCCGGACAGCGGACATCGCGCCGCGCTCCGTGCCTTTCCCGCCATGGTGCCGGACCGGCCGGATGCCAACGGCGCCGCGGTGTCGCGCCAGGCGCGCGAGTTCCTCTCGCAGCGCTGGGAGGGACGGACGCTGATGGCCATCGGCGCGCAGGACCCCGTGCTCGGGGCCCCCGTGATGGAGGCGCTGCGCGCGCAGATCCGCGGCTGTCCCGAGCCGATCGTGCTGCCGCAGGCCGGGCATTTCGTTCAGGAGCATGGCGGGGAGATCGCGCGCAAGGCGGTGGGATACTTCCGCCCGTGAATTCCCGACGCATCTACATCTATTCCCCCTCCAGCGCCGTGCGCAACAAGGCCGCCGTGCGGCGCGGCATCGCCCGCCTCAAGGCGCTGGGCCACGAGGTCGAACTCGATCCCGCCGTGTTCGACACCCACATGCGCTTCGCCGGCGACGACGAGACGCGGCTGGCGGCCATCGGGCGCGCCGCCGCCAGTGGCGCCGACGTTGCCATCATCACGCGTGGCGGCTATGGCCTGACGCGCCTGCTGCCCCAGCTGCCGTACAAGGCAATCGCCAAGGCGATCGACCGCGGCATGCAGTTCGTCGGCCTCAGCGATTTCACTGCGTTCCAGAATGCCGTGGTGGCCGAGACCGGCCGCGTCACCTGGGCCGGCCCCGCGGTCGGCGAGGACTTCGGCATCGAGTCCGAGCCGGACGACATCATGCAGGCCTGCTTCGAGGACCTCGTGAGCGGGCAGGGCGAGGGCGCGGGCTGGCAGCTGCCGGCCGCCGAAGCCCAGGCGAGCGCGTGGCAGGACAAGGGTGTGCTCTGGGGCGGCAACCTGGCCATCGTCGCCGCGCTCGCCGGCACGCCCTGGATGCCCAAGGTGAAGGGCGGCATCCTGTTCCTCGAGGACGTCCACGAACATCCCTATCGCATCGAACGCATGCTCACGCAGCTGCTCTACGCGGGCATCCTGCAGAAGCAGAAGGCGATCGTTCTCGGGCATTTCACCAACTGGTTGCCGGTGCCGCACGACAAGGGGTTCAAGCTCAAGACGGTGCTGGAGTGGCTACGCACGCAGGTGAAGGTGCCCGTCCTCACCGGCCTGCCGTTCGGCCACGTTCCCACCAAGGTGTGCCTGCCCGTGGGCGCCAAGGTGACCCTGGCGGTCGAAGGCCGCGATGCCTTCCTGCTGTGGGGTCACCGGCACTGAGCCGGATTGAAAAAAAGCGCGGACATGCCGCGCTTGTTGCTGGATCGCGCGGGTGCTCAGCCCATGAGGGAGCTGGACCGGGCGTTCAGGCTGCCGGGCAACAGGCCGTCGAACAGCCGGGTGATCTGCTGGATCCGATGGCGGGCCTCTGCCTCGCCGTGGGTGGCCGCCAGGGCCGCCAGGACATCGCCGCGCAGGTACCACAGGGCCTGGATGTCGTTCGCGTAACGCACGCGCCGGGTGATGTTGGCGAACTGCTTGGAACCGGATTCGCCCATCAGGCCGAGCATGGCTTCCCGGATGTCCTCGGTGCCCGACTCCAGCACGGATTCACTGGGAGCGACCGGATTGCCGAGCATTCCGTAGATGCTGTTGCGAAGAGTGCCTTTGAACCAGCTCATGACCATCGATCTCCAACGACTGTTTTTGTGCGTGCAAGGACGATCGAAGTTATTCCCTTTGGCCTAGCCTGACAAGACCAAAGCGTGACCGAGTTCACGCGACGGCGCACTGAAACAGCGGAAGCGGTGACGAAAAGCGACCCGGCAGTGCCGCTCGTCTATTGCTGTAAGTGGCAGTAACAAAACTGCTGTCGGGTTCAGCGCGGAATCGACAGACCTGCCGCCAACTTCCGGGTCCGGCCGTCAGTCCCCCTGTAGCTCGCTCGACCGCACGGCCAGCACCGGCACCGGCGCGAGGCGCAGGACCTGCTCGGCGCCGCTGCCCAGGAGGACCCGGCCGACACCGCGCCGGCCATGGGTGCCGACCACCACCAGGTCCGCTTCCCAGGCGCGGGCCTCTTCGGCGACGACCTCGCCCAGCCGGGCGCCGACACCTTCGACCAGCTTGGTTTCGACGGGCACGCCGGCGGACTTCGCGAACTCGGTCGCGTCCTGCAGCACCTTGGATGCGTAGTCCCGGGCCAGCTGGATCAGGTCGCCGCTGACTTCGAATCCGCTCAGGTAGGCGAGTTCGTCCAGGGTGTGGATGATGCGGACGCGCCCGCCGCTTTCGCGCGCCATCTGCAGGGCGGCCACGAGGGCCTTGTTGGATGTTTCACTGCCGTCCACCGGCACGAGGATGCGCTTGTACATGGATTCTCCTTGGGGCTTGCGAGAGGGCAATCTCCATGGTGGTCCTCTCCCGGGCGCACGCGCTTGAGCGGGATCAACCAGGGCCCGACTTGGCCGAGGCCCTAGGAATCGTCCTAGGCGCCCTCGGCCGCCAGGCCATCCGCATTCGGAGTTCTCCGAGCCTCCGATTCAGCCGGCACCGATGTTGCGCCGGCCTGCCTTCCACGAAGATCACCCCATGATTTCGAACGGCTCCATCAAGGTGTTTCTCGCCGACGACTCGGTCCAGATCCGGCAGCGGGTGAACGCGCTGCTGTCCACCGCCGACATCGACGTGGTGGGCGAGGCGGCCACGCCCGACACCTGCATCTCCGGCATCCTGCAGGCGCATCCCGATGTCGTCGTGCTGGATGTCCAGCTCGAGGGCGGCAGCGGCCTGCAGGTGCTCAAGGCGGTGCGCTCCGCCGACCCCCAGGTCGCCTTCGTCGTCTTCAGCAACAACTCCGCGCCCGCCTACCGCAAGCGGTACCTGGGCGAGGGCGCGGTGCGCTTCCTCGACAAGAGCACCGAATTCGACCAGCTAGCGCAGGCCGTCGCCACCGCCGGCCGCCGCTCCGTTCACTGAGACACCAAGAGGAAGAGGGAACCACCATGCAAGCCACGCAACGTGCCACCGCCACCGCGCCCCTGCACTTCATTGCCCGCCAGCAGCAGCCCACCGACATCGATGGCAACCCGGCGCCGCTGAAGACGCAGTGCTCCACCTGCCACCTGAAGGACCTCTGCCTGCCCTGCGGCCTGAACGGCTCGGACGTGGAACGGCTGGATGGCCTCAAGTTCGCCCGTCGCCGGGTGAAGGAAGGCCAGGCGCTGTACCACGAAGGCGAGAAGTTCCAGTTCATCTATGCCGTGCGCAGCGGCACCTTCAAGTCGCACATGACGCTCAAGGACGGCCGCGAGCAGGTGACGGGCTTCCAGATGGCCGGCGAGCTGCTGGGGCTCGATGGCCTGGCCGCCGGCAAGCACGCCAGCAGCGCCGTCGCCCTGGAAGACGCCGAGATCTGCGCCATCCCCTATGCCCACCTGAGCGAGGTGGCCACCGGCAGTCCCGAACTGCAGCACGTGATCTCCCGGCTCATGAGCCGCGAGATCGTGCGCGAGCACAGCCTGATGATGCTTCTGGGCAGCATGAACGCCGAGGAGCGCCTGGCCGCCTTTCTTCTGAACATCTCCCAGCGCATGAAGGCCCGCGGCTACTCGGCCAGCGAGTTCCACCTGCGCATGTCGCGTGCCGAGATCGGCAGCTACCTGGGCATGAAGCTGGAAACGGTCAGCCGCACCTTCTCCGCCTTCGCCCACCAGCGCCTGCTGGAAGTCGACAAGAAACACGTCCGCCTCACCGATCTCGACGGCCTGCAGCAGGCGTTCGACCTCCGGGTGCAGTAAAACACGGGGTGTGAAGTTCAAGGACTACTACGCGGCACTCGGCGTGCCGCGGGACGCCGATCCCGAGGCCATCAAGAAGGCCTATCGCAAACTCGCGCGCCAGCACCACCCGGATGTCTCCAAGGATCCGGGTGCCGAGGCGCGCTTCAAGGACGTGGCCGAAGCCTACGCGACGCTCAAGGACCCGGAAAAGCGCACTGCCTACGATGCGCTCGGCACCCGCCGCAGCGGCGAGGACTTCAGTCCGCCTCCGCAGTGGCAGCATGATTTCGGCGGCGGCGGGCTGGACGACCTCGACCTGGCCGACCTTCTCGACGCGCTCGCGCGCGGTCGCGGCGGCCGTGGCCGCGCCCATTCCGTGCCCCTGCGCGGACACGACTACGAAACCGGCGTGCGCCTGTCGCTGGAAGACGCGCATCGCGGCACCACGGTCAACCTGGATGTCGAACACGAGGACGGGACGCGCACGCTGGCCGTCACGGTGCCGCCCGGCGTGACCGATGGCCAACGGCTGCGCCTGCGGGGGAAGGGCGGTCCCGGCCGCCACGGAGGGCCCGCCGGGGACATCTACCTGCACATCCAGCTCGCGCCGCACCCGGTGTTCCGCGCCGACGGGCACGACCTCGTGTTCGACCTGCCGCTGGCCCCATGGGAGGCGGCGCTGGGAGCCGATGTGGAGGTCCGGACCCTGGACGACCCGGTCATCCTGACCGTGCCCCGCGGGACCCAGTCCGGGCGTAAGCTGCGCCTGCGTGGACGCGGGCTGGCCAATGGCCACGGCGGGCGCGGCGACCTGTACGCGCTGGTGCGCATCGAGGTGCCGGCCAGTCTCACCGAACGGGAGCGCGAGCTGTTCGAGGAGCTTTCCCGTGTCTCGCGATTCGACCCGCGCGCCACCGTCGCCAAGGAATCCGGCCATGGTCACTGACGCCCCTGACGCCTCCTGGCTCGACCCCCAGCGCCTCATCGACCCGGCGGAGCTGGCGCACATGTGCAGCCTCACCGTGACCGAGCTGGACGAGCTGGTCGAGTACGGATCGCTGATGCCCATGGTGGGCGAGGGCAGCGTGCGCCAGTTCAGCGCCGCCTGCGTGGTGCCCCTGCGCGAGGCAGTGCGCCTGCGCGGACTCTACGACCTGGACCTGTTCACGGTGAGCCTGCTGCTTGGCTACCTGCAGCGCATCGTGCACCTGGAACACCAGCTGCGCGCGCTCCAGGCCCACCTGCCGCACGGCCAGCAGCTGCCGCGCGAGGGTCCCACGCCCTGGCGCGAGCCGCACTCCTGATCACCGAGCCGCGCGACCCAGACGGCGCATGGTGTCGAACCATGCCTGGGCGCGCGCGGTCGACAGCTGGCCCACGCCTCCGATCAGGGTGGCCTTCACGGGCGCGATGCCGACGAAATTCAGCACGTTGCGCCGCAGCGACCGGATGCTGTGGGCGGCAAAGTACCAGCGGTAGACGAAGGCCGGCATGCCCATCGTCACCACCAGCCGGGCCGAGCGCCCGCGCAGGCCCTTGTTGGTGAAGGCATTGCGGTCGTCGGCGCCGAACGCGAAGCCCGGCCGCGCCACCTGCTCGAGGAAGCCCTTGAGCAGCGCCGGCATGTCCCCGAGCCACAGCGGAAAGACGATCACGAGGTGCTGGGCCCACGCGATGTCCTGCTGCGCGGCGGCAAGTGCCGCCGGCACCGGCTCCTTGTCCCAGGCCTGCTGGCTGCGCAGCAGGGGAAACTCCAGCCGGGCGATTTCCAGCACCCGCAGTTCGTGCCCCTGCGTCCGCGCTCCCTCGGCGTAGGCCTCGGCCAGCACGTGGCACAGGTGGCGTTCGGACGCATCGGGATGCGCCTGCAGGATCAGGATGCGTGTCACGCGAGGAACGGGCGGATGCCTTCGGCCAGCAGCTCCGCCACCGGGATGGCGTTGCTGGGATGCGGCACCGTGTCGCAGCTGGCGAAGCGCGCCACGCCGGCGCGGTGCAGCATGTCCAGGGCCGCGGCGTCCAGCAGCGCATGCACGGCGATCGCCACGGGCCGGCCCCAGCCGGCGCCCCGCAGCACGTGGGCGGCGCCGGCCAGGGTGTGGCCGCTGGAGACGATGTCGTCCAGCAGCACCGGCGTGCGGCCCGCGTGGTCCACGCCCGCCGGCAGGTGCACGTGCACGTCGCGGTCACCGCGGCGCTCCTTGCGCATCGTCACCCAGGGCGCGCCGATGCGGCCGGCGACGTCGGCGACCCATTGCTCGCTTTCGCTGTCCGGGCCGACCAGGATGGGCTGGGTCACCTCCCGCCGCAGCCACTGCGCGACGGCCGGCGCGGAGGCCACCACGCTGCTGGGAATGCCGTAGATCGCGTCGAGGTCCGGCCAGCGGTGCAGGTGCGGATCCACCGTGACCAGGAAATCCACCGTGGACGACAGCAGGCGCGCATAGCTGCGCGAGGTGATGGCTTCCCCGGGACGGAAGCGGTCGTCCTGGCGCATGTACGGCAGGTAGGGCGCGACCAGCCCGACCTGCTGCGCCCCGAGTTCACGTGCGGCGTCGGCGGCGAACACCAGCGCCAGCGTCTTGTCGTCGGGCCGGTCGAGGTGGTCAACGAGCAGGACACGCAGCCCGGCCACGGACGTGCGCAGCCGCACCACGACCTCGCCGTCGGGAAACCGGTGCGCCTCCACCGTGCTCGCGGCGCAATGCAGCTGCTGCGCCAGGGTTTCAGCCAGGACTTCGGCGCCCGGCAGCGCCAGGATGAGGCTGTTCATGCGTCCTCGCTGACGTGGATCGTCTCCGACTGCACGGAGGCGTAGTCCAGAGCGTAAGCCAGTTCGCCCGGCGTGTCCGCGTACAGGCTGAACAGCGGCTGGCCGCGCTCCACGAAGTCGCCGACGCGCACGTGCAGGTCGATGCCCGCCCCCGGGTCACCCGGCGCGCCGGCCAGCTTGGCGATCCGCGCGAGCCGGCGGTTGTCGATCCCCAGGACGCAGCCGCTGCGCAATGCCGGCACCTGGTGGCGGCAGGCGGCCGGCACCGGCGTCCGCATGCCGCCCTGCGCCTCGCAGATCTCCTGGAACTTGCGCCAGGCGCGGCCGTCCGCCAGCACCGCTTGAGCGACCGCGGCGCCGGCGCCTTCCGGCGCCACGCCCCCCATTTCCAGCAGGTGGCCTGCCAGCAGCAGGGAGCGCTGCGCCAGGTCGGCCGGCGCAGCGGCTTCGTTGCGCAGCACGGCCAGCACATCGCGCGCTTCCAGCGCGGGCCCGATGCCGAAGCCCACCGGTGCGCTGCCATCGGTCTGCACGACCCGCAGCTTCAGGCCGATGGCATGGGCGGTGGACTGGAGCTGGTGCGCCAGAACGTTCGCCGCCTCGTGGCTGCGTACCTTGGCGGTGGGCCCCACGGGGATATCGATCAGCACGTGGGTGGAACCGGCAGCCGATTTCTTCGACAGAACCGAGGCCACCAGCTGCCCCTGGCTGTCGAGATCGAGCGGACGTTCGACGCGGATCAGGATGTCGTCGGCCGGGCTGAGCCGCACCGCGCCGCCCCAGACGATGCAGCCGCCCGTGCGCTCGACCACGCGGCGGATCGCCGCAACGTCCAGGGCCACCGGCGCCACGGTTTCCATCGTGTCGGCCGTGCCGGCGGGCGAGGTGATCGCACGGGACGAGGTCTTGGGCATGCGCAGCCCGCAGGCCGCGACGATGGGGACCACGATCATCGTGGTGCGGTTGCCCGGCAGGCCGCCCACGCAGTGCTTGTCCAGCACCAGGCCCGGGCCCCAGTCCATCCGTTCGCCCACGTCCACCATGGCGCGGGTCAGCGCCACCGTTTCGTCCAGGTCCAGGCGTTCGCCGGCGCAGGCCGTCACGAAGGCCGCCAGCTGCAGTTCGGAATAGCGGCCGGCCGCGACGTCCTCGATCACGGCGCGTAGCGCGGTGGCCGTGAGCTTGCGGCCGTAGACCTTGGCGCGCACGTGCCCCAGCGATTCGAGCGGGGCCGGGTGCCGCAGCGTCACCGAGGCTCCCTCGGGCGCTCCCAACAGGCGCCAGGCAGCTTCGGAGACTCCGGCATCGCCGACGTCCAGGAAGCTGCCGTGGACCACGTTGAGCGTCGCCACCACGGTGCGGCCGTCCACGTGCAGCTCCACCCGCGATTGCGCTTCGAAGCCTTCGGAGCGGCATACGGGGCAGTCGCGGTGCATGTAGAGCACCGGTTCCTGGTAGGTGTCGATGCCCAGCCGCCGCAGGCGCAGCGTAGCCGGGGGAAGGTGGCCAGAGCTCGTTGCGTCCATGGCCACAGTATGGAACCGTGTCCGCCGGACAGGGTCAGCAGGCAGGGCGCGAGGCGATCCGGTTGCGCAGCGCGTGGAGCCACAGCGCCGCGCGCTCGCGGGCACCGTGCCGCTCGGCCAGGAGCTCGGCTTCCAGGACGTTGAATGCCAGGCGCAGGGCGCCCAGCAGGTCCGCCGCCGTGGCCATACCTTCCGCGACCGGCCCGTCGCCCACCTGCGCTTCCAGTCGCACGGCGTAGGCCAGGCCGCAGCTCGCCTGCGGCGGCGGGACGTCCACCCGGACCTCCCAGCCGGTGACGCCGGGGTGCAGGTTGCGCAGCGTGCGGATGCGCCGGCGCGCGGCGATTTCGGCCGGCCGCGACGGCGCCATGCCGCTGAAAATGAAATTCACGATGTCCTGCACGGGGTGTCTCCTCGGTATGTAGGGTTCGCCGCTGGCTGCGCCGCCATCAGGCCGCCTGGTGTTCCACGTCGCCACCGCGCATGCCCACCAGGGTTTCCATGTTCCGGCGCGCGGCGTCGAAGGCGTCGCGCAGCGCCACGTAGACGTCCTCATCGTGCACCCGGGTGAAGGCCACCTCCTGCCGGGGCAGGATGACCTCGACACGCACGGCGAACGGCCGGCCCTGGGTGTCTGGCGCGTGCTGCTGCTGGACCGTCACGCGCCACGCGGTCACGTCGGGGCACAGACTCTCCAGATGGCCGATGCGCGCATGCACGGCGGACTCCACGGCCTCGGAGGGTTTGAGGCCGATGAATCGCAGGTCGAGGGGCAGCTTCATTGTGTTTATTGGGGTTCCCGCAGTAACGATGAACCACGCCGGAGACGATTTGATTGAGCTTGCTCAACTGAAACGAAGGTGTCCATGTTCATGGGATCCTCCATTAGGAGGAAGCAGGGGGTGGACAGGGGATGCGCGCGGCGCTGCTGCCGGCCATGGCGCTTGACGCCCGCCGTTGGCGCGCAAGTTCGGAGGGTGTACGGTACGGACTGGCGCCAGGTGGCGGCGCCAGGCAACGTGGAGGACAAGCGATGTTCGATGACCGCAGGGATGCCGGCGAGCAACTCGCGCGGGCACTGGACGGCTACCGGGGCCAGCACCCGCTGGTGCTGGCCATCCCCCGGGGCGCCGTTCCCATTGGCGCCATCCTCGCGCAGCGGCTCGGCGGCGAACTGGACCTGGTGCTGGTGCGCAAGCTGCACGCGCCCGGCGCTCCCGAATTCGCGATCGGATCGGTGGACGAGACCGGTTGGGTCTACCTGGCGCCGCATGCCGGCTCGTTCGGGGCGAGCCCGGCCTATGTCGAGGAGCAGAAGGCCGCGCAGCTGCAGGAGCTGGCCCGCCGCCGCGAGCGCTACACGCCGGGCCGCACCCGCATCGACGCCGCCGGCCGCACCGTGATCGTGGTGGACGACGGCCTGGCGACCGGCGCCACCATGGTCGCGGCGCTGCACGCCGTGCGCCAGGCCCAGCCCGCCCGGCTGGTGTGCGCGGTGCCGGTGGCATCGCCCGAAAGCGTGCAACTGGTGGGCGCGTACGCAGACGACGTGGTCTGCCTGGAGGCGCCCGGGCACTTCGCCGCCGTCGGCCAGTTCTACCGCTCTTTTCCCCAGCTGGAAGACGAGGAGGTGGTTGCCCTCCTGCGCCAGTCGCAGCAGGCGCGGGGGACCGGCGCGGCCTGATGCGTTACTTCGACGTCTGCAACGGCGATGCCGATGGCCTGTGCGCGCTGCAGCAGCTGCGGCTGGCGCAGCCGCGCGAGGCGCACCTGGTGACGGGACCCAAGCGCGACATTGCCCTGCTGGACCGCGTGCCCGCCGGGGCCGGCGACACGGTGACCGTGCTGGACATCTCGCTGCACCGCAATCGCGCCGCCTTGCTCGAGCTGCTGGCGCGGGGTGCCTCCGTGGAGTACTTCGACCACCATTTCGCCGGCGAGGTGCCGCTGCATCCGCTGCTGCGCGCCCACCTCGATCCTTCCCCGGACGTCTGCACCAGCCTGCTGGTGGATCGGCACCTGTGCGGCGCCCACCGGCGCTGGGCCGTGGTCGGCGCGTTCGGCGACAACCTGCCGGACGCGGCGGGCCAGCTGGCACGGCAGTGCGGGCTGGCCGAGGGCGAGGTCCTCACGCTCCGCGCGCTGGGCGAGGCGATCAACTACAACGCGTATGGCGACGCCGAATGCGACCTGCTGGTGCCGCCGGCGCGCCTGGCCGGACTGCTGCGGCCCTATGCCGATCCCCTGGCGTTCGCCCGGGGCGAGGCCGTGGCGGCCCAGCTGGTCGACAACCAGGCAGCGGACCTCGAGTTGGCCTGGCGCGTGCCCGCAGACCGCGAATTGCCTGGTGCGGCGATCTACCTGCTGCCGGACGCCCCGTGGGCGCGCCGGGTCCAGGGCGTCTTCGCCAATGCCCTGAGCCAACGCGAGCCGGAGCGGGCCCACGCGATCCTGAGGGCCATCGGGGACGCCGGCTTCCTGGTCAGCGTGCGCGCGCCGCGCAGCCGGCCGCACGGGGCGGACGCACTGTGCCGGGGCTTCGGCACCGGCGGGGGACGCGCCTCGGCGGCCGGCATCGACTGCCTGCCGCGCGACCGCCTGGATGAGTTCACCGCGGCCCTGGACCGTTCCTTTCCGGCTTGACCTTTCTCAACCCAGGGTTGCCGATCCGTCCTATCTTGTATGGATGGACATCTTTCGCACCCTGGCTGCGGCCTGCGTTTTCGCGCTGCTCGCGCCCGCTGCCGTCGAGGCCGCGGGCGCGCTGGGCCCCGAACCGCTGCGCTCCCGGCACACGAACCTTGCTCCCCAGCTGGCCAACAACGCCTTCGGCGGTCCGCTGGTGCTGCAGTCGGAGGAAAACGCGCGCCGCATCGACGGCGAAGTGTTCGCGGTGCTCGAACACCCGTTCCCCACCGTCGCCGCTGCCCTGGCGGATGTGGGGCAGTGGTGCGAGATCCTGATCCTGCACCTGAACACCAAGTACTGCCGCCGCGTCGAGACGCAGGGAACGACGCGGCTGGACATGCGGGTGGGCAAGAAGGGTCCGCAGTCGCCCGACGCCGCCTCCAAGCTCCTCTTCAACTGGCGGCCGCCGACGCAGCGCGAAGACTACCTGCTCGTGCAGATGGAGGCCCCCGAGGGCCCCTACGACACGCGCGAGTACCGGTTGATGGTGGAGGCCGTCCCGCTGGACGCCGGCCACACCTTCCTGCACATGGGGTATGCCCTGAGCTATGGGGCCACCAGCGACTTCGCCATGGGCCTTTACCTGGGCACCATCGCCCGGGACAAGGTGGGCTTCACGAAGGCCAAGGATGCCAAAACGGGGGAGACCGCCTTCGTCGGCGGCCAGCGCGGCGTCGCGGAGCGCAACACCATGCGCTACTACCTCGCGATCGACGCCTACCTGGACTCGCTGAAGGCGCCGCCTGCGCAGCAGCTGGAAAACCGGTTGCAGGCCTGGTTCGACGCCACGGAACGCTATCCCCGGCAGTTGCACGAGGTCGAGCGGGACGCCTACTTGAGCATGAAACGCGACGAAGTCCAGCGCCAAGCGGCCGTCCGCTGAATGCGCGACAATGGCCGCGGCTGAGGCAAAGCATCAATCAGGCCGCGCTTGACGAAGATCAAGCCGGGCGCCCAGCCGATTGCAAATACTCGGCGAAGGATTTGATCGTTTCAGGTCCATCAGAGAAGATCCTATTTCACAACCATCCTGGAGGAATCCATGAAAAAGACCCTGCTGACCATCAGTCTCCTGCTGGCTTCGATGCTGGCTGTCAATGCCTACGCTCAGAAGGCAGCACCCGGCGAGGACCGTGCCGCTCCGGCTGCTTCGGCGTCCAAGGAAGAAAAGGCCGCCGCGAAGGACGCCCGCAAGACGGAAGGCGCCAAGGCCGCCAAGTCCGGCGCCGAGAGCGACAAGCCCAGCACCACGGCCAGCAAGAAGACCACCAAGGCCGAGAAGGATGCCGCCAAGGCCAAGCGCAAGACCGAAGGCGCCGAAGCAGCCAAGGCTCCGAAGAAGGGTGAAGCCCAGTAAAGCCCTGAGCGCATCACGCTCGGTGGAAAAAGGCGGACTTCGGTCCGCCTTTTTCATTCCGCGATCCGCAGCGCCTGCTCTTGCGATTGCAGCGGTTCGGCGCTGCGGGCCAGGCTTTCGAGCACCGTGACGTCCGCTTCCGAGGCATCGCCGCGCCGCTGCGCCAGCCGCTCGCGCAGCACGTCCAGCGGGGCCTCGCAATCGAGGATGGAGAACGCCACGCCCAGCGCGCCGGCCAGGTCCCGGGCGGCCTGGCGCTCGCCGGCGCGCAGGAACGCGGCGTCGAGCACCACCGGCCAGCCGGCCCGCAGCGCCAGCCGCGCCAGCGAGAACAGGCGCTCGTAGGTGCGTTGCGTCGCGTCGCCTCCGTAGATCGCGATGCCCTGGCTGCGTGAATCCGCCAGCGGCGCGAGCCCGAACAGGCGCTTGCGCTCGACGTCCGAGCGGATGCGCAGGCCGCCATGGGCCTGAAGCCAGCGTTGCGAGCGCCAGGTCTTGCCCGACCCCGGCAGGCCATGCGTGATCACGAGCACAGGCGGCGCCGGCCGCGTCCACGCGAGCGCCTGCAGAGCGTACCGACGCCCGGCCTCATCGCCCCGCAGCTTCCCCACCGTCGCACGCACGAGCGCGCGGTACACCAGGCACAAACGCAGTCCGGGCACGCCTTCGTACTCGCCCGTGCGTTCCAGCCAGGCATTGATGAAGCGCGCCGCCAGCTCCGGCAAGCCGTGCGCTTCCAGGTCCATCTGCGTGAACGCGGCGTCCTCGATCACGTCGATGCAGCGCAGGCCGGCGTCGAACTCCACGCAGTCGAAGGCGGCCACCTCGCCGCCCGATTCGAGCAGGTTGGCCAGGTGCAGGTCGCCATGGCACTCGCGCGCATGGCCGCCAGCGCGACGCGCGCGCCAGAGCGGATCCACGTCCGCCGCCGCGCGGCCGATCCACGCTTGCAGGTCGCCGCGATCCTGCTCGCTGAACCAGTCGGCGGACCCATCGAGTGCGGCCAGGGCGCGCTGGGAAAGGGGCGCCGCATCAGCCGCATCGCATGCGGGAGCGGCCAGGTGGAAAGTGGCGAGCCTGTCGGCAAGCCGGTCGATGTCGTACTCGCCCAGCGTGCCCGCTCGCGCGCGTTCGCTGAACAGGCTGCCATCGGGGAAGCGGCGCATCCGGACGGCGTGGTCCAGGACCGGCCCGTCGCCATCGAACTCGGGATGGGCGAGCGTGCCGGTGACGCGCGAAACGCCGAGGTAGATCGAAGGCGCGAGCCGCTGGTTCAGCCGCACCTCCTCCTCGCAGAAGTGCTGGCGCAGTGCGGGCGTGGAGTAGTCCAGGAAAGGCAGGCGCAGCGGCTTCTTCAGCTTGTACGCGAGCCGCGGCAGCAGCAGGATCCAGGAGATGTGCGTCTCGATCAGCTGGGCGCCCAGCGTCCGCGCGAGTTGGCGGACCAGGGCAGCGGCGTCGGCGTAGGCGGCATCCATGGGATCGCGAGTGATTGTGGAGGGGTCGGGGATTCTTGTTGACGGGGGTCAAGTGGGGCCGGCTGCGGCCGCCCTATCTTGCATCGACATCTTCCTTGCAGAAAAGGCACTCCCCGTGAAACCCAACTGGATCCTCATCGCCAACGCCACCGAAGCCCGCCTTCTCGAGCAGGAACAAGGCACCCCGCTCGTGGTGCTCCAGGCCTTCCACCATCCGGCCGGCCGCATGCACAGCAGCACCCTGGGCGATGCCAAGGCCGGCAGCGAACACAGCGGCCATGGCTTTGCCAGCGCCGCCCTGCAACCGCGTGTCGATGCGCAATCCAAGGAGCACCTTCACTTCGCGCACGAACTGGCGCAGAAGCTGGAGCAGGGCGCCACGCAGGGCAGCTATGCCGCCCTCAGCATCCATGCGTCCAGTCCCTTCCTGGGCGAGCTGAAGCAGGCTTTGGGCGAACAGACACGCCGCCTGCCCGTCAGTACGCACGACGTGGACCTCACGAGCTTCGGCCTGGGCGAGATCGAAGCGCGCCTGCAGCACCAGGCCACGCCTGCGCGCTGATCGCATCTAGGGCTTGCGCGTTTCCACGCGCTGGCCGTCGCTGACCGCGGGCGGCGGATAGACGATCACCGTGTCGCCCGCCTTCAGTCCGCTGCGCACCCACGCCTCGCTGCCGTTGCGGCCGCCGAGTTCCACCGGCTGCAGCTTTGCCCGGCCGTCCTGCAACCGGTACACGCCGGTGCCGCCGTCGCCGATGGGAAACAGGGCGCCCACGGGTACCATGACCGCCTGCTCCACGGCCTGCGTGATCACGCGCAGCGTCACCCGGTAGCCGTCGCCCATGGCCTGCCAGGCTGGCGGCGGGCTGGCGATGTCCACCACCACCTTCACGCGCTGCTCCTCGATGCCCAGCGCCGACACCTTGGTGAACGCGGCCGGTTCGACCAGGCGCACCCGGCCTTCCACCACGGGGCCGCCCCAGCGCTCGATGACGGCGCGGCGTCCCGGCTGCGCCTGCACGGCGTCGGTGGTGAGCAGTTCGGCGATCACTTCCATCCGCGCCGGGTCGCCCACGTCCAGCAAGGCCGTTCCCGCGGGCACCGTGCCCTCGCTGGTCTGGGCCACCTTCAACACCACCCCGGCGACGGGCGAACGCACGGTGAGCGGCTTGCCGGCCTGCACGGTGCCGCCCGCGGGCAGCAGCGCGGCAGCCGCCTGGGCCTGGTCGTGCAGCGCGCCGTCGCGCTCCGCTTGGGCGGCCTCGACGTCACGCCGGGCTGCATCCAGGGCGAGCCGCGCGCTGTCGAGGCGGGAGCCGGACAGGAATCCTTCGCGGGCGAGCTTCTCCGTGCGGTGCAGCTCCAGCTGGGCCTCCTCGGCCGCGACCTGCGTCCGGCGCACGCGGGCGCCGGCCCGCGCGACGTTGGCCTTGGCGGCCTCGTAGCGGGCGGCGGCCTCGCGCGAGCTGCGTTCGTCCACCATGGAGGACATCACCGGCATCAGCACCGCGACCGCATCGCCCTCGCTCACCCGGTCCCCCTCGCGCAGCGTGATGCGCAGCACGCGGGAGGCGACCGGCGCCGACACGGTGTAGCGGTCCTTCAGCCGGGTGCGGCCGTCCTCCTCGATGCTCTGCTCGTAGCGGCCGGTCACGACCGCCGCCGTTTCCACCGCCACCGGCTTCGGCGCGAAGGCCCAGGCGAGCAGCCCCGCGGCGAGGACGCCCCCAGCGGCGAGCAACACGTATTTCTTCTGGAACATCCCTTTACTCC
The DNA here is from genome assembly GCF_056400765.1 of Ramlibacter sp. P4_H7. Lineage (NCBI taxonomy): Bacteria > Pseudomonadati > Pseudomonadota > Betaproteobacteria > Burkholderiales > Comamonadaceae > Ramlibacter > Ramlibacter sp. P4_H7. The sequence continues at coordinate 182,863 of NZ_JBFUKP010000009.1, forward strand.
CGGGTCTTGAGGGCCGCCACCATGTCGAGGCGGTCGATGCGCCGGCGCACGACCAGCGCGCTGGCGATGCCGGCGGCGACCACGCAGATCGCCGCCCAGGCATAGGTGCGCGGCTGGATCACCACCGGAAAGAGGAACTGGTCGGTCTTCATCAGACCGACGAAGGAATGGGTCAGGGCCCAGCCGAGGAACATGCCCAGGGGCAGGGCGACCGCGATGCCGATGGCGAGCTCGCCCAGCAGCAGCACCGACACCTCGGCGCGGGTGAAGCCCAGCACCCGCAGGCTGGCCAGTTCCCAGCTGCGTTCGGCCAGCGCGATGCGCGCGTTGTTGTAGACCACGCCCACCGCGATCACCGCCGCGAAGGCCGTGAGGATGGTGCTCATGATGCGGACGTTGCGGGCGCTGATCTCCTGCATGTTGCGCAGCATCGTCGCCTTGCTGAAGGCACCGGCCACCCTGGGCAGGGCCTGCGTGGACTCCAGCAGCCGGGGCAGGTCGTGCGCACCCACCCGCAGGCTGAAGAAGTTGGCGAGGTCGCCGTCGCCCAGCAGGCGGTTGAGCGTGTCGCGCCGGATGAAGGCGTTCAGGCCCATCATGTCGCGCACCGTGCCCTGCAGCCGGATCTGCAGCACGTCGCGCCGCCCCTCGCGCACTTCCACCGTGACCAGGTCGCCGGGCCTCAGCTGCAGCTTGTCGGCCAGGCGGTCGGTCATCAGCAGGCCGTCGGCCGGGGCGCGCGCGAGCTTCTGGTCCACGTCGATCACGCGCTGCAGCTGCGCGACGTCCGGGTGGCCGTCGATCAGGCCCTTCTCGGAACGGTGCCCGTTGCTGAAGCGCACCTGCAGCCGGCGCCCGGCCTCCACCTGCAGCACGCCGGGCTGGCGCGCCAGCTCGCGCCCGGCCCCGGCATCGACCGCATCGGTCATCCAGACGATCACGTCGCCGCGCATCTGCAGGCTGAACTGCGTGTCAACGATGACATCGATGGCGTCGCGGAAGAAGTTGCCCATGACGACGATCGCCACCGAGGCGGCGATGCCGCCCGTTGTCAGCGCCGCGCGCAGCGGCCGGCGGTCGATGTTGCGCAGGATCATGCGCAGGGCTGGCGCCAGCTTCAGGCGCGGCACCCGCTCCAGCAGCGCGCGGTGGTAGCGGCCCGGCGCCGGCGGGCGCATCGCCTCGGCGGGCGAGAGGCGGATGGTGGCGGCGATCGCCGTCAGCGTGCCCAGCACCGCGGTGGTTGCCACGATGGCCAGCCCGATCCAGGCGAGGGACGCCGGGATGTGGTGCTCGAGCACGGGGAAGCGGTAGAACTCCGCGTACAGGCCCATGAACATCATGCCCAGGGCGCGCCCGAGCGCGACGCCCAGCAGGTAGCCGCCCAGCACCATCGGTGCGACCAGCTTCAGGTAGTGCAGGGCGATCGCGCCGTCGCGGTAGCCCAGGGCCTTGAGCGCCGCGACCTGTTCGCGCTGTGTCGCCACCAGCCGGGCCGTGACCACGTGCAGCAGGAAGCCGGCCACCGCGAGGAAGATCGCCGGCAGGATGGTGCCCAGCACGCGCTGCTCACGGATCTCGTTGTCCAGCATGGCATGCGAGCTCTGTTCGTCCCGTCCGTGCGCGGGCGAACCGCCCAGGACGGCGAGGCGCCGCGTCACCGCATCGGTCACCGCGGGCTCCGAAGCGCCGGGCGCGAGCTTGAGGGCGACGCGGTTGAACGCGCCCCGCAGGTCCAGGGCCGCCGCGAGTTCGTCCTTGTCCACCCAGAACACGCCGAAGGAGCGCAGGTCGGGCATGCCCATGATGCCGCCGAAGATGTACTCGGGCGACAGGGCCGTGCCGGTGATGCGCAGCGTGCGGCGCTTGCCGTTGACCAGCGCCGAGACGTTGTCGCCCGGCGCGAGCCGGTGCGCCTCGGCGAAGCTGGCGGTGACCACGGCTTCCAGGGCGCCGCCGACATGGGAGCCGGCTTCGGGCCAGCGGCCGCTGCGCAGCAGCACCTGGTTCAGGCGCTGCGGCTTGCGGGCGTCGCGGCCGATCAGCTGGCCCATCACCGGGTCGGTGGTTCCGGGAACGCTCACGCGCGCGAACGATTCCACCGTCGTCTGCACGTCCACCACGCCGGGTACTTCGGCGATGCGTTCCGCCATCGCGTCGGGTGCGCGCTTCACCAGGGCGAACACGTCGGCGAAATGCGCCTGCGCGTAGAAGTCGTCGCGGGCGCGCTGCAGCGAGTCGACCGCCGACAGCGTCGCGATGAAGCCGCCGATGCCGCTGGCCACCACCAGCGCGATCGTGAGCGCCTGGCTCCAGAGCAGGCGCAGGTCGCGCAGCACCTTGCGGTCGAGGGCTTTCACTGGGGAACCTCCCCCAGGCTGGTCCGCTGCGCGGCCTGCTCCGCCCCCCTCCGCAAGCGGAGGGGGTCCGCGCCTTCGGGCGGCCGTGCGGCGCTCATAGGAACCTCCCCCAGGATTGCCCGCTGCGCGGGCTGCTCCTCCCCCCTCCGCAAGCGAAGGGGGCGAGCGCCTTCGGGCGGCCGTGCGGCGCTCACTGCGTTCACCAGGACAGCTCCGCCGGGCTGAGCCGGCGTTCGGGCACTTCGATGCTCGCGATCCGGCCGTCCGCCAGCCGCACGACCCGGTCCGCCATGGCGGAGATCGCCGCGTTGTGCGTGATGACGAGCGCGGTGGTCCCCAGCTCCTGGTTGATGCGGGCGATGACTTCCAGCACCAGCTTGCCGGTGGCGTAGTCGAGCGCGCCGGTCGGCTCGTCGCACAGCAGCAGCTGCGGCTGCTTGGCGATGGCGCGCGCGATGGCCACGCGCTGCTGCTCGCCGCCCGAAAGCTGGGAGGGGAAGTGATCGCGCCGCGGCGACAGGGCCACCAGGTCCAGGGCCTTGTCCACCGGCATGGGGTGCGCGGCGATGTCCGTCACCAGCGCCACGTTCTCGGCCACCGTGAGGCTGGGGATCAGGTTGTAGAACTGGAAAACGAATCCGACGTGCTCGCGCCGGTAGGTGGTCAGGGCATCGTCGCTGGCGCCGTGCAGCGCGTGGTCCTCGAACCAGATCTCGCCCGACGTGGGGATATCCAGGCCGCCCAGGAGGTTCAGCAGGGTGGACTTGCCGCTGCCCGACGCCCCCAGCAGGACCACGAATTCGCCGGCGGCCACCTCCAGGTCCACCGCGCGCAGCGCATGGACCGCGGAATCGCCGCTGCCGTAGGTCTTGGTGAGGGCATGGGCCCGGAGGACCGGGCCGGCCGGTCCTGCCGGTTTCATGGGAACGGGTCTTACTGGACCGTGATCTTGCGCGCGTCGGCCGCGGTCTTCTTGGGCAGTTCGAGGCTCAGCACGCCGTCGGCGTACTTCGCCTGCACCTTGGCGTCGTCGATGTCCTGCGCCAGGCTGAAGGTGCGCGAGATGGTGCCGTAGTAGCGCTCGCTGCGCAGCACCTTGTCGCCCTCGCCCTTGGTCTCCTTCGCGCTCTCGGTCTTGGCGTCGATCTGGACGACGTTGCCGTCGATGCGGACGCTGATGTCTTCCTTCTTCACGCCCGGGATGTCGGCCTTGACCTTGTAGGCCTGGTCGTTTTCCGTGACGTCGATGCGCATCTTCAGTTGCTGCGGCGGCTCGCCTTCGAACACCGTGGGCGAGAAGAAGCGGCGCAACGTCGTTTCGAAGTTGTCCCCGAACGTGGGGTCCAGCAGGCGGAGATTGCTCATGATGGTGTCCTTGGATGCTTGGGTCTCTCGTGGCGTGTGCCCGCCACGCGACCAATTTAGGCGCATCGCGGGGCGTCGCGTTGATCTGCCTCAAGCGGCCGGGACGCAGGCTTTCGAGAATGGCCGCCATGGATCTCAGGCATTGGATGCAGGGACTGCGACCTGCACTGTGCGCGTGCATCGCTGCCGTCGGATGGGCGGCTCAGGCCGGACCCGCATCCCCGGGGGAACTCGCCACGCTGTACCGTACCGATGTGGACCGCCGCCTCGAGGTGCCGCCGCAGGAGGTCCGGCACTACGCGCGGCTGGCCGAGGACGCCTTCGCAGCGCAGCTGGTCGCGCCCGAGGGAGCGCAGTACGTTGCCGTGGTCGACCGCGACCCCAAGGTGCAGGCGCTGTTGTTGATGTGGCGCTCGGCGGCAGGCGACTGGCAGCTGGTCGGCGCTTCGCCCGTGTCGACGGGCCGGCCCGGCAGCTTCGACCATTTCCAGACGCCGCTGGGCGTGTTCGACCACACCGGCGCGAACCTCGACTTCCGCGCCGAAGGCACCTTCAACGCCAACGGCATCCGCGGCTACGGCGTGAAGGGCATGCGGGTGTTCGACTTCGGCTGGCAGCGCGTGCCCAAGGGCTGGGGCGACTGGCAGGTGATCGACATGCGCCTGCAGATGCATGCCACTGATCCGGGCGTGCTGGAGCAGAGGCTGGGCACGGCGCAGTCCAAGGGCTGCATCCGCATCCCCGCCGGCCTCAACCGGCTGCTGGATCACTACGGCCTGCTCGACGCGGAATACGACCGCCTCCTGCGCGAGGGGCGCTACTTGTGGATGCTGCCCGAAGACCGCGATCCCGCGGCGGACGCGGGGCGCTACCTCGTGGTCCTGGACACCCAGCGCACCCGTCGGCCCGTCTGGAGCCCGCTGCCGCGGCAGCCGCGCCGCCCGGCGCGCCCCTGAAGCTCAGGGGACCAGCACTGCCGCGCCTTCGAGGCGCCCCTCCCGCAGGTCCGCCACGGCCAGGTTCGCGTCCGCCAGCGCATAAGCCCGCACGTGCGTGCGCAGCGGAACGCGGGCGAGCAAGGCGAAAAAATCCTCGCCGTCGGCGCGCGTGAGGTTGGCCACGGACCGCAGCTCCCGTTCGCCCCACAGCAGCGCATAGGGAAAGGCCGGGATCTCGCTCATGTGGATGCCGCCGCAGACCACGACGCCGCCCTTGCGAACCGAGACGAGTGCGGCGGGCACCAGCGGCCCGGAGGGGGCGAAGATCAGCGCGGCGTCGAGTTCCGCCGTCGGCGGCTCGTCGCTGCCGCCGGCCCAGGCGGCCCCCAGGCTCCGGGCGAAGGCCTGGGCCTGCGCGTCGCCGGGACGCGTGAAAGCGTGGACCTCCTGGCCGTGGGCCACGGCGAGCTGGCAGACGATGTGCGCCGCGGCCCCGAATCCCCAGAGGCCGATCCGGCGCACGGCGGCGCCGCCGGCGAGCCGCCAGGTGCGAAATCCGATCAGGCCGGCGCACAACAGCGGCGCCGCGTGCAGGTCGTCGACGTCTGCAGGCAAGGCGAAGCAGAACCGCGCGTCGGCCACGGCGTGCTCGGCATAACCGCCGTCGCGGTCGTAGCCGGTGAAAAGCGGGGCGTCGCACAGGTTCTCTCGGGCCGCGCGGCAGTAGGGGCAGGTTCCGCAGGCGCGGCCCAGCCACGGGACGCCGATGCGCGTCCCCACGGGGAAGCGCTTGGCATCTGGCCCCTGCGTCACCACTTCGCCGACGATTTCGTGGCCCGGCACGACGCCATCGCGATGCGGGGGCAGGTCGCCGTCGATGAGGTGCAGGTCGGTGCGGCACACGCCGCAGGCGCGAACGCGCACCAGCACCTCCCCGGGGCCGGGCTGCGGCACCGCGCGCCGCGCGGCACGCAGGGTGCGATTCCCGGTGTCCACGACCATCGCGAGCATGTCCTGCGCCGGCATGGCGCGATGCTAGTGCGGCGCAGCCCCGAGGTGACCGGCAAATGCCCGCCGCTTGACCTGTAGCAAGCCGGACTGGCGCGGCAAGCTCGACGATCGCGGCATGCCCGCCCGCAAACCGCTTCCCGCCCTGCCGCACGCCGATCCGCTGGACCTGCCCCTCAAGAGCACGCTGGCCCGCGTGGCCAACGGCATCTCGCCCGCGTCGCTCGCGCTGGCCCACCTGGACTGGCTGCTGCACCTGGCGGTTTCGCCCGCCAAGCAGGCGCAGCTCGGCTCGAGCGCGCTGCACAAGTGGCTGCTCTGGCTGCAGTACGCATCGCAGTCCTGGCAGGGACCGTGCGACCGCTGCATCGAGCCGGTGGCGGAGGACAAGCGCTTCGCCCGGCCGCAGTGGCAGCAGCCGCCCTTCAGCGCCCTCGCACAGGCCTTCCTGCTCACCCAGCAGTGGTGGAACGAGGCCAGCACCGGGGTGCGGGGCGTGGCGCCGCACCACGAGGAGGTGGCCTCCTTCACGGTGCGCCAGTGGCTCGACATGCTGTCGCCCTCCAACTCGCCGCTGCTCAACCCCGAGGTGCTGGGCGAAACGGCCAGGACCGGCGGAATGAACTTCGTGCAGGGCTCGGCGAACTGGTGGCGCGACGCCCTGACCGTCGCGGCGGAAGGCAAGGCGCGGGGGGTGGAGGCGTTCCGCCCCGGAGAGGGGGTCGCGCTCACGCCGGGCAAGGTGGTCTACCGCAACGCGCTCGTCGAACTGATCATGTACGAGGCCAGCACGAAGAAGGTGGCGGCGGAGCCGGTGCTGGTGGTGCCCTCGTGGATCATGAAGTACTACATCCTCGACCTGACGCCGCAGGATTCGCTGGTCAAGTACCTGGTGGACCAGGGGCACACCGTGTTCATGGTGTCCTGGCGCAATCCGGGCTCCGCCGACCGCGACCTCGGGCTGGACGACTACCTGGAGCAGGGCGTGCTGGAGACCGTGAAGGCGGTGCAGGCGATCTGTCCCGGGGTCGGCATCCATGCCGCCGGCTACTGCCTCGGGGGCACCCTGCTGGCCATGGCCGCTTCGGTGCTGGGAGGCCGCCACGACACCGCGCTGCGGACGGTATCCGTCCTCGCCGGCCAGGTGGACTTCGAGGACCCGGGCGAGCTGGGCCTCTTCATGGACGACAGCCAGGTCGCCTTCCTGGAGGACCTGATGGCGGAGTCCGGCTACCTGGATGGCCGGCGCATGGCCGGGGCCTTCCAGCTGATCAACTCCAAGGACCTCGTGTGGTCCAAGCTGCTGCACGAATACCTGATGGGCGCCCACACGCCCATGACCGCGCTGCGCGCCTGGAACGCCGACGCCACCCGCATGCCCGCGCGCATGCACAGCGACTACCTGCACCGCCTGTACCTGCGCAACGAACTCGCGAAGGACGCCTACCGCTTCCAGGGCCAGCACGTCACCCTGCGGGCGCTGCACGCGCCGCTGTTCGTGGTCGCGACGGAACGGGACCACGTGTCGCCGTGGACCTCGGTCTACAAGATCCTGCGGCTGGTGCACGCCCGCGCCCGCTTCGTGCTGGTGTCCGGTGGCCACAACGTGGGCATCGTGAGCCCGCCATCCGGCCCGTCGGCGCATCCCGGTGCGAGCTATCGCTGGGCCGACCACGAACCGCACGAGGCGCCGGCGGACACGCAGGAATGGCAGGCGGGCGCGGTGCAGGTGCAGGGTTCGTGGTGGAAGTGCTGGCACGACTGGCTGCGCGAGCACGGCACCGCGGAAGTGCCGGCACGGACGGTGCCCAGCGTGCGGATCGGCGGGAAGGTGGTGCCGGCGCCCGGCACCCACGTGTTTCAGGAGTGAAGGAAGCGCGCCGAGGCCATCACGTCCTCGGAGTTCACCAGTTGCGTGGCGCAACTGAGGAGTTCGCTGTTCATCTCCAGCGCCGCGTCGGCCAGGTCGCGCCAGCAGCGGGCCGCGCTCTCCAGGTCCTCGCGCATCGTCTCGGCCTGAACCAGCGCCAGGTCGGCGGGCGAGCTCGGCTTGCGCATCTTCTCGGCCGCCGCCGCATGGCGCTCGGCGGCCGCGTGCGCGGCGTCCTCCTGGATGCGGCGCATGCTCTCGAAACCCCGGAACAGGACGCTGGCGCCCTCGCTGGCCGCGGCCATCTGCTGGCGGCCGAAATCGCCGGCCCAGTCCCAGGGCTGGCGGGACGTGGCGGGCTCGGCCGCCGGGACCTTGCGGGCGTTCTTCGTGGCCATGGTGGCTCCTGGCGATTCAGCGCCGCGGCGTGCCGGGGCGCTCGTGGATGGTCTGGCAGGCGGTGCAAAAGGCCGTCGCGGGCAGCGCGCGCAGGCGGCGCTCGTCGATCGGCTCGCCGCAGTCCTCGCACATTCCGTAGCTGCCTTCGTCGACCCGGCGCAGCGCGGCCGCGACCTGGTCCAGTTCCGCGGAGGCATGCGCATAGGCGGCCTCGTCGACCACGGCGCGGGTCTCTTCGGCCGCCACGTCCTTGAAGTCCAGCACCTCCGGCGGGTTGTCGCCGGCGATGTTGGCGCCCGCGGCCTGCTGCAGCATCGCGCGCAGTTCGGCCTGCCGCCGCCGAAGCATCTCGGTCATCTCGCGGGTGAGGGGATTCGGCTCGACAGTCAGAGTCATGGAGGGGCCCTGCGATGAAAGGACCACCCCATTTTGGGCGCCCCGCCGTCGGGCGTCTTGATCTGGGACAACGGTTGCGCGCCGCAGCCGCCTAACCTCACGCGTGCGGCTGCGATGCCGCGTTCCAGGAAGAAACCCATGAGCGTGCGCCATCTCGACAGCCTGTTCGCGCCCCGGTCGGTCGCGGTGATCGGCGTGTCGGAGCGCGAGGGCAGCCTGGGGGCCATCGTCCTGCGCAACCTGCGCGCCGGCGGCTTTGCGGGTCCGGTCTGGGCGGTGAACAAGCGTGCCGGCGTGGTCGACGGCGTGCCGGTGATCGAGGGCGTGGAGGCGCTGCCGCAGGCGCCCGACCTGGCCGTGATCTGCACGCCGGCGCCCAGCGTGCCCGGCCTGGTCGAGGCCCTGGGCCGCAAGGGCACGCGCGCCGCGATCGTGCTGACCGCGGGCCTCAAGCAGCCCATGGCCGAGGACGGCACCAGCTTCGAGCAGGCCATGCTGGCGGCGGCGAAGCCCTTCGTGCTGCGCATCCTGGGGCCCAACTGCATCGGCGCGCTGGTGCCCGGGCTGGGCCTGAACGCCAGCTTCGCACCCGGCTCGGCCGCACCGGGCCGGCTCGCCTTCGTGACGCAATCGGGCGCGCTGGCCACCGCCATGCTGGACTGGGCCAACGCGCAGGCGATCGGCTTCTCGCATTTCATCTCGCTGGGCGACAGCGCCGACGTGGATTTCGGCGACGTGCTCGACTACCTCGGCAGCGACAGCAGCACGCGCGCCATCCTGCTGTACGCGGAGTCGGTGAAGCAGGCGCGCAAGTTCATGTCGGCGGCGCGCGCCGCCGCACGCAACAAGCCCGTGATCGTGGTGAAGTCCGGTCGCGCGCCCGAAGGTGCGCGCGCTGCGGCCTCGCACACCGGCGCCCTGGCCGGCTCCGATGCCGTGTTCGATGCCGCGGTGCGGCGTGCCGGCATGGTGCGCGTGGACACGCTGGAGGCGCTGTTCGACGCCGCCCAGACGCTCGCGCGCGTGCAGCGCTGGCGCGGCGAACGCCTGGCCATCGTCACCAACGGTGGCGGCGCCGGCGTGCTGGCGGCCGACGCACTCTCGCTCGGCCAGGGGCAGCTGGCGCAGCTCGCGCCGGAGACGATCGCAGCGCTCGATGCGGCGCTGCCGGCCAACTGGTCGCGCGGCAACCCGGTGGACCTGATCGGTGATGCGCCCGTGGAGCGCTACACCCGGGCGCTGGACATCCTGCTGAAGGCGCAGGAGGTGGACGGCGTGCTGTTCATGCACGCGCCCACTGCCATCGTGCCGGCCGCGCAGATCGCCGCGGCCTGCGCGCCGCCGATGCGCGAGGCGTCCAAGCCGGTGCTGAGCTGCTGGCTGGGCGGCACCTCGGTCGAGCCGGCGCGGCGGCTGTTCGCGCAGGCGCACCTGGCCAGCTACACGACACCGGAACACGCGGTGGCCGGCTGGCTCCAGCTGGTGCAGTACCACCGCAACCAGGACGCGCTGCTGCAGTTGCCCGACGCGCAGCCGAGCGAATTGCGCGTCGACCAGGCCGCGGCGCAGGCGATCCTGCGGCAGGCGCTGGCCTCCGGCCGCGAATGGCTGGACGAGGAACAGGCCAAGCAGGTGCTGCAGGCCTACGGCATCCCGGCGGTGGCGACCCGCCGCGTTCGCAACGCGGACGACGCCGTCGCGGCGGCGGAGGACATCGGCTTTCCCGTGGCCATGAAGATCCTGTCGCCGCAGATCCTGCACAAGAGCGACGTCGGCGGCGTCGCCCTCAACCTGGCGACCGCCGAGGAGGTGCGCGCGGAGGCCGTGCGCATGCGCCAGCGGGTCGCGCGCTTGAGCCCGGAGGCCCACGTCACGGGCTTCACGGTGCAGGCCATGGCCCATCGGCCGCGCGCGCACGAGCTGATCCTGGGCATCGCCGACGACGCGGTGTTCGGACCGATCGTGTTGTTCGGCGCCGGGGGCACGGCGGTGGAGATCCACAAGGACCGGGCGGTGGCGCTGCCGCCGCTGAATGCGCCGCTGGTACGCGACCTGGTGGGACACACGCGGATCGGGGCGCTGCTGGGCGGCTACCGCGGGCAGGCCGGCGTGCAGCAGGCCGCCCTCACCGACGCGGTGCTGCGGGTGTCGCGCCTGGCCTGTGACCTGCCCGAGCTCGCCGAACTGGACATCAACCCACTGCTGGCCGATGCGGACGGGGTGCTCGCGCTCGATGCCCGCATCCGCGTGCGGCGCCCGCAGCCGGGCGAGGGGAATCGCCTGGCCCTGCGTCCCTATCCCTCGGAGCTGGAGGAGGGCTGGGACCTGGGCGGCACGAAGCTGCAGGTACGCCCGATCCGGCCCGAGGACGGCGAGCGCCTCGCCACCTTCTACGCCGAGGCATCGCCCTCCGACCTGCGGCTGCGCTTCTTCATGGCGCGGCGCGAAGTGCCGCGCTCGGAGCTCGCCCGCTACTGCCAGATCGACTACGAACGCGAGATGACCTTCGTGGCCATGGACGGGGACCGCATGGCCGGTGAGGTGCGTGCGATCTGCGATCCGGACAACCGGGAGGCCGAGTTCGCCGTGCAGGTCGCCGGCCCTTGGCAGCGCCGGGGCCTCGGCCGCAAGCTGCTCGCCAAGCTGCTGGCCTACCTGCGTGCCCGCGGCACGGCCGAAGTGGTCGGCGTCTGCCTGCAGGACAACCCGGGAATGATCGCCCTGGCGCGCTCCTGCGGCTTCGACATCAGGACCGGACCGGACGACACGATGCACCTTCGGCTGCCGCCGGCGCCGGCGCGCTGAGCCCGGTCGCTCGCGTCAGGTGCTGCCGCGCACCACCAGCTCGAAACCCAGGTGCACGCAGGGCTTGGGCACGGACTCTCCCCGCATCAGCGCCACCAGCATTTCCGCCGCCGCGGTGCCGATCTCCGCGCGCGGCGTGCGCACCGTGGTGAGCGGCGGCAGCATCTGGTCGCTGCCCGTGAGGTCGTTGAAGCCGGCGACCGCCACGCGTTGCGGCACCGGGATGCCCAGGCGCAGCGCCGCGAGCAGGGCGCCCTGGGCCAGGTCGTCGTTGCAGAAGAAGACGGCATCCACCGGGGGAACCTGCCCCATGATCTGCTCGAACATCACCCCGCCCAGTCCGATGGAGGAGGGCGCCGGGTTCAGCCATTCCAGCGTCGGCGTGTAGAGGCCCGCCTCGCGCATCGCCTGGCGCCATCCTTCGAGGCGCTGCAGCGTCCGGGGATCCAGCTGCGCCGCCGCGAAAGCGATGCGCCGGCGGCCCCGCTCCAGCAGGTGGCGCGTCATCGCCTTGCTGGCGTCCGCCTGCGACAGGCCCACGCTGTAGACGCCGGGCGCCGGCGAAGTTTCCATCAGGTGCACGCAGGGCACGCCGCTCCCCGCGATCAGCGCGCGGGTCGCATCGCTGCGGTCGAAGCCGGTGACCAGCATGCCTGCGGGCCGGTGCAGCAACTGGCCCCGCATCAGCTGTTCCTCCTCCAGCGGGTCGTAGTGGGTGACGCCGATCAGGGTCTGGTAGCCGGCGCGGGCCAGCGTGCGCTGCGCTGCCTCGACCAGGTCCACGAACAGCGCGTTGGACAGGGCCGGAACCAGCAGGGCCACCTGCGTGCCGTGACGCGAGGCGAGGGCCCGCGCCGCGGGGTCGGGAACGTAGCCCAGGCGGTTCACGGCCGCCTGCACGCGCGCCACCAGCTCCGGGTCGACGGCCCTTTCGCCCCGCAGCGCTCGCGAGACGGTGATTGGGCTCACGCCGGCGGCTTGCGCCACGTCGGCGAGCGTGACCCGGCCGGTGGCCCGGGACCGCGAAGGCTTGGCGTTCATCCGGGAAAACCCGTATCGAATTCGGCTGGCATTTGTTTAGGATAGCGCTATCCAATGGCGTTTGGCAAGGGTGTGGAACCCAGGTCTGCAGCGGCAGCAACGGGGTTCCAGGCACCGGTCCAGCGCCTTTTCCTTTCTTTCCTTGGACAGCGCTATCCAATGGGCTTGCGGATCGTGATCATGGGTGTGGCCGGCTGCGGCAAGTCCAGCCTCGGCGCCGCCGTCGCCGCCGCGCAGGGCCTGCCCCTGATCGAAGGCGACGACTTCCACAGTGCCGCCAACCGCGAAAAGATGGCGCAGGGAACGCCTCTGACCGACAGCGACCGCGCGCAGTGGCTCGTCACGCTTGGCGAGCAGCTCGCGGCGCACTCTGATGGCGTGGTGCTCACCTGCTCGGCGCTCAAGCGCGCCTACCGCGACCAGCTGCGCAGCGCCGCGCCGGGCCTGCGCTTCGTGTTCCTCGAGATCGACCGCGACGCCGCGCAGCAGCGCGTGGCCGGCCGCGGCGCCCACTTTTTTTCCGCGAGCCTGGTGGACAGCCAGTTCGCGACGCTCGAATCGCCCGTGGGCGAGCCGGGCGTGCTCCGGGTCGACGCCCTGGAACCCCTCGAACTGCTGCAGCGCCGCGTCGGCGCCTGGCTGGACGACAAGGACCCCGCATGAACCTCCCCCTGGCCCAAGGCCGCTTCCAGCGGACCACCAACTGGCTCATGGCCGCATGCCTCGGCGTGATGGCCGTCGCCGTGTTCATCAACGTGGTCCTGCGCTATGGCTTCGGCAGCGGCATCGCCGCGAGCGAGGAACTGTCGCGGCTGCTGTTCGTGTGGATGGTGTTCATCGGCGCTACCGCGGCCTATCCGGCGGGCGAGCACATGGCCTTCACTTCGCTGGTGGGCCTGCTGAAGGACCGTCCCACCGCCATGGCGGCCATGACGGCATTGATCCGCGTGCTGGTGATCCTGGGCTGCGTCCTGCTGGCCTGGGGCGCCTGGCAGCAGGTCGTGGTCGGCATGGACAGCAAGTCGGTGGTGCTCGCCTATCCGGCGGCGCTGCTGCCGCTGCCGGCGATGCTGGCGGCGATCGCCATCGGGGTGATGGCGCTCGTCGAACTGGTGCGCCGCGATCCCCTGGACCTTGGCCACAGCGCCGAAGTGGAGTGAACGCCATGTCGCCCGAAGCGCTCGCCTTCTTCGTCTTTTCCGCCGGCATGCTGGTGCTCATGGGCATCGGCATGAACATGGCCCTGGCCCTGGTGCTCACCGGCGCCGGCATGGCCGCCGTCCTCGGCTTCTGGGACACCCAGCTGCTGGCACAGAACCTGGTGGCGGGCGTGGACAGCTTCCCGCTGCTGGCGGTGCCGTTCTTCATCCTCGCGGGCGAGCTGATGAACACCGGCGGCATCAGCAAGCGGATCATCGACATGGCGCAGGCCTGGGTGGGCCACATCCGCGGCGGCCTGGGCTACGTGGCGATCGGCGCGGCGGTGCTGATGGCCAGCATGAGCGGCTCGGCCCTCGCCGACACCGCGGCGCTGGCCACCATCCTGCTGCCGATGATGAAGCGGCAGGGCTACCCGATGGCGACCTCGGCCGGCCTGCTGGCCTCGGGCGGCATCATCGCCCCGATCATTCCGCCGTCGATGCCCTTCGTGATCTACGGCGTCACGACCAACACCTCGATCTCGTCCCTGTTCCTCTCCGGCATCGTGCCGGGGCTGATCATGGGCGTGGGCCTGGTCGTCGCGTGGAAGTGGGTGCTGCGCAGGATCGAACTGCCGGCGGGCGAACCGCTGCCCCTGAATGAGCGCCTGCGGGCCACGGCCAAGGCCTTCTGGGCCATGCTGATGCCCCTGATCATCATCGGCGGCATGAAGACCGGGGTGTTCACGCCCACGGAAGCGGCGGTGGTCGCCGCCTTCTACGCGCTGGTGGTGGCCCTGTTCATCCACCGCGAGATGCGCATCCCCGACATCGGGCCGGTGCTGGTGCGCGCAGCCAAGACGACCGCCATCGTGATGTTCCTGTGCGCCGGCGCCCAGGTCGCCAGCTACATGATCACGCTGGCGGACCTGCCCGCCGTGCTGACCGGATGGCTGGGCCCGCTGGTCGAGAGCCCGCGGCTGCTGATGGCCGTGATGATGGTCGTGCTGGTGCTGATCGGCACCGCGCTGGACCTGACCCCCACGATCCTGATCTTCGGGCCGGTGATGCTGCCGATCGCGGTGAAGGCGGGCATCGATCCCGTGTACTTCGGCCTCATGTTCGTCCTGAACGGTGCGATCGGCCTGATCACGCCGCCGGTGGGCACCGTGCTGAACGTCGTCGCCGGGGTGGGGCGCCTGTCGCTGCACCAGGTGATCAAGGGGGTGAACCCCTTCCTCGTGACCTACATCCTGATCCTCGCGCTCTTCGTCGTCTTCCCGCAGCTGGTCATCGCGCCGGTTGCGTGGATGCGCTGAGTTTTCTTCCTCCCACGTTCCCTTCGAAAGAGACAAAAGTGAACCTCCTCCGTCGCACCATTCTCGCGGCCGCCACCGGCGCCGCGCTGCTCGCGCCCGTCGCGGGCTTCAGCGCCGACATCAAGCCGCGCCTGATCCGCTTCGGCTACGGCCTCAACGAGAACAGCAACCAGGGCCGCGCGGCCAAGGTCTTCGCCGAGCAGGTGGAAAAGGCCTCCCAGGGCAAGATGAAGGTGCGCGCCATCGGCGCCGCCGCGCTGGGCCCGGACACGCAGATGCAGCAGGCGCTGATCGGCGGCGCGCAGGAAATGATGGTGGGCTCCACCGCCACGCTGGTGGGCATCACCAAGGAAATGGCCCTGTGGGACACGCCCTTCCTGTTCAACAACGCCAAGGAAGCCGACGCCGTGCTGGACGGCCCGATCGGCACCAAGGTGATGAACAAGCTGCAGGACAAGGGCCTCGTGGGCCTGGCCTACTGGGAAAACGGCTTCCGCAACCTCACCAACAGCAAGCGCCCGGTGACCAAGGTGGAAGACCTGGAAGGCATCAAGCTGCGCGTGATGCAGAACAACGTGTACCTGGACTCCTTCAAGACGCTGGGCGCCAACGCGGTGCCGCTGCCGTTCTCGGAGCTGTTCAGCGCGCTGGAGACCAAGACGGTCGACGGCCAGGAGAACCCGTACAACACCATCCTGTCCTCCAAGTTCTACGAGGTGCAGAAGTACCTGACGGTGTCCAACCACGTCTACAGCCCGTGGATCGTGCTGGTGTCGAAGAAGTGGTGGGACGGCCTGTCCAAGGACGAACAGAAGATCCTGAGCGACGCCGCCAAGGCCAGCCGCGACTTCGAGCGCAAGGACACCCGGGAAGAGGGCGCCAAGGCGCTGGCCGACCTGAAGGGCAAGGGCATGCAGATCAATGAATTGCCCGCCTCCGAGGCCGGCCGCATGCGCGACAAGCTGACCAAGGTGAACGCCGAGATCGCCAGCAACGTCGGCATGGATCTCTGGAAGGAGACCCAGGACGAACTGGCGAAGATGCGCGGCACGAAGAAGTAAGCCGCTGGCCATTTGGTCGTCATCCAGCCGCTCCGGAAGGGGCGGCTTTTTCTTTGCTTCGTCGCGGCTGGCTGGGACCGGGCGAGAACGGGGCAGCCCGCCTCGGCGAATGTCCCCCGGCGCGGGCTCGAGAGCCCGCGCCTCCTCCTTTATTTCGCCGAGACGGGCTGCCCCGCTCTCGCCCTGCGCCGCGCCTCAACACAGACGGGCTCGCCCACCGGCTGGACAATTTGCAGGCTGGCGCACCACGGCATCCACGGCCGACGCTCCACGACGGCGCAGGATCAGGGTGGGGTAGTCCGCCTGTGCGAAATAAAGGAGGAGACGCGGGCTTCAGCCCGCGGCGGGGGACATTCGCACAGGCGGGCTGCCACGCCCTGGCCCGGCCCACAGGAGCGGGTATCCGTCAGGACGCGAGAAACCGCTTCCGCATCGTGTACGCGATGCCGCCCGCCGCTGCCAGCACGGCCAGCACGACGAGTCCCAGTCCCAGCCGCACCTGGTCTCCCAGCAGGTAGGCATTGCACAGGCGCAGCGGGGAGTCCATGAACAGCTGCCCGATCGCCGCAGTCATCGGCAGTACGTTGCCGAGGAAGAAGGCCTGCACCAGCAGGCCCGCGCGCTGCCACGACAACCGGAGGGCCGCGCCGCAAACCAGCAGGGCCAGGAATTTCGCCGCCTCGACCCGCCCATCCACCAGGGCGAGATCGAGCAGCAGCGGGATCATCAGCAGCATCAGGACCAGGACGGCGGCGAGCAGGCCGGCGAAGCCATGCGCGTTCCACGCATCGGCTCGCCGGCGCCAGCGCATCGGCAAGGCCCGTGCGAACAGGGCGCCCGCCAGCACCAGCAGCGGGAACTGCACGAGCATGTGCAGCGTCATGCTCGATTCCAGCACCTTCCGAACGGGCGGCAGCGCCAGCAGCGCAAGGCCCGCCGCCGCCATCACGGTGCCGGGCTGGGGCCACGTCCGCATCACGGCGTTCCGCCATCCACCAGGTGCAGCGCGTAGTCGAGCGCCAGCTGCTGCTGCGCGAGGTCGAAGATGCGCAACAGCCGGCCATCGCGGTCCACCACGAGCAAGGCGGCGTTGTGTTCGAAGTCGCCGCGTCCGCTGGGCACCACCACGACACGGAAGGCGTCGAGCAGCCGCTGCGTGTCGGCGGCCTGCGGCACGCGCACGAAGTTCCACCAGCGCGGGTCCGCGCGCATGCGCTGCGCATAGGCGGCCAGCTCAGGGGCGCCGTCGCGGGCGGGGTCGAAGCTGATTGACAGCAGCCGCACGCGCCCAGAGGTGCCGCTCGCCGGCCTCGCCTGCAATGCCTCCTGCATCTGCTGGAAGATCGCGCCACCGGCCAGGCAGACGGTTTCGCAGCGGGTGTAGATGAATTCCACGACAGTGGCGTCCCGCTCGTTGGCGAGCAAAGTCCGCAGGTCCGGCGCGGCCACGCCCGGCCCCTGCACCGGTACGGCCGGCGCCGGCACCGGCGAGCGCGCCACTTCGAGCCGGCGCGCATCCTCGGCGGTCCAGGCCTGGAAGCCGTGCGTGAGCCGCGCGGCGCCGGCGTAGGCGGCCCACGACAGCGCGACACACAGCAAGGCGGTGCGCAGCATCAACGGGCCAGCGCCTTGTTGCGCCCGTGGAAGCGCAGCGGCCGGGCCCGCGCGGGATCGACCTTGGGCGGCAGGACCTGGGCGAGGGTGTACCCGTCCAGATACTCCATGAAGCTGCGCAGTGCGCCGTCCATCACGCCGGTCAGGTGGCAGCTGCCGTGGAGCATGCAGCTGTGGCCGGTCGAAAAGCATTCGACGATGAAGAAATCGGGCTCCATCGTGCGCACCACGTCGCCCAGCACGATCTCCGAAGCCGGGCGGCCCAGGCGGATGCCGCCGCCCTTGCCGCGGGTGGTCTGCAACCAGCCGCCCAGGGCCAGCTGGTTGGTGATCTTCATCAGGTGCGTCTGCGAGATGTCATACGCGCCGGCGACCTCGGCGATCGTGCACAGCCGTTCCGGCCGCTGCGCGACGTACATCAGCAGCCGGATGGCGTAATCGGTCATTCGCGCGAGCCGCATGGGCAGGTCCTTGTGCTCAGGGAGATCGGCCGGCCAGCGCCCCGAGCTCGGCGCCGCCGTTGAAAGGCTTGTCCCTCGGATTCTGCTTGCGTTGCGCGGCGAACAGCGCGGCGTCCACCTGCGGGGCCTGGTTGGACCAGTTCGCCCGCACGTAGCTGGCCACCGCCGCCAGCTCGGCGTCGCCCAGCCGGCCAAAGGCCGGCATGGCGCCCTTGTAGGTCACCCCCTTCACGGCGAGTTCACCCTCCACCCCGTGCAGCAGGATGTTGGCCAGCACGCGCGGATCGCCCTGGACCCATTCGGACCCATCGAGCGGCGGGAACACGCCGGCCACGCCGGTGCCGCCGGCCTGGTGGCAGGCGACGCAGTTGGCCATGAACACCTGCTTGCCGTCGACCACGCCGATGGCGCCGACGGCGGGACGCAGGTCGGCCACCGTGCGGCGATCGCCGAGGCCGGGCATGCCGAAGGGCTCGGAGAACAGGATGTAGCCGGCCCCTGCCAGCACCATCAGCAGGGTGACGCCGGCGACCAGCCGCGGGATCGGCTGGATGCGTTCGGTCGGGTCGGCGGTTTCGCGGATCTGCGCCGGCGTCGGCGCGGGGGCGTGGTTGGGCATTCGGCTGCTTCTCGCTTCAGGGTCGGGGCGCCGCGGGCAGCACCGGGTAGGTGTGGTCCAGCGCCTGCAGGTACTTGACGAGGTCCAGCGCCTCGGGCCGGGGAACGACCACCTTGCCCTCCCCGGGGCCGTGGCCCGGCGGCAGCGACAGGGGCTGTTCGCCCTCGCGTTCGGCTTCGCGCGCGTCCTTCTCCGCGAACAGGAAGGGGTAGGCCGGCATGATCGAGTCCTTCACGTACGCGCGTGGCTGGTACAGGTGGCCCAGGTGCCAGTCCTTGCTGGGCTGGCGCGCGCCGATGTTGAACAGGTCCGGCCCGGTGCGCATGCTCCCCAGCAGATGCGGCTTGTCGTACACGTAGTCGCCGGGCACCGAGGCACGGCCCCAGCCGCGTTGCAGGTCGGGGCCGAGCGCGCGGTCGCGCGGCTGCTGGCTGTGGCAATACACGCAGCCATTGGCGACATACACCTCGCGGCCGCGCAATTGCGCGTCCGTGTAGGGTTGCAGCTTGGCGGGCGGCGGCACGTCGCGCACCTGCAGGTAGGGCATCACCACCAGGGCGGCGGTGGCGACGCCGAGGGCGACCATCGCGCCCGACGCCAGCTTCAGTTCATTTTCCATACGAGAGCTCCAGCTCCTGCGGCCGCGCCGGGCCGAACAACGCGGCGCCGGTGCGCATCGGCCCGAAGCGCAGGGCCATGGCGAGGAAGTGGCCGACGAACACCAGGTGGCTGGCGAGCATCAGGCTGCCGCCGACGGAGCGCCACTGCAGGTAGGGCCGCGTCAGCGTCACCGATTCCATGAACGCCCGGGCCGGATCGAGCATGGCCAGTCCCTGCAGCCAGCCGCCGATGGTGAGGGCGACGAAGTAGACCGTGATGCCGATCGCGGCCAGCCAGAAGTGCAGGGTGATGAGCCGCGGATAAGGCCATTCCCAGTTCAGCACGCGCGGCATCATGAAGTACACGGCGCCGAACAGCACCATGCTGACGAAGCCGTATGCCCCCAGGTGCGCGTGGCCGACGGTGTAGTGGGTGAAGTGCGTGACGGCGTTGACGCTGCGCAGCGCTTCCATCGAGCCCTGCAGCGAGGAGGCCAGGTAGACCAGGCCGCCGAACATCATGAAGCGCAGCGTCGGCGAATGGCGCGCCAGGTGCATGCGCCCCTGCAGCGTCCCGCCCATGTTGATGCTGAAGGCGATCACCGGGATCACCATCATCATGCTCTGCACGATGGACAGCGTGACCAGCCAGCCCGGCACCGGACCGCCGATGAGGTGGTGGCCGCCCACCTGTCCGTAGAAGAAGGCCAGCGTCCAGAAGCCCAGGATCGACAGGTTGTACGAGCGCACCGGCCGCCCGATGATCTTGGGCAGGAAGTAGTAGATGGCGCCCACGCTCACCGGGGTGAACCACAGGCCCAGCACGTTGTGGCCGTACCACCAGTTGGTGGTCGCCTGCTGCACCCCGGTGTGGACGCCGGGCAGTTTCGCCACCACGAACAGCAGCGTCACCCACAGCAGTCCAGCCACCAGGTACCAGACGCTGACGTACAGGTGTTCGGCCTTGCGGTTCACCAGCGTGAACAGCACCGGCAGGATGATCATCACCAGGCCGGCCACCATGAACAGGCCGATCTGCCAGGGGATCTCCAGGTACTCCATCCCGTCGCTCCAGCCGATGGCGATGGCGCCCACGCCGGCGGCGATGCCGGTGTTGATCAGCGCGCCGCCCAGCAGCGTCCACGCCGTGCCGCGCAGTTCGGTGCGCAGCAGGCGAGGCAGCAGCCACAGGATCAGGCCGAGCGCCGCGTTGGTGATCCAGCCGTAGAGCACCGCCGTCAGATGCACCGTGCGCATGCGGCCGAAAGTCAGCCAGCCTTGCTGCACCAGCCAGTCGGGCGCATGCAGCTTGATCGAGGAGGTCAGGCCGGCAGCCGACCCCAGCAGCAGCCAGAAGCAGGCGAAGGCCACGAACATGAAGACGGGGAAGGCGCTCGAGCGGTCGGCCCGCACGCGGTCCTGGAGGTCCGCAGCGTCGGTGGCGTCCGTGGCCGGCGTGTCGGCGGCCTGCTGCAGCGATTGCCTGCCCTCGGGCGGCAACGCGGGGTCGTCCACGCGGCCGACTTCGCCGCGCGCGAAGATCACCGAGGCGGCCGCCGGGTTCTCCACCAGCAGGCCCTTGCGCAGCGACCAGATGAAGGCGAACAGCCCGAGGATGGAGAGCAGGAAGGCGGCGAGCAGGCTGAGGATGGCGCTGTCCATCAGGCGTGGCCCTCCTGGACGCGATCCGCCCGGCTGGCCTGGTAGCCGTACCACAGGCTCTCGGCGATGCGGGCCGCGAGATCGTTGGCGCGTTCGGCCATGGCGTCGTTGCCCAGGGCGGCCGTGGTCTGGCGGAACAGCGCCAGCCAGCGCTGGAACAGTTGCGCGTCCAGTCCGGGCAGCGCGACGTGCTTGGGCATGGGCGTGCCGCGGAAGCGGGCGGTGCCGCGCAGCGCGCCGGACCAGAAGTCCACCATCGTCGCCAGGTGCCGGTCCCATTGCCGGACGTGCGCTTCGAAGATGGGCCCGAGCACCGCGTCCTGGCGCACGCCGCCATAGAAGGAGTGCACCAGCCGGGTCACTTCTTCCTCGGTGCAGAGATCGGGGGTGGGCATGTCGGGGGTTCTCCTTTCGTGCGGGACGCCGGATTATAAGATGCATAGAAAGATCATCTTAAAGACGCATGCGACGAAGGGGTTTCAACGCTCGGACCTGGCATCAACGGCACGAAGGGCAGGGTCACTGTCGCCTTCGCCACAACCCTGACCTACAATAACATTCATACAATATTCATGTTCAAGGCCAACCCATGAAGCGCGCCGCGGAATTGATGCCTCTCTCGCGGGAGCATCACGAAGCCCTGGTGCTCGCGCGCCGGGCCTGCGAGCCGGAACGCGCGGATCCCGCCGCGCTGCGCGAGCAGGTGCTGCGTCGCTGGGGCGAGCAGTTCGAGCCGCACTTCACCGCCGAGGAACAGGTCCTGCTGGCGGCCTTGACCGCTGCCGGTGCGGGCACCGAGGCCAGCGCCGCCCGGCAGGATCACGAGCTGCTGCGGGCGCTGGTGCAACGACTGAGCGACGGCGAGCCGGGATGCCTGCCCGCCTGGGGCGACGCGATGCGCGCGCACGTGCAGTGGGAAGAGCGGCACCTGTTCCCGCTGGCCGAGCGCCTGCTCGACCTGCCCCTGATCGCCAGCGGCCTGCACGCCGCAGGACATGGAACCCCATGAACCACGCCACCCCAACCGCCTTCCCGTCCTTCTTCGATGCCGTACCGGTGATCCGGCTGCAGGATCCGCTGGCCGACTTCCTCGGCGCCGCGCGCGACGGCCTGCTGGAGTACCGCTACGTCGATGTCGTCCGGCTGGCCGGCCACTCGTGTCCCACGGTCGCCAGCGCCTTCCTCATGACCCGGGCCGCCCTGCAGGCGCTGTACCCGCAGGGACTGCCGCGACGCGGCGATCTGCGGGTGGAACTGCGCGATTCCCCCGACCAGGGCGTGACGGGCGTGATCGGCAACGTCGCCGGCTATCTCACCGGAGCGGCGGGCGAGGGCGGGTTCCATGGCATCGCCGGGCGCTTCGTGCGGCAGGGACTGCTGGCGTACGCGGTTCCCATGGAACCGCAGCTGCGCTTCACCCGCCTGGACACCGGCGAGAGCGTCGGCGTGTCAGCCGACCTGGCCAAGGTTCCGGGGCATCCGCGCGCCGCCGAAATGATGGCACGCTGCCTGCGCGGGCAGGCCTCGGGCGAAGAGCAGGAAGCTTTCCGCGCCGCCTGGCAAGGCCGGGTGCAGCGCCTGCTGCTGCAGCATGGCGACGACCCCGATGTGATCGTGCTGGCGCGCGAACCAGGGGCCGGTCTGGCCCGCGTATCGGAGAAACACGCATGAACGCCGTCGCAATGCAGCCAGACCGCTCTCCCGCCGCCGGCTGCGCCGCCTACCAGGGCGACGATCCTTGCCTGCCTTGCGCCCTGGCCGAGGCCGAGGAGGCCGCCGGCCATGCGCCCGTGCGGCGGAGGTTGCGCCGGGGCGAGGCCCTGTTCCGGCAGGGCGATCCGTGCCGCAACGTCTATGCGGTGCGTAGCGGCACGTTCAAGACCCTGATCCCTGGGCTCGATGGACGCGAGCAGGTGACCGGGTTCCAGCTGGCCGGCGACGTGCTCGGTCTCGACGGGCTGGCGCACGGCCGGCACGCCAGCCAGGCGGTCGCACTGGAGGATTCCGAAGTCGTCGTCCTGCCCTACGGCGGCGATGCCCGGAGCGACCCACGCGCCCTGTTCGAAGTGCTGCCGCGGCTGATCGGCCGCGAGCTGGTGCGAAAGCAGAAGCTCGCGGTGCTGCTGTCCTGCATGAGCGCGGAACAACGGCTGGCGTCCTTCCTGCTGAACCTGGCGCGCCGGCTGGAGGCCCGCGGCTACTCCGCCACCGAATTCCACCTGCGCATGACGCGCAGCGAGATCGGCAGCTACCTCGGGCTGAACCTGGAGACGGTCAGCCGCACGCTGTCGTCCCTGCACCAGCGCGGAGTGCTCGAAGTGTCCGGCCGCCACGTGTTGCTGCGGGATCGCCAGGCGCTTGCGCATTCCTTCGGCGAACCTGCCGCCACTCGGCGCGGTGCGGCTTCCGCCGTCCTGCACCCTGCGTGACATCGCAGCGCCGCGATCCGGGCCTGGGCAGGGTGGATCGTGAGGGCGCGGCCACGCTGAATCGCAGTGGCGCAAGAGGGCGCGCGTTGTCCGGTAAACGGGCGGGCAGGGCGACCGCGCAGCCGACCCTGCGCTAGCTGTGAAGGTCCAATAGGTTGTATCTGTCCATCTGAGTTGAGTTTGAGAGACTGGGAATCGCCAAACCCCCCGTCTTACTCAAGGAACTCAACCAGATGAACATTCACAAGAATGCCAGACTGACGTTGGCCCGTCGTCTCGAAATGGTTCAAGCCATGACACTGCGCGGCCTGAGCGCCCCGGATGCCGCCGACCAGCAGGGCGTGACCGCGCCCACCGCGCGCAAATGGCTTGGCCGATAC